>NZ_KI912266.1:4596786-4907685 GCF_000235425.2 Pseudofrankia saprophytica
CGCCGCCGCGGCGGCGCGCATCGCCGCCGCGACCGCCCGGCCACGGTTCCCCGCCGCCGGCCGGCGCGGAGCGTTCGCGGCGGTCCTCGGCATCGTCTGCGGCGCGATCGTCTTCTCCCCGTGGCTGGGCGAGTTCCGCTTCCAGTCGGCGCACACCGGCACCCCCTGGGGTGAGCCCGCCAGCTTCGCGGCCATCTCGCACGCCTACGGCCAGTGGGCCGGCGGCCCGTCGACGGTCGGCCGGATCCTGCTGCTGTTCATCACCTGCCTGGTCGCGCTCGGCATCGCCGGGCGGGGCCTCGGTGGCCGGTTCGTGCTGATCGACCTGCGCGGCGGGGAGCCGGGGCGCACCCTCTTCCTGCTGTCCACGGTGACGCTGCTGGTCGCCGTCGCCGCCGGCAAGGTCGTCGGCAACGCCTGGGCCGACCGGTACACGGCGACGGCGTTCGTTCCCTTCCTGCTCGTCGTCGGCCTCGGGGCGACGGTCGTGCGCCACCAGCGGTTCGTCCGCGTCACGGTCGCGGTCTGCGCCCTGGCAGGGGTGGCCGGCGGATACGCCGACGTCCAGATGCAGCGCACCCAGGCCACCGACGTCGCCTCGGTCCTCAAGCGGGAGGCCAAGCCCGGCGACCTGCTGCTGATCTGCCCCGACCAGCTCGGGCCCGGCCTCGCCCGCACGATCCCGCCTGGTCTGAACGTGCACCTGATCCCGACGTGGGGGCCGCCGGACCGGGTCAACTGGGTCGACTACGAGGAGCGCAACCAGGCCGCCGACGGCGTCAAGCTCGCGCAGCGCGCCCTGGCGGAGGCCGGCGGCCACACGATCTTCATGGCGGACTCCGGCGGCTACCGAACCTACGAGACGCTCTGCCTGCAGATCCAGACCGAGATCCAGAACAAGCGGCCGAAGGCCAGCCTGGAGATGGAGCAGGGCAAGCCGTCGGAGGTGTACGAGAACTACCAGCTCGTACGGTTCCTTCCGCCTCCGTCATGACCGACACGCCGGACGGCGGGCGGGCGGCCATGTCGCGGCCGCCCGCTGGGTCCGCGACCACGGACGACGACGACGAGGACGAGGACGCCACCGTCCCGAGCTTGGGCGAGGCTGGCGCCGTGGCCGGTCCCCGGTTCGAGCCGTACGCGGCCGCGGCGGCGCGGCCGGTGGAGCGACGGACCTCCGGTGCGCACCGCGCGACGCGCCGGGAGGGCGAGCGGTCCGGCCGCTACACCGACGAGATCGACAACATGCTGGTCGTGCTCGCGGACCCGGCGACCGCCCGCGGCGGCACCGCGGCCCGGCACCGGTTCGGCCTGTCCGACGGCGTCGCCCCCGACGTCGCCCGCGGCGGCCGGCTCTCCCGCTGGTACATACCCGAGGCGGCCGTCGCCTGGGTGGCCGGCCGGGTCGTCGTCGCCGCGGCGCTCGGCCTGGTCCACTTCCTGGCCGGTTCGGTCTCGGACAACGGCGGCCGGCTCGACCACTCCGGCCTGCTCGGCTGGGACGCCGGCTGGTACGAGAGCATCGCCACCCACGGCTACGGCGGCGCCGGCGAGGAGAGCCGCCGGTTCTTCCCGCTGCTGCCGATGCTGGTGCGCGCCCTGTGCACGCTGCCCGGGCTCTCCGGCCACGAGGGCGCGGTGCTGCTGGTGGTCGTCAACGCGCTGGCGTTCGCGCTCACCGTCCTGCTCGCCCGGCTGGCCCGGGCCGAGGGGTTCCCGGACCCGGCGATCCGCCGGGTGATCTGGCTGTCGGCGCTGGCCCCGCCCGCGTTCGTGCTGGCGATGGGCTATGCCGAGGCCCTGGCGATGGTGCTCGCGGTCGGGGCGTTCCTCGCCGCGCGGTCCGGGCGGTTCTGGCTCGCCGCGCTCGCCGGGCTCCTCGGCGGGCTGTGCCGGCCGCTGGGCCTGCTGCTGGTCGCGCCGATGCTGATCGAGGCGGCCCGCGGGCCGCGCTCGGCGTCGCCGCGCTGGTGGCTGCCGAGGTTCGCCGCGGTCGTCGCCCCGGCGGCCGGTGCCGGGATCTACGTGGCCTGGTCGGCGACGACGTACCACGACGGCCTCGCGCCGCTGACCATGCAGCGCGACGCCGCCCGCCACGGCGCCGCCGGCAACCCGCTGTCGGTGCTGTGGGACGCGGCGCAGGGCACGCTGCACGGCGAGGTCGGCACGGGGTTGCACGTGCCGTGGCTGCTGCTCGCGCTGGTCGCGCTGGTGCTGATGGCCCGGCTGCTGCCGGCGAGCTATCCGGTGTGGTGCGGGCTGGTGCTGCTCACCGTGTTCACCGGCTCGAACCTGGACTCCTCGGAGCGGTACGTGTTCGGCGCGTTCCCGTTCGTCCTGGTCGCGGCGCTCGCGCTCGGGCGCCGCACCGTCTGGCCATTCGCCCTGGCGATCTCGGCCACCGTGATGACGGTCTACGCCACCCTCGCGTTCACGCTCGCCTACGTGCCATAGGCCAGCCGGCATCGGCCGGGCACCGGGCCGATCCGCCTCGGGCGCCTCGGGCGAGGTCGGTCCCGAGGTCAGGTCGGGAGGTAGCCGGGCAGGCTGCCGGGCCGGCGGCGGCGGCGCAGCACCACGCGCCGCGAGCCGTCGGGAAGCAGCCGCAGCCGCTCGAGCTCCCAGCCTCCGAACTCGGCATGCATGGTCAGAACCGTCTGCGCCGTCCGCCGGTCCGTCCACGGCGGCAGGTACAGCCGCTGGTACTCCAGCTCCATGTGTCGACACGGTAACGGCCAGGTAGATCTCGAGGGTACGTTTCGCGGTGACTTGAGGCGGCGATGACACGTCCCACCCCGTGGCATCTACCAGGTCACTCGCCCGGATGCGCTGCGTCGCGCACCCGCCCACGCGCCCCGCCCGATCGGTTACCCTCCGTAGTCGATATCCATGGCGTCGAATTCCACGATGTCGCCCTTGCCGCCGCCACGACCCGACTTCCGAACCAAGCCGTCAAGATCTTTTTCCGGAGTCTGCGGGCTGTCAACGGCGTGGACAACGCTGCGCGGCACGCCACCGAGCCACCGGGCCACCGGCCGCGCGCCGCGATCCGCCAAGATCCCATCTACCGCGCGCGCTCGATCCCCACCGGCCTTCACGCAGCGAACCGTGGTCGATGGTCGCGTCCCTGAACACCCTCATCAGCCACGATTCGCGACCAGCGAGCCGATCGTGGTCGATGGTCGCGTCCTGGGAGGCGACCATCGACCACGATCGGCGGCCGCCGGGTCAGTCAGAGCGCGTAGGTACGCAGCAGGGCGAGGGTTTTGGCGGCGTCGGGGCCGGAGGTGGCCAGTCCCGAGGCCTCGGGCGCGAGACGACGGGCGGCGACGCGGCAGAAGGCCCCTGCGGGACCACTGATCACCAGGTCGGCGCCGGCCGGTCCGTACTCCCAGACGGTGACGCCGTCCGGGGCGATCAGCTCGCAGCGAACCGTCGGTGCCTGCTCGCCGGCGACGGCGAACGCGTATGGCAGGGTGCGGTGCGCGAGCCAGGCGACGTGGCGGAGCCGGTCGGTGTCCGGGAACGGGATCGCGAGCGGCTCGACGATGTCCAGGCCGTGCGCCCAGTGCTCGGCGAGCCGGGTGGTGGCGAGCGCCGCGGGTCGCAGCGGCGCCGCCACCCAGGTGACCGGCCTGTCCGGGTCGGCCCGGCGCAGCGCCTCAAGGGCGGCGGTCCTCGCCGCCTGCCAGCGGGCGTACACCCGGGCGGGATCCTCGCGCTCACGGCTCACCCAGGCGTCCATCGCCTCGTCGACCGAGGTGGTCTCGTCCACCCCGCCGACGGACCCGAGGGCGCCGGCCGGGCCGGCGGCGATGGTCTCGACCACCGTCTCGTCGGTCTGCGCCAGGTGGAGCACGACGTCGGCGACGCTCCAGCCGGCCGCCGCCGAGGGCGCCGTCCAGGACGCCTCGTCGAGGCCGCCGAGGATCCGGTCGAGGTTGTCCAGCTCTACTTCCAGATCGTCGAAGATCTGCATGCGCGAAGCCTAGGCTCCACAGCCACGGCGGCGCCAGAACGTCGCTAGCCGGACAGCGGACAGCGCCGAACGCCGGCCGCCACGCCACGCCACGCCGCCTCACGGCCTCGGCCCGCCGCGTCGGCCGCCGTCTGACCCCGCGACCGGGACGGGTTGTCGGGATCAGGCCGACATGCGGCTGGCGACGTAGTCGAGGGCGTCGGCGACGCCGCCGGGGCTGGCGCAGGCCGCGGCGATCTCGTCGAGCGAGATGCCGAGAACGGTGGCGAGCGCGGCGACGGTGAAGAACGCGGGGGTCGGGATCCGGCCGGACTCGATCTTCCGGATGGTCTCGGCCGACACGCCGGCGAGCTCGGCGACGCGCACCATGCTGCGCTCACCGCGGGCGGCCCGCAGCAGCGCCCCGAGCCGTTCGCCCCGCGCGCGCTCATGGCTGGTCAGCGGTGTCCGCACCATGTTCAGCATCCTAGTCCCGTGATAGTTATACCGGTATAGTTATTGCCGTAGTTGACCGGGCCGTCACACGGATCGGGACCACATAGTGGCGAGATCGGGCCAAGCCCCGGACCGGTCGAACAGGACGAACGGGCGACACGACGCG
Organism: Pseudofrankia saprophytica; assembly: GCF_000235425.2. Taxonomy (NCBI): domain Bacteria; kingdom Bacillati; phylum Actinomycetota; class Actinomycetes; order Frankiales; family Frankiaceae; genus Pseudofrankia; species Pseudofrankia saprophytica. Next base: position 4,601,367 of record NZ_KI912266.1, read on the forward strand.
GCGCGACACGACGCGGCCCGGATGGAGGAGATGGCATGGTCGAGCTGAAGTCGCCCGCGGCGATCACGGCGATGCGAGCGGCCGGGCAGGTGGTCGGCCGGGCGCTCGCGGCGGTCCGGGCGGCGGCGCACGTCGGCGCCAGCCTGGTGGAGCTGGACCAGGTCGCGGCGCGGGTGCTCGCCGACGCGGGCGCGACCTCCACGTTCCAGGGCTACCAGCCCTCGTTCGCCCCCACCCCGTTCCCGGCGGTGATCTGCGCGTCCGTCAACGACGTGATCGTGCACGGCGTCCCGGACGACTACCGACTGCGCGACGGCGACCTGGTGAGCATCGACTGCGGCGCCGAGCTGGCCGGCTGGACCGGTGACGCCGCGACCAGCTTCGTCGTCGGCACCGCGCGCCCGGCGGACCTGCGCCTGATCGCGGCCGCAGAGGAGGCGCTCGCCGCCGGCATCGCCGCCGCGCGCCCGGGTGGACGGCTCGGCGACATCTCGCACGCGGTCGGCCGGGTCTGTCGGCGGGAGCGCTACGGCATCCCCGAAGGGTTCGGCGGGCACGGCATCGGCCGGCGGATGCACGAGGACCCGCACGTCGCGAACGATGGGCCGCCAGGCCGCGGCTTCCCGCTGCGCACCGGCCTGGTGCTCGCGATCGAGCCGATGCTGGTTGCCGGCGGCCGCGACCGTTACCGCACCGACCCGGACGGCTGGGCGCTGCGCACCACCGACGGCAGCCGCGCCGCCCACGTCGAGCACACCGTCGCCATCACCGACGAGGGTCCTCGGATCCTCACTCTCCCCTAACTCCCGCACCCCGGCTCACAGCCCGCGGACCGCGGACCGCAGCCGGTATACATGGCATGTATACGCACCATGTATAGTCCCGCGCATGTCGATCGGACACACGCTGCTCGGGCTGTTGGAAGCCGGGCCGCGCCACGGGTATGACCTCAAGCGCAGCTACGACGAACGGTTCGGGCACGATCGGCCGCTGCACTACGGGCAGGTGTACGCGACGCTGTCGCGGCTGCTGAAGAACGGCCTCGTCGAGGTCGACGGCGTGACGCCCGGCGACGGACCCGACCGCAAGCGCTACGCGATCACCGAGGCGGGCGTCACCGACGTCGAGGGCTGGCTCGCACAGCCGGAACGGCCGGACGTGTACCTGCACAGCGCGCTGTACACCAAGCTCGTCATCGCCCTGCTCACCGGGCGCGGCGCCGCCGACATCCTCGACCGGCAGCGCGCCGAGCACCTGACGGTGATGCGCGCGCTCACCCGCCGCAAGACCGGTGGCGACCTCGCGGACCAGCTGGTCTGCGACCACGCGCTGTTCCACCTGGAGGCCGATCTGCGCTTCCTCGAGCTGGCCGCCGCCCGGCTGGACGCGCTCGCGGCCACGATCGCGACCCCGACCGGGACCGCGATCGGGATCACCGAGGCCGCGGAGACGAGGCCATGACCGCCCGGGACCGAACCGAGGCCGCCCTGACAGCGGTTCCTTCGCCGGGCGGCACGGCAGACCCGGTATCGGCCGGCACGGCGGCCCCGGCGTCGGCGGGCGTCGGCCTGGCCGCGCCGGCGGGCGACGCCGGGCCGCCCGGTGCGCTGCTGGCCGCCGTCGAGCTGCGCAAGCGGTTCGGGACCACGACTGCGCTCGACGGGGCGAGTCTGCGTGTCGACGCCGGTGAGATCGTCGCGCTGATGGGCCCGAGCGGCTCGGGCAAGTCGACGCTGCTGCACTGCCTGGCCGGCATCATCGGCCCCGACGCGGGCGAGGTCTACTACGGGACGCGGCGGCTGTCGGCGATGTCGGAGGCCGGCCGCAGCGCACTGCGCCGCGGCGAGTTCGGCTTCGTGTTCCAGTTCGGCCAGCTCGTCCCCGAGCTGACCTGCGCCGAGAACGTCGCGCTGCCGCTGCGTCTCGGCGGTGTCAGCCGCCGCACGGCCCGCGAGCGCGCGCACGCCCAGCTGGCGCGGCTCGGCGTCGACGACGTCGCCGGCAAGCGGCCCGGCGAGGTGTCCGGTGGCCAGGGCCAGCGGGTCGCCGTCGCCCGGGCCCTCGCCACCGAGCCCAGGGTGATCTTCGCGGACGAGCCGACCGGGGCGCTGGACTCGCTCAGCGGCGAGGAGGTGATGCGCCTGCTCACCCAGGCGGCCCGGGAGGCGGCCGCGGCGGTCGTGCTCGTCACCCATGAGGCCCGGGTCGCGGCGTACTCCGACCGGGAGGTCGTCGTCCGCGACGGCCGGACCAGGTCGCTGACCGGATGAGCGCCCCCGCCGTGACCGCCACCAACGCGGCCCCGGCCGCAGGGACGAGGGCGCGCGCGTGGTTCGTCCAGTTACTGCTCGGGGCGCGCCTCACCCTGGCCGGCGGCCCGTCGGCGTGGCTGCGCACCGCGATGACGGGCGTGGGCGTCGGACTCGGTGTCGCGCTGCTGCTGGTCGCCGCGTCCACGCCCGCGATCCTCGGCGCCCGCGACGACCGGCGCGCCGACCGCGACGCGTCGTCCTACCTCGTCGGCGGACCGGTCGTCCCCGGAGACACCACCGTCGTGGCCCAGCCGTACGAGACCAGAACCCACGGCCAGGAGGTCGCCGGGCTGGTGGTGCGGCCGGACGGGGCGCACCCGCCAGTTCCACCGGGTCTGTCCGCCCTGCCCGGCCCGGGTCAGATGGTGGTGTCCCCCGCGCTCGCCCGGCTGCTCGACGCGCCGCGTGGCGCGCTCCTGGCCGCACGGCTGCCCTTCGAGCGGGTCGGCGTGATCGATGCGGCGGGGCTCGCCGGTCCCCACGAGCTGTACGTCTACATCGGGGAGCCTCGGGACCGGCGGCCGGGCGGCGCGCCGGGCAACGGCCAGGAGTTCCGGATCGACCACTTCGGCCGCCCTCAGCGGGGTGCGTCGGTGCCGGGCGTCCTGACGATGCTCATCATCGTGATCGTCGCCGTGCTGCTGCTGCCGATCGGCGCGTTCACCGCGGCCGCCGTGCGGTTCGGATCGCAGGCGCGCGACCGGCAGCTGGCGGCGGTCCGGCTCGTCGGCGCCGACCCGGGAATGGCGCGGCGGATCGCGGCCGGTGGGGCTCTGGCCGGCGCGCTCGCGGGCTGTGTCGCCGGCGCCGCGCTGTTCCTCGCCGGGCGCCCGCTGGCGCAGCGCGTCACCCTGTTCGGCAACGGCGTGTTCGCGGGCGACATCCGGCCGAGCCTGGCGCTCGCCGCGCTGGTCCTCGTCGCGGTGCCGGCCAGCGCGGTGGCGATCACCCTGTTCTCGCTGCGCCGGGTGGTGATCGAGCCGCTCGGCGTGGTGCGCCTCGCCCCGACGACGCGGCGGCGGCTGTGGTGGCGCCTCGCGATGCCCGCGGTCGGCATCGCCCTGCTGCTGCCCCTGCACGCGGGCGGCGAGGAGGTCTTCGACCGGGGGAAACAGGCCCAGCTCGCCGCCGGCGTCGTGCTGGTCCTGGTCGGGGTGACCGTGCTGCTGCCGTGGGTGCTCGACGCGGTCGTTCGCCGGCTTGGCCCCGGCCCGCTGGCCTGGCAGCTGGCGGTGCGCCGGCTGCAGCTGGACAGCGCGACGACCGTGCGGGCGGTCGCGGCGGTGGCGGTCGCCGTCACCGGCGCCATCGCGCTGCAGATGGTCTTCTCCGTCGCCCAGGACCGGTTCACCCGCAACGTCAGCATCGGTCCTGACGGCAGGCGCACGGACATGGCCCGGCTGATGGTCTACGCCGGCTCGCCCGGCTCGACCGTCACCGACCTGGGGCTGGCGCTGGCGGCCGTGCCCGCGGCGCGCCAGGTGTGGGTGTCGGCCGAGGGCTGGATGATGACAGTCGACCCTATCGGCGGCGACCAGGCCAACGGCCAGCTGTCCGCGAGCCTGGCGGTCGCCGACTGCGCGTCGTTGAGACGGTTCGCCGTCCTGCCCGACTGCGCCGACGGCGATGCCTTCCTCGCGGCGCCGGACGCCTCCACCGGCGGAGGCGGCGCAGGTCCGCCCGTCGTGATCAGCCCCGAACAGCTCACGGGCCAGACGGTCGGCGCGCTCGTGTCGGGGGCGTCCAGCGCGCTGCCCGGCCCCGGAACCCGGATGATCGTGAGCCCCGACGTGGCCGGCGCTGGCAGCGCCTGGACGATCCCCGCCGGGTCCGGCGTCGTCGCCACGCGTCCGGACGCGCCGATCCGCGCCGTCGTGCTGGCCACCCCGGGCGCCGTCGGCCCGGAGCTCCTCGACACGCTGCGCCCCACCGGCTATCTCGACGTCGACCGTGACGAGACGGATGCCTACGACCAGGTCGCGGTGGCCGCCGCCCGGGTCGACCCGCTGGCGAATGTCCTGGCATTCGAGCGCACGGTCGTCGACCCGGTCTTCGGCCAGATCCGGATGTCGATGTATGTCGGGATCGTCGCGGTGCTCGCCATGGTCGGCGCGAGCCTGCTGGTGACCATGGTCGAGCAGCTGCGGGAGCGGCGCCGGGTGCTGGCGGTGCTGGTGGCCTTCGGCGCCCGGCGGCGCACCCTGGCGGCGTCGGTCCTCTGGCAGGCTGGGCTGCCGATGGTGCTCGGGGTGACGCTCGCGGTCGGCCTGGGGATGGGGCTCGGTGCCGCGCTGCTGCGAATGGTCGGCCTGCCGCCGAGCTTCGACTGGGCGAACATCGCGACCGTCTCGGTGGCGACCGCTGTCGTCGTCCTCGGCACGACGGCGGCGAGCCTGCCCGTGCTCCTGCGCCTCATGCGCCCGGATGGTCTGCGCACGGAGTGACCCGCTCGCCACCCAGCCGGCTTCCCACCGGCCGGTGGTGGCGGCGAGGGACGCGTCGTGGGCCGATGGGGACCGCCGTGGAGGCCGAGACGATCAACGGCCCCGGCGTGGCGGGGCTTGTGAGCGGGGCGGGCGGGTATGCCGTTGGCGGCCAGCCGGCTCGCCACGGTCGTCCTCGGACGACCCGGCCAGGCGCACGGGTCCCCCGGCGTCCGGCGACGGCGGCCGGCCGGTCGACCGGCACTCCCGGCGACCTCGGGCGCGGCCAACGGCGCCCGCGCCGGGCGGCCACCCGCATGGGCCCGCGCGGGCGGCGCGGCTGGAAACGGTGCCCGCGTCCACGCCGGCCACGCGTCAACGAGAGGACCGTGATGACGACGACCGCACGCGAGATCATGCACCAGGACGCCACCTGCATCGGCTCGAGCCAGACGTTGCTCGACGCCGCCCGCAAGATGCGCGAACTGGGCGTCGGCGCGCTGCCGATCTGCGGCGAGGACGATCGACTGCAGGGGATCATCACCGACCGCGACATCGTCGTGCGCTGCCTCGCGGCCGGCGGCGACCCGGCGACGACACCCGCGAGCCAGCTCGCGCAGGGCAAGCCGTTCTACGTCGACGCCAGTGCCGGCGTCGACGAGGTACTGCAGAGCATGAGCGAGCACCGCATCAGGCGGATGCCGGTCATCGACAACCGCCGCCTCGTCGGCATGATCAGCGAGGCGGACCTGGCCAGCTGCGGCAAGCTCAGCGACTCCCAGCTCGGCCAGCTCGTCGAGGCGGTGAAGTCCGGCCCCGCGGATCGCGTCGGCTGAGTTTCTGGTTCGCTCCGTCCGGGCACGGCGCTACGGCCCCTTGCTCGCTTCGCTCCCAAGGGACCTCCGCGCCGTGTCCTCCTCCGCTCACGTGCGCTGCGGCGACCTCCGCGCAGGCGCGCCTCCGCGCCGCACGGTCACCCATCGCTGGAACGCCAACAACCCACCAGCGGCCACTCCCGCGGGGCCACGTCGCGCTCGGAGGCGTGCCTCGGCGCCGCACGGTCACTCACCGCCGAACGGCGGCGATCCCACACGGCACGGTGGGGCTATCTCGCTTTGCTGCCGCCGGCGGGCAGGGTGGCGGTGAAACGGACGCCCAGGTCGACCCATTCGATGAGGGCGTCGGTGTCGGCGAGGGCGTCCGGGTCGACGAGCACCCAGCCGGTCATCGCCCGGCCGCGCATCTCGAACGGCCCGACGCCTTCCTGGATCAGCGCGGCCGGGTAGGCGTCCGGCCCGACCCGCAGCATCAGCCCCCTGCTCGTCACCGCGCAGATCATGTTCCCTTCGAGCAGGAACGCGAGCCCGCTGAACATCCGCTTCTCCGACAGCCCCGGCCGTGGCCCCAGCACGTCCCTGACCCGTTCCGCGAGCTCCACGTCGAACGCCATCGCCGCACCTCCGAGCCGTGACCACCCCTGCCCCCGCCGCGGATTGTCACGGACACCACCGACAATTCCGTCCAGCGGGATTGACCTCGTCCCCCCTTGAGGTTGTGGACTAGGCAGGACCCACGGCGGGCGCGAGCGGAGGAGCACGGCATGCGGGTGGTGTACCTGACCAGGTTCGGCGGTCCGGAGGTCCTAGTCGCCGGGACCGCGCCAGAGCCCGTCGCCGGCCCCCGCGAGGTCGTCATCGAGGTCGAGGCGGTGAACGTGACCTTCCTGGACACGCTCATCCGGTCGGGCAACGCCCCCGGCCCGTTCCCGGTCACCCCGCCGATCATTCCGGGCAACGGCGTCGGCGGCGTCGTGACCGCGCTCGGCCCGGAGGTCGACCCCGCGCTCAAGGGCCTGCGGGTGGTCGCCGGCACGGGCGGCTCCGGCGGCTACGCCGAGCGCGTCGCCGTCGCCGTCGACAACCTGGCCGAGGTGCCCGAAGGTCTCGGCGTCGAGGCCGCGACCGCCGTACTCGCCGACGGCCGTACCGCGACCTGGCTGGTGGAGGCGACCGCGGTCGCGCCCGGCGACCGGGTCCTCGTCGACGGAGCCGCCGGCGGGGTCGGCTCCATGCTCGTCCAGCTCGTCCGCGCCGCCGGCGGCACCGTCGTCGCCGCGGCCGGCGGCGCCCGCAAGGTGACACTCGCCCGTGAGCTCGGCGCCCAGGTCCGCGTCGACTACCTCGACCCGGCCTGGCCGGACCAGGTCCGCGCCGAGACCGGTGGCGTCGACGTCGTCCTCGACGGCGTCGGCGGCGAGGTCGGCCGCGCCGCCGTCGGCCTGCTCGTTCCCGGCGGCCGGGCGCTGTCCTACGGCCTGACCAGCGGATCCTGGGCCGGCGTCACCGACGAGGAGGCCGCGGCGCGGGGCATCACGGTCATCCGGAGCCGGCCGGGCCCGCGGGACATCCACCGACACCTGCGGTCGGCACTCGCCGCGGCCGCCGCCGGGCGCCTGCGCCCACTGATCGGCCAGCGCTTCCCCCTGGAGGAGGCCTCGGCCGCGCACGCGGCCATCGCCGCCCGCGCCACCGTAGGCAAGACCCTCCTCACCGTCGGCTCCTGACGCCGGCGGGCGCACCCGGTTCGCGATCACGAGTCCCTCGCGACGCGTCGGCAACTCGACCGCGTCAGGGCAACCTTGACGCTACCCAATCGTCAGGGTTAGCTTGACGCCATGACGATCACTCGAAACCCGGTGCCAGGCGAGGGCCGGCTGGAGAAGTTGTGCTGCTCGTTCTGCGGCAAGGACAAGGCCGTGGTGACGAAGCTGGTGGCCGGCCCGGGTGTCTACATCTGCAACGAGTGCGTGGACCTGTGCAACACGATCATCGCCGAGGAGCCCGCGCCCGCGTTCGGCGCGTGGGACGAGCGTTCGGACGAGGACCTGCTGGTCGGCCTGGCCAAGGTCCAGGCGGTCGTGGCCCACGCCGATGCCGCCGTCCACGACTACGTCGACGTCCTGCGCCGCCGGGGCATCAGCTGGACCCGGATCGGAGCGGCGCTCGGCGTGTCCAAGCAAGCGGCCTGGGAACGGTTCTCCGGCGAGGACTGACTGGCCGACCCGGGCATCGGCGACCTCGACTTCCGGGCAGCGGACGGTTCCTCCCCGCTCGCGGTCCCGGAGGATCCCCGCGGCGAGGGCGTCGAAGGACTGCTCCGCACGATCGACGCCCGGCTGCGGCGCATCGAGCACGCCCTCGCCCTGGACACCGACCGACCGCCGCCGACCGCCTAGCCCAGACCCTTTCGACCACCAGCGACTCCGCTACCAGTGACTCCGCCAGGTGGTCGCCCCAGAGCGGTCCAGGAATACCTCCAGAACCGGACAGCTACAGCAGTCGTGCTGTTTCCCCTCCGGGGTGCCAACCACGATCTCAGCCGGTCGTGACTCGCGAATGACGACGCCCGCGCGCACAAGCTGGAACCGTCTCGCCTGGCCTAGCTCTCCCAGGAAGACGGACGGTGAGACCGTATAGGGGTCCGATTTCTGGTCCAGCCCGGGGGATTCCGTCCGAGGGAGGCTCCGAGCCGTCGGCCAGTGGTAGACCGGTCGGCACTCCTCGTCGCACACCCTCAGTTCGTCCGGGTCATCGCCCGGCTGGATGAACTCCTCAAGATGGACCACGGTTTGCACCAGGCACGGCTCGCAGACGATGTCCCCACAGTCCTCCCCCACCAGCGCGCAGCCGCTGGTTGCGGCGAGCGCCGTCGTCGCGCCCAACCCCGGCAGGGCGACCAGCAATACCAGTAGTCCACGGATCAGAAACGTCCCGACCCGGCGCCGGATCACGCGAGCACCTCCTGTCGTCCCCGGATTGGACGCCCGACGGCCCGGTTCGGTTCGCATTGGTCGCTGCTTCGCCGCCATCTGTTACGGAAAGCCGGCGGCGAGGCCGTGCAGACGTGTTGTCCCCGGCTGCGCGAGGTGCGGGCAGGGTCGGCCGGGTGCCCGCTACGCCGCCTTGGTCGCCCGGACCGCGGCGGTCGTGAACGAGACCAGGATCTGGCCGTCCGCGAGGGACGGGTCGAAGCCGGTCGGCGGGCCGCCGGCGAGCTCGGCGCGCAGGTCGGCGTAGACGGCGTCCCGGTCGGCCACGTCGGTGAGGATCCGTTCGAGGGGCAGGCGGCCAGGGGCTGCCAGCTCGTCGTGGTCCAGCTCGCCAAGCTCCGACCGCAGCAGCTCGGCCAGCTCCGGGTAGAGCAGCGCGGCGGCATGGGACGGGTCCATCTTGCGGTGCAGCTCGTCGAACGGGCCGCGCAGCTCGGGGCCCGGCGCGACCATGTCGGAGACCGCCACGACCCCGCCCGGGCGGCACACCCGGACCATCTCGGCGACCGGGTCACCAGGCCGCGGGAAGTGGTGCAGCGCCGACCGGGACAGGACCAGGTCGAAGGAGCCGTCCAGGAACGGCAGCGCGCTGGCGTTGCCCTCCTGCAACAGGACGTTGGTGATGCCCGCGGCGGCCAGGCGCTCGGCCGCGAGGCCCAGCAGTGTGCCGGTCAGATCGATGCCGACGACCTGCCGTACGTGCGGGGCGACCTGCTCGGCGAGATGGCCCGCGCCGCAGGCCAGATCGAGGACGATCATGTCCGGGTGCAGCGGGCCGAGCCACGGCGGCGGTGGCGCCGCCTGGGGAGCGGCGAAGACCGCGGTTTCGCCGGTGAACAGCCGGGTCTGCTGGCCGAAGGACCGCCGAACGGTCGCGTCGTGGTCGCGGCCGGACTCGCCCGCGGCCTCACCTGTGCCTGTTCCAGGGGTCTCACTCATGAATAAGATGTCTATAGGTTCCCAACCGTGTCCGTCTCTGCACATTCGGTCATGAATCATGCTCGGTCGGCCAGACCGACGATCGGACGCGGAAACCGGTTAACGGGTGGCGCGGCGGAATGCCGCCGCGGCCAGCTCGCGGCAGACGACCGCGAGGTCGAGGCCGGCGGCGTGCAGGGCCATCGGCCAGGTGCTCGTGTCGGTCATGCCAGGGGCGACGTTGACCTCCAGGAACTGGGGGGTGCCGTTGGCATCGACGATGAGGTCGGTGCGGGACAGGTCGCGCAGGCCCAGGACGCAGTGGGCCGTGACCGCGGTCGCCGCGGCGGCGCGCAGCACGTCCTCACCGAGACGCGCCGGGATGTGGAAGGCGGTCGCGCCGGAGGTGTAGCGGGCGGCGTAGTCATAGACGCCGGTGATCGGTTGGATCTCGACAGCCGGCAGCGCCACCGGGCCGTCGCCGGTGTCGAGGACACTGACAGCGATCTCGACACCGGGCACGGCGCGTTCGATCAGTGCCCAGTCGTGGTAGCCGAAACAGGTCATCAGCGCCTCCGCGAGCTGGCCCGCCTCCTCGACGAAGCCGACGCCGAAAGCCGAACCACCCGCGCGAGGCTTCACGACCAGCGGCAGGCCGAGCCGAGCCACGATCCGGTCGATCAGTGCCGCGGCCCCGAGGTCGTGGAACGCCTCTCGGGGCAGTGTCACCGCTGGCGGCGTCGCGATGCCGGCCGCGCCGACCGTCGCCTTCGCGGTCGCCTTGTCGAACGCCGCCCGGCAGGCGACCGGCGTCGCACCCACATACGGCAGGCCGTACAGGTCGAGCACCTCGCGGATCGTGCCGTCCTCGCCCGATGAGCCATGCAGGACGGGGATCACGACAGCGGGCGGGTCCGCGGCGAGTGCGGGAAGCGTCGAGCCGTCGACATCCCGCATCTCGACGTCGACGGCGATGCGTTCCAGCGCATCACACAACCTGCGTCCGGAGCGTAGTGACACCTCCCGCTCCGGCGAGAGACCCCCGGCGAGGACAAGCACACGGCCCAGATCGGTCACGGTCACGTCCTTCACTGGCTGGAAGGGTCGGCGGCGGGATCGTGCGCGAACGCGCGCCGCAGGCTGATCTCCGCCTGCAGCACACCGGCGAGGCGTCTCACGCCATCCTGGATACGTTCAGGCGGCGGGTAGCAGTAGGACAGCCGCATAGCGTTGCGGCCCAATCCATCGGCGTAGAAACCGGTGCCGGGTACATATGCGACCCTGGCCGCGATCGCCCGCGGGAGCATCGCCTTCGCATCGACACCGTCCGGCAGCGTCAACCAGACAAAGAACCCACCCTCGGGCCGCGTCCAGGTCGTGCCGGCCGGCATCGTCTCGGCAAGGGTCTTCAACATGGCGTCGCGGCGGTCCCGGTACATCTCCCGGAACGCCTTGATCTGTTCCGGCCATGGCTGCGTCGCCAGGTACCGCTCGACGGCGAGCTGGGTGAACATCGAATGCGACAGGATCGCCGACTCCGCCGCGAGCACAAGCCGCGCCGCCACCGGCTGGGGCGCGAGCGCCCAACCCACCCGCAGGCCCGGCGCCAGCGTCTTGGAGAACGAACCCAGATAGACCACGTCATCCGGAGCGTCCGCCCGCATCGCCCGCACCGGTTCACCCGTGAACGACAGCAGGCCATACGGGTTGTCTTCCACCACGAGCACCCCCGCCCGCCGGCAGATCTCCAGCGTCTCCGCGCGCCGCGCCGCCGTCAGGGTGATCCCCGCCGGATTCTGGAACGTGGGAACGGTGTAGAGCAGCTTCACCCGCGCGCCCTCGGCCGCCAGCCTGCTCAGCGTCTCGCGCAGCGCCTCAGGCACCAACCCGTCGCCGTCCATCGAGACATGCACGACCCGCGCCTGGTAGGCGGCAAACGTGTTGATCGCCGTGACGTAGGTGGGCCCCTCGGTCAACACCACGTCGCCGGGATCGACGAACACCCTGGTGAGCAGATCGAGTGCCTGCTGCGAACCAACCGTCACCACCACGTTGTCCGGATGCGCGTCCGTGATGCCCTCCATCGCCATCACGTCACAGATCCGCGCCCGCAGCTCCGGATCACCCTGTGCGGAGCCGTACTGCAACGCCACCGGACCCCGGCTCATCACCAGATCCGCCACCGTCGACGCGACCGCGTCCAACGGCAACGCGTCCACCGCCGGCATGCCACCCGCCAGCGACACGATCTCCGGACGGCTCGCGACCGCGAACAGCGCCCGCACCTCCGAGGCGACCATTCCGGACGCGCGAGCTGCGTACGAGCCCCACCAGCGGTCCGTCGGCCCCATACCCCCTACCCGCTGATCCCGGTCCACCCATCCACCCCACCGTCGATGCCAGAGGAAGCCGGCCAATGGCGTCATCGCGACGACACCTACGGTGCGACAGCCAACCAGCCCACTGGCGCCAGGGCCAGCCAGTTTCGGCGGCGACAGCCTCTAACCGGCGAGTTCAGGGTTCGAATCCCTGCCGCGCCATCACACTGCGTAGTCGCATCTGACCCTGACAAGCAGGTCCGATATATCGAAATCCGCGATGGGGCGCCGTACGGCCAGGTAGGCGACATGACGGCCGGTTCGTACGGCAATGATTCTCTTGCACTGTCGCTAATTGTGAGGCGTCGACCCATTTTCTAGGACATTCTATGCCGTTCATCAGTCGGATCAGCGGCTGGCTCGTGGCTTTCTGGCCACGTCGGGGGCGGCGGTCAGGTTTTGGGTTGCTGCCCAGCTGGTGAGGAGGCGCAGGGCGTCGGCGTTGGGCGAGCCGATGTCGGCGTGGAAGGCGACGAGGGTCAGGCCGGGGTCGGCGGGCAGGTCCAGGACCTCGAAGTTCAGGTGGAGGTCACCGACGGCGGGGTGGTGGAGGTGTTTGCGTCCGGTGCGGTGGAGGCGGACGTCGTGGGTTGCCCAGCGGACGCGGAAAGCATCGCTGCGGGTGCCGAGTTCTCCGACGAGGTCGATGAGGTCTCTGTCGTGGGGGTCGCGGCCGGCTTCGGTGCGCAGGGTACTGACGCTGTCGTCTGCGGCGCGGTCCCAGTCGAGCCAGAAGTCGTGGGCATCGGGGTCGAGGAAGGTGAACCGGGCGTGGTTGACCGGCTGGCCGGCCGAGCGGACGGGGCTGGTGTAGACGGGCGCGAACAGCGCCCGGCCCAATGCGTTGGCGGCCACGGTGTCCAGACGGGCGTTGTTCACGATTGCCGGGATCTCGGTCATGAGGTCCAGCAGGCGTTGGATGCTGGGCCGGACCTGCTGGGTCGCGGGCCGGCGGCGCGGGCGGGCGGCGGGGCCAGCGGCGCGGGCGAGGTCGAGCAGGTGAGCGCGCTCGGCGTCGTCGAGTTGCAGAGCTCGGGCCACCGCGTCCAACACGCTGTCAGAGGCGCCCGCGAGGTTGCCGCGTTCGAGCTGGGCGTAGTACTCGACGCTGACACCCGCCAGGTCGGCGACCTCGCTGCGCCGCAGTCCCGGCACCCGCCGACCGCGGCCGTGGCTGGTCAGCCCGGCCCGCTCAGGGGTGATCTTCGCGCGGCGGGACGTGAGGAACGCCTTGACCTCGTCCTGGTTACCCACCAGCCCAGGCTAGACACGAACTCGCGGGCGAGAGGTGGGCTGTCAGTACACCTGCCAGCGGTGACTTCCTCGCACGCCCGCGGCCGGATTGCATCAGTGTCGCCACCCGAGGAGCCGGCCGCGACGGACCTCGGGCGGCCGCGGGGGACCAGGTCTGACCTGGGCACCGGGAGCGGGAACAGGAACGGGAACGGGACCGGGACCGGGACGGCTGGCCTAGGTCCCGACCGACACTGGAAGGAAGAATCTGATGAAGAACGTCCACCTCGGGACTCTGGAGGTCTCCCGTATCGGCCTCGGCGCGATGACCATGGCCGGCACCTACACCTCCGAGGGCGCCCTGGACAACGACGAGTCGATCCGCGCCATCCACCGCGCGCTCGATCTCGGCGTGACGCACATCGACACCGCGGAGATCTACGGACCGTTCCTCAGCGAGGAGATCGTCGGACAGGCGATCAGGAATCGCCGCGACGAGGTGAAGATCGCCACGAAGTTCGGCCTTGTCTCGCACTCCGGCGGTGGTCCCGGTGTCGTCGACAGCAGCGCGGCGAACGTGAAGGCCGCCGTCGAGGGATCGTTGCGACGTCTGGGCACGGACCACATCGACCTCTACTACCAGCATCGAGTGGACCGGAGCACGCCCATCGAGGAGACCGCGCAGGCGGTCGCCGATCTGATCGCCGAAGGCAAGGTGCGCCACTTCGGGCTCTCCGAGGCGTCCGCGACGACGATCCGGCGCGCACATGCCGTACAGCCGGTGTCGGCGTTGCAGACGGAGTACTCACTGTGGACCCGCGACGTGGAGGCGGAGATCCTGCCGCTGCTGCGCGAACTCGGGATCGGGTTCGTGCCGTACTCGCCGCTCGGCCACGGGCTGCTGACCGGTCGGATCCGCTCCGTCGACGACTTCGCCGATGACGACTGGCGCAAGACCAATCCGCGCTTCACCGGCGAGAACTTCCAGCGCAACCTGGCCATCGTCGACACGGTCACGGCGATCGGCGCGGAGATCGGCGCGACCCCGGCGCAGACCGCCCTGGCCTGGATCCTCACCCGCGGCGACGACATCGCGCCCATACCCGGCACCCGCCGCGTCACCCGCGTCGAGGAGAACACCGCCGCCGACGGCGTCGAACTCACCGCGGACCAGATCGAGCGGCTGAACACCCTCGACCCCGCCGCCGGGGAACGCCACGACGAAGCCAACATGACCACGATCGACCGCTGACCCGCCCGCGCGAAGCGACCGGGTCAATCCGGTCGCCTGGGCACAGACATCCAGGTCAGAGGGGTCATGCCGGTGCGTCCGGCTCGCCTCGGGTGCCTTTGCGACGACTCGGAGCCGGCGCGGCGGACGGATCCGCCGCGCCGGCTCCGGTGCGGGCCTGGCCGTCAGAACGGCCACTCACCGCGGTGGTGGGTGTCGAGATGACCAAGCATCGCGAAGCCGGCGTCGCTCAGGCCGCCAACGGTCACCCGGTTCGGCGCCGCCGCGACGTGAGCGGCCCGGTAGCCGGCCACGTTGAAGGTGATGATCGGGACGTCGGGCAGGTCGTCCGGGCTGTCGTGCGCCTGCTCGTCGGTCACGATCACTACCCGGGTGTGGCCCGCGTAGGTGTGCCGCAGGGTGGTCCAGGTCAGCGTGCCGCCCAGGTCCGCCCGACCGTGCTTGTCGACGAGCGGCAGTAGCGAGCCTCCCTTCGGCAGCCGCACCCGCTGGTGCTTCGGCTTCATGTCGTTCCAGCCGCCCTGCGCGCCGTAGACGTACACGTCCGCCTTCTCGGCGCGCAGGCCGACCGCGAAGCCGAACAGCGCCGCCGCCTCCGCCCGGGTCAGGTCGGAGCGGGCCGACAGCGGCGCGGCCATCGAGCCGGACTGGTCGACGAGCACCAGCGTCCGGCCCGGCAGCGCCGGGACGTTCGCCAGCGAGTGGGTGACCGCCTGCTCCAGCGGCCACGCCCAGCGAGCCGACGGCGCCGCCTTGTACGCCGAGAGGAACCGCAGCGGGAACATCCGCGACGCGCGGACCTGCTCGGCGTCGGCGAGCCGCGCCGCGACCCTGCCGGCGAGCTCGTCCGAGACGCCGGCCTCGTCGAAGTTCCGCAGGTTGCGGACCTGCGCCATGAGGCCCATCGACGGGATCATGGCCGACCAGGCGGTGGCGTCCATCGGGCCGGCGAGCCAGCCGGCCAGCGCCTCCCACGTCATCCCCGCCGCGGCGAGCCGGTCCGGCGCGCCCGCGCCCCACGACCGCAGCTCGGCGGCGCGCGTCGCCGCGGGGATCGCCTCCAGCGCGGCGCGGGCGCGCAGCGTCGGCAGGTTCTCGGTGGCGACGGCGTCGTCGTGGTGACGGCGGTCGAGCAGGTAGCGGAACAGGTCGTTCTGCCAGGGAGCCGACGGGGTCGGCCGGGCGAGCTCCACCACGTCGCCGAGGCGGAACGCCTGCCGGTGGCCGTCGTACTTCAGCGCCGCGCGCTCGGTGAACAGCCGGGTCGCCGCGTCGGCGACGCCACGCTGCACACCGCCCGGCAGGCTGTTGCGGCCGGGACGGCGGCCAGCCAGCCAGTACGCGGCGAACTCGCCGGGCTCGTCGGCGCGCCGCAGCGCGCCGGCGACCACCGAGCGGACGGTCGGCGCGGCCGCGCGGGCGGCCTCGGGCAGTGCCGTGAGCGCCCGGGCGTACTCGGCGGCGGCGACAACCGACGCGGTACGCAGGTTCGCGCCGTCGCGCAGCCACGGGATGAGCCGGGCCACCCAGGCGGCGTCCTGGGCGACGGCCTCCCAGAGCAGGCTGACGAAACGGCTGTCCCGGTCGCGGCCGGCCTCGTAGAAGGTGTCCTCCGAGACGAGGTTCGTGACGGCGAGAAGAAAAAGTTCACCCTTTGCATCCCGCGTAAACCCCGGGGCACCTTCATGGGTCAGCGTGCGGCCGATCGTCATGACCGGCCCGGACGGTCCCCGCTGCTGCCGCATCAGCTTGCCGAGCTTAGCCACGTCTCCCGATACCGCCTTCCCGCTTTCCTGCGAATTGGACTCACGTTCTTATTGTTGAGGTGCTGGTAGGTCGGAGTCAGCGAGTGGCAGTTAGGGCAGAGCAGTCGGAGATCCTCCGGCCGGTTGCGGGCCCGATCTCCGCTGATGTGATCAACGTGCAGTGGCACACGTCCACTGGTTGGGTTCAGCTCGGCCCAGCCGCACTGTTCACACCTCTGCCCACGCTGAGCGATGAGCACCTCTCTGACGTGCCAGTCCGGCTTGCCGTCAGGACCTGTGCCGCTAATCTCGCCAGCCATCCAGGCCGCGGCCCATCGAGCGAAGCCCCCGGCGCGCCGATATCGATCTTCGTTGAAGCATGACCATGAGCAGTACGGGCCGCCCGTGCGGCGTCCGGCCCGTTCGCGCGACCCGCAGTAACGGCACGGATCCGGAACCCTCTTTCGGGCAATGTCGGCACAGGCACGACTACACCGCAACGCACCCCTAGTCTTGATGGTCGTACCGCAGACGGGGCAATGAGGGCGGAGGGCGTCGGCGTTGCGCTTACGGGTCTCGTTTCGCTGGCCCTGATGTACTCACCAGGTGGCGTCCATTGCTACAGAACCGCGCGTTCCTGGTCGGCTTGCCGCAGTTCTCACACGGATGCTCAGGAAACCTCGCCGCCATATACAAATGATACCCGGTGGCGGAGTTGTTCGGGGCGAGGAAAGAAATCGCTCTTGACGTCACGGACCAGCCGGCGCCACCTCGGGCGGTGACCGCGCTCTCGCCGCTGGTACGGATGAGGCCAGCCACTCCCCAGCGCCGCAGCAGTCTTCGCGACGTTCTCCACACCGTCCTCCTTTCAGCTGGGACGCCACGGCGGAAGCGCCAGGCGGTACCGAGAACCGATTCGGGCGAGGACCAAGGCGTCCTGGTCCACTAGACGACGGGACCCGAAAGTCCCGGCGGGATTCGAACCCGCGTCACCCCGTCCGCAGCGGAAGGAACCCCACCCTGCACTTCGGTACCGCCGTGGCGCGTGACGGTGTCGAGGACCAGGTCGGACGGCGTCTGCCCCCAGAAGGGCATAGCCCCAGGGGTGGGGCTACAAGGAGTCGAACCCAGAAGTACGCCAGCCAAGCACTTCGACACCGCCTCGAATGAGGATGCCGAGAACCAGGTCCGGGAAGCTGTTGTCTACTGCTCTGCCTTCTGAGCTACCCGACGGCCAGCGACCGCCGAGGCGGGACTCGAACCCGCGACCCGTAGATTAGAAGTAAGCCTGCCCGTTCACTTCGGCACCCAATATCCAGCGGTGACGTCCGAGAACCAGTACGGCCGAAGGTGGGATCTTCTTGAGAGGAAGTAACCCTCGGCCTTCACTTCGGACAGGACAAAGAGTACGGCTGGCGCCGTCGTTCCGAAACTGGTTTTTGCTCCCCGCCGATATGCGCCGCCCGGCGTCGGCCCGCTCGCCGGTCGATGGCGGGCTACTCCTCCGAGGGCTCCGGAGGCGGTGCCGGAGGCGCGAGGGAGACGATGCGACCCTCGCGCAGGCGGTGGGCCAGGCCGGTGTGGCGGCGCCCGGCGGTCGCGGCGTGGACGGCGCGGCCGATGGCCTTCTTGGAACCGACGAGGACGACGAGCTTCTTGGCCCGGGTGACGGCGGTGTAGAGCAGGTTGCGCTGCAGCATCATCCAGGCGCTCATCGTGACCGGCACGACGACGGCCGGGTATTCGCTGCCCTGAGAGCGATGGATGGTCAGCGCGTAGGCGTGGGTCAGCTCGTCGAGCTCGGCGAAGTCGTAGGAGACGGTCTCGCCCTCGTCGGTGCGGACCGTCAGGGTCTGCTCGACCGGGTCGAGGGCGGTGACGACGCCGAGGGTGCCGTTGAAGACGCCGTTCGCGCCCTTGTCGTAGTTGTTGCGGATCTGGCTGACCTTGTCGCCGACGCGGAACACCCGCCCGCCGAAGCGGCGTTCCGGCGTTCCCGGCCGGCTCGGGGTGAGCGCCTCCTGCAGCGCGCCGTTGAGGGCGCCCGCGCCGGCGGCGCCGCGGTGCATCGGGGCGAGCACCTGCACGTCGGCCCGCGGGTCCAGGCCGAACCGGCGGGGGATACGGTTCGCGACCACGTCGACTGTGATCTTCGCGGCGTCCTCGGCCTCGTCGCAGGCGAACAGGAAGAAATCCGGCAGGCCCTGGACCTGGGGGAACTCGCCGGCGTTGATCCGGTGCGCGTTGCTGACGACACCCGACTGGGCGGCCTGGCGGAACACCTGGGTCAGGCGGACGTGGGGCACCGGGGTGCCCACGGCGAGCAGGTCGCGCAGCACCTGGCCGGCGCCGACCGACGGGAGCTGGTCGACGTCGCCGACGAGCAGCAGGTGCGCGCCGGGCGCGACCGCGCGGGCGAGCTTGTTCGCGAGCAGCAGGTCGAGCATGCTCGCCTCGTCGACGACGACCAGGTCGGCGTCCAGCGGGCGGTCTCGGTCGTAGGCGGCGTCGCCGCCGGGGCGCAGCTCCAGCAGCCGGTGCACGGTCGCCGCCGGGTGGCCGGTCAGCTCGGTGAGGCGCTTGGCCGCCCGGCCGGTCGGCGCCGCGAGCACGACCTTCGCGCCCTTCGCCGTCGCCATCTCGACGATCGAGCGGACGGTGAAGCTCTTCCCGCAGCCCGGCCCGCCGGTCAGCACGGCGACCTTCCGGGTGAGCGCGAGGCGCACCGCCTCGTCCTGCGCCGGGGCGAGGTCGGCGCCGGTCCGGCCGCGCAGCCAGCGCCGGGCCGCGTCCCAGTCGACCGATCCGAACACCCCCAGCCGGTCGTCGCCGGCCGCGAGCAGCCGCAGCAGCTGGTTGGCCAGCGACACCTCGGCCCGGTGGAACGGCACCAGGTAGATCGCGGGCACCGGCTCCTCCGGGTCGTCGCCGGGGATCTCCTCGCGCTCGACACCGCCCTCGGTGACCAGCTCCGCCAGCGCGTCGATGACCGCCGGCAGCGACACCTCGAGGATCTGCGCGGCGTCGGCGAGCAGGCGCTGCTCGGGCAGGTAGCAGTGGCCGCTACCCGTCGACTCGGACAGGGTGTACTGCAGGCCGGCCTTGATCCGTTCGGGGGCGTCGTGCGGGATGCCGACGGCCTGGGCGATCGTGTCCGCGGTGCGGAAGCCGATCCCCCACACGTCGCTGGCCAGCCGGTACGGCTCACGGCGCACGACGTCGATCGACTCGTCCTTGAACTTCTTGTAGATCTTCACCGCGAGCGAGGTGGAGACGCCGACGCTCTGCAGGAAGACCATCACCTCCTTGATCGAGCGCTGTTCCTCCCAGGCGGCGGCGATCGCCTTCGTCCGCTTGGGGCCGAGCTTCGGCACCTCGATGAGCCGCTCGGGCTCGGTGTCGATGACGTCGAGGGCGTCGACGCCGAAGTGGTCGACGATGTTCTCGGCCAGCCGCGGACCGATCCCCTTGATCAGCCCGGAGCCCAGGTAGCGGCGGATGCCCTGGACCGTGGCGGGCAGGACCTGGGTGTAGTCCTCGACCTGGAACTGCCGGCCGTGCTGGGGGTGACTCCCCCACCGGCCTCGCATCCGCAGGAACTCCCCCGGCTGCGCGCCCAGCAGCGAGCCGACGACGGTCACCAGGTCCCCGCCGCGCCCGGTGTCGACCTTGGCGACCGTGTACCCGGTCTCCTCGTTGGCGAAGGTGATCCGCTCCAGCACGGCGTCCAGCAGCGACCACCGGACCGGCTCACCGGAGCCGGGGGCCGACGCCGGCGACCGGCCGCGCGCGGGGAGCTGGCCACGCTCGGGCCGACTGCGCGCAGCCGCCTCCATGGTCACCGCCGGGCCCCTCCCTCGCCGTCACCCACGGCCGCGGCTCCCCGCCGTCGCCGCCGCGGCCCTCACCGGGGCCGGACCGGCCGCGGAGGCCGCCCGTCCTCGCCTCTGGATCAGCGTAAGGGCCGCCTCCGACGAAACTGCCTGGCGCCAGGCCGTTCCACCGCGGACGCTACCGGGTCAAGCGCGGCACAACGGCCAGCCGAGCGGGGCTGTGGACACCGGGAGCGCGGGGCCACTGCGTACCAAACCGTCGCAGACCACCGGTAATCTGCGCGCCTCAACGCGCGCCGCGGGACGACGGCGCCGGGGCACCGTGGCGCTGGCGACCGACCGGCACGTGGCGTGGCGCCCGATCACGAGGGTGGGACAGGACAGCCGTGACGGACGAGACCTCCCCCGGCGCGTGGCCCGTACCGGAGCCGGCACCGGCATCGGCACCGACGCCAGTGCCCGCACCGGCGTCGGCGTCGGGCGGTCCGGATATCGGCATGCCCGCGGCGGGCGCGGGCGGCCCCGCGGGCTGGCGTACACCGCCGGCGCCGCCAGGCCGGCCGCCACGCCGCTGGTCCGACCGGAAAGTCGGGGCCGTCGTCTTCTTCGCCGTCGTCGGCCTCTTCCTGGCGGCGGCCGGCGTCACCGCCGTCGCCGTGCACGCGGCCGGGGACGACGGCGAGCCGGTGGCCGCCGCGCCCTCGGGCCCACCGCTGACCCCGGCGTCGCCCACGTTCTCGGACCTGCCGACGGCCGTCGGCCTCGCCTTCCAGCGGGGGCACTGCTACTACTGGCCCGGGCCGGACGATGTGCCATGCACGACGCCCCATCATTTCGAGTCGACCAGCGACACCCCCGTCCGCCTCAGCCGGATCGACTACCCGGATGGGGCCGCCTACCCCTCCCCTACGGAGTGGGACACCATCGATGGCAAATACTGCGGACCGCAGGCCGTGGAATACCTGGGGTACGAGCTCGACCCGTTCGGCCGGTTCCGCGTGCAGTCGATCAGACCGTCCGAGGACATGTGGAACGGCGGGAGACGCTTCCTCCGCTGCGGCCTGCACACCTTCGTGCCCGTCCTCGAGCGCCTGGGGGTCCAGGAGAACGAGGCGGTCACCGGGTCGGCCAAAGGCGCGGACCAGTCCTGGATCTACCCGATAGGGACCTGCCTGACGAGCAGGCCGCAGTCGCTGTTCGTGGCCGACTGCGCCGGGCCGCACGAGTACCTGACGATCGGTAACATCCGGCTGCCGGAGACGGCCGGCGGCGGGCCGCCCAGCAGTGCTGAGTTGAACGACATGGCCAGCCCGCCCTGCGTGTTCGCGGCCCGCGTGGCTCTGGGACAGTCCTTCCAGCTGTCGCCGACGGAGACCATCGGCTTTCAGGCCATCCGCCCGGAGAGCTGGCGCGCCGGCAGCCGGTTGATCACCTGTGTGCTCAGCTACGTCACGGCGTCCGGCGAGCCGCGCTCGGAGACCGGGGAGCAGCATCACCCGGCTGGCGGGCCGCGCGGCGCCCGCTGGCCGCGGGCCGCCGGTCCCGCGGGCACGGTGCCGCCTCGTCCCGTGCTCGCGGCCCTCCTCGCGCCAGAGTCAGAGTCAGAGCAAAATTACCGAAAGTGACGACGGATCTCCAAAAGTGTCAAACAGGGGACCTATCGTACGAATCGGTGTTAATAGCCGATATTGTCCGCGCCACAGTTCGCGCCGCGACCGTCGGCGGGCCGAGCGGAGCGGCGGCGGCGCAGCCTCGCCCGCTCCCCGGTCCGGCCGCCGGCGGTCGGCGCGCCCGACGCGATGGGTGGAGCGAGACAACCGTGGCCGACGAGACATCCCCGGCGCCGGGACCCTGGCCCGGGCAGACTGGCCCGGCGGGCGGCCCGTGGCCCCAGCAGCCGGGCCCGGCCACCCCGGGTGGCGCGCCGGCGCCAGCCGGCTGGCCGGCGCCGGCGGGCAGCCCGGTCCCCGGCGCGCCCGGCGGCAACCCACCCGGCCAGCCCGGCCAGCCCGGCGGCCCATGGGCCCAGTACAGGAACCCGGGCCCGGGGGCACCCCCGGTTCCTCCGTACTGGCCGCCGGCGCCGCCGACGCCACCCCGGCGGTCACGCTGGACCCGCGGGCGCATCGTCGCCGTCGTCGTGGGCGGCGCCGTCGCCCTCATCCTGGTGCTGGCGGCCATCGGGGCCGCCGTGGGCGGCAGCGGGGACGACAAGAGCGACGCGGCCGCTGCCACCGCGGGGCCGTCCGGCGCCGCGTCGCCGGGCCAGACCGTCGAGCCCGAGCTCAGCCAGCGCAGCTACAAGAGCGGTCACTGCTACCGCTGGGACCGTGGTGGCACCTCGGCGAAGGTCGACGACGTCCCCTGCGCCGAGCCGCACCTGTTCGAGTCGGTCAGCGACGACTCGGTCGACATCAGCGGTGAGTTCCCGGCCAGCGCCCCCTACCCGCTGACCGACGACGAGTGGTCGGCCATCTATGACCGGTACTGCCTGCAGCCCGTCCAGGCGTACCTGGGCTATCCCCTGGATCCACACGGGCGGTTCTCGGTCTCCACGATCGTGCCGACCACGACGGGCTGGATCCAGGGCGACCGGAAGATCGACTGTGGCATCGGCGGCTACGCCCCCACCCCGGAGAACCCCGACAACGACCTGTTCACCGGATCGGCGAAGGGTGCCGACCAGTCGATGGTCTACCCGGTCGGCACCTGCATGGCGAAGAGCACCGACGGCACCAAGCCGGTGGCCTGCTCCGCCCCGCACCAGCACGTGGCGATCGGTGATGTCCACTTCACCGATCCCCCGGGCGCGGCACCGCCGGCCGACACGGCGTTCGACGAGCGGGCCGGCCAGCAGTGCGCGGTGGTCGCGCGGGCGTTCTTCGGCCCGTCCTTCCAGCAGACCTCGACGGTGAGCATCGGCTGGTTCCCGATCGACCCGGAGAGCTGGCAGGCCGGCAGCCGGTCGTTCAGCTGCCTGGTGAGCTACTACACCGACGCGGGCGATCCCCGTTCGGTGACCGGCGACGCCCGCAACCCGGTCCCGGCCTGACCGCCCGCCCTCCCCACCTTCCCGCCGTGGCCGGTCCAGTTGGACCGGCCACGGCGGGAAGGACCGATCGGGACCTCGGCGCCGTCGTCACCGCGGCCGGTGCGTGAGCACCAGCGCGTATCCGAGGCAGCCGAAGGCCGCGGTGGTCGCGATCGTGCGGACGATGTTCCAACGGATCCAGGCGCCCTCGAAGTGGGCTCTGACGGCCGCCAGGTCGGTGATCTGGTCGAGCGGCCCGGCGGCGTCCAGCGCGTTGTTCAGCGGGACGTTCGCCACGGCGGTGACCCCGAAGGCGACGACGTTGAGCGCGAGCCCCGCGGCCACCCACGGCAGCGCGGCCCGGCCACCGGACGGCAGGTGCACCGCCCCGGCGGCGAGCGTGAGCAGCGGCGCGCCGACGAAGACCAGCAGGAACCAGCCATTGAGGATCGCGACGTTGATGGACTGCATCGTGCCCACCATCGTGCGGTCGTCGGTCGCGCGTAGCCCCGGCATCACCGAGCAGGCATACGCGAAGTAGAGGCCCGCCATCAGCCCTGTCGTCAGGGTCGCCGCCAGCAACGTCCCGATCCGCGTGCCATTCACGGTTGCTTCTCCTCAGGTTCGGTTGGTCCGGCCCGGGCCGCGGTCGGGTGGAGGCCGACTCACCGTGGCCGCCGGGGCCACCTCCATGAAGCCGCGACCGGGTGGGCCGTGACCATCGCCGAGAGGCTCCGGCGCATACGCCGTCGTCCACGCGGACAGTCGATCTAGACTGCCGGGTGTGGACGCGCTCGCCGGGCTGTTGGACGGTCCCCGGGCGCGCGGCGCCTTCCTGCTGCGGGCGATGCTCACCTCGCCCTGGTCGCTGCGGATCCAGGACCGGGCACCGCTCGCCGTCGTGGCGCAGTGGCGCGGCGAGGCCTGGTTCTCCTTCGACGGCGCCGAGCCGCCGACGCGGCTCGGGCCGGGCGACGTGGCGGTCGTGCGCGGACCGGACCCGTACACGGTGGCCGACCATCCGTCGACCCCGCCGCGCGTCGTGATCCACCCCGGGCAGCGCTGCACCACCCCCGACGGCGTCGACCTGCACGACGTCATGGGTCTCGGGGTACGGACCTGGGGCGACGCGCTGGACGGCGAGACCGTGATGCTGGTCGGGACCTACCAGATCGCCGGTGAGGTGAGCCGGCGGCTGCTCGACGCGCTGCCGCGGCTGCTCGTGCTGGCGGGCGAGAGCTGGGACAGCCCCGTCCTGCCGCTGCTCGCCGCCGAGATCCCCCGGGACCGGCCCGGCCAGGATGCGGTCCTCGACCGGCTGCTCGACCTGCTGCTCATCGACGTGCTGCGCGCCTGGTTCACCGGCGACGGCTCCGGCCAGCGTCCGAGGCGCGACGGTGGTGAGGCGGGCCGGGAGCCCTCGTGGCTGCGGGCGCACACCGACCCGGTCGTCGGGCGGGCCATGCGGCTGCTGCACAACAACCCGGGCCAGCCGTGGACGGTCGCGGCGCTCGCCGCCCACACCGGGGTCTCCCGGGCGGCGCTGGCCCGCCGGTTCACCGAGCTCGTCGGCGAGCCGCCGATGACGTACCTGACGGCGCTGCGCCTCGACCTCGCCGCCGGCCTGCTGCGCGACGAGCGGGACGCGACGCTCGAGACCGTCGCCCGGCGGGTCGGCTACAGCACCGCCTTCGCGCTGAGCAGCGCGTTCAAACGGGTCCACGGCGTGAGCCCCTCCGAGCATCGCGCCCGCCTGTCCGGCGCCGCCTGATCCCGCCCGACCCGCCCGCCACCCATCGCCCGGCCGCCATCGCTCGCGACCCGCGCAAAGTGGGCTATATGCTGCGCGCCATAATCCGCGTGCCGCCACGCCGGGCGGCCGGATGGGCGGCGCCCCGGCGGGCGCCGTCGCGTCCGCCTGGCCGCCGGCGGGTTCGGCATCCGACAGAAGGGCGAGGTCGACACAGCCGTGGCGGACGAGGTTTCCCCGGAGTCGACGCCTGCCGGAACACCGGCTGGCCAGCCAGCGGCCAGTGGTGGCCTCGAGGGTGGCGCCGGCGCCGGCCATGACCCGGACGACCCGTTCGCCGGCCTGGTGCTCGACGAGTCCTTCGTCAGGGCGGCGTCGGTCTACGAGGCCCCGGCCCGCACCCGCGCGGCGGTGCGCCGGCATGGCGGGCCGGACGTACCTGGCCGCCCGGCGCGCCGCCGCCGGCGGGTGACGGCGGCCACCCCGCCCTCGCCGCGGGACTGGAGTCCCGCGGAGGCCCCGGCCCGCCGCGCGCGGGCACGGCTCGTCGGCATCTCTGTCGGTCTGGTGGCCGTGCTCTCCCTCGGGTACTTCGCGGTGCTGCCGAGGCTGCACCACGGGGACGACCCGCCCGCACCGGCCGGAGCGGCGCCCGGCGCGCTTCCCAGCGCCCCAGCGGGAGCCACACCGGCGAACGCCGGCGGCCTGGCGCCGGCGCCGGCCGGCACGCCCACCAGCGAGAACCTGATCGACAACCTGAACTTCCGGCGTGGCGGCTGCTACCGGTGGAACCAGGAGCTGGCGGTCGCCCACGCCGATGGAGTGCCCTGCACCCAGACACACCTGTTCGAGGCGGTCGAGCGCACGTCGATGGACAGGGCCGAGTACGCCCCTGGCGCCGCCTACCCGACCCCCGACGAGTGGGACACGATCGTCGACCGATACTGCACGGCCCCGCTGACTACGTTCCTCGGCTACCCGCTCGACCCGCACGGCGCCTTCGGCGCCGGCGCGATCCAACCGTCCAGGGAGAGCTGGCCGACCGGTGATCGCTCGCTGGTCTGCGGGCTGTCCCACAACTGGTACGAGGCGAACCATCCGGTCGACTGGTTCTACTCGTTCACCGGCGCCGTCGAGGGGGCCGACCAGTCCTGGATCTACCCGACCGGCTCGTGCCTCGCGAGCGACCACGATCATTTCCTCGGGACCATCCCCTGCGACCGGCCGCACTCCGAGGTAGTGATCGGCAAGGTGACGCTGCCGGGCGCGCCCGGTTCACCCGCGCCGAGCCAGGACGCGTTCACCGACCTCGCGGGGCCGCGCTGCGACGCGGTCGCACGTGGCTACCTGGGGGCCGGGTTCCGCTCCTCGACGACCGTGCGGGCCGGCTGGATGGACATCGAACCCGACAGCTGGGCCGCCGGAACCCGCTCGACGAACTGCCTGATCTACTTCACGACGCCATCGAACGAGCAGCGGCAGGTCACCGGTGAGCTCGGCCGCGCGGATCAGGGTGTACCCGCGTGACCCGCTGGCGCGGGCCGGCCGGGGTGGTGCTGGATGTGGTGCTCGTCGTGGCGGTGCTCGTCCTCGGCTACGCGGTGGTCGCGTCGAAGGCTGGCCACGACGACGCGGCCGGCGACACCGGCCCGGCCGTCCAGGTGGCCGCGACCACGGCCGCGCCGTCGGCGTCCGGTGAGGTCACCGGCGCCGACCAGTCCCTGCTCTTCCCCGTCGGGGCCTGTCTCGCCGAGACCGCGGCCGAGGTGCGCGGCACTGTCCCCTGCGAGCGGCCGCACGACGCGGTCGCCGTCGGCAGGATCACGCTGCCCACCGGGCCGAGCAACGAGCCGCCGACCGGCGAGCAGTTCGACGCCCTCGCGGCCCCGCGCTGCATGGACCTCGCCAAGTCCTTCTTCGGGCCGGACTTCCACGACTCACCGACGCTAGCGACCAACTGGCTACGGATCTCCCCGGAGAGCTGGCGGGCCGGCTCCCGGAGCTTCACCTGCACCGTCGGCTACCGCACCGAGACCGGCGGGCAGCGCTCGGTCGCCGGCGCGCCGCCCCACCCGACCGCCTGAACCGGTCCCGGGCCGGTGATCGGCCCCGGGATCGGCTCAGGCGGCTACGCCGACCAGCTATCCAGCCCCAGGGAGGCGCCAGAACACCGCATCCTGGTCGATCTTGGTCAGGGTTGCGGTGATGCCGTGTGCGGTACGGAAGTCGTGCACCGCCTCGCGGCAGGCATGGATCATGTAATCATCGATGATCACAAAACCGCCTGCCGATACCTTCGGGTACAGGTTCGCCAGGGCGTCCATGGTCGACTCGTACAGGTCGCCGTCAAGCCTGAGCACCGCGATCCGCTCGATCGGCGCCGTGGGAAGAGTGTCGCGGAACCACCCCGGCAGAAAACGGACCTGGTCGTCGAGCAATCCATAGGCGTCGAAGTTGGCTCGCACGGTGTCGAGCGAGACGGCCAGTACCTTGTTGGCCAGGTGTAGCGGGGTCTTTTGGTCACTGGGATGGCTGTCCGGGCCGCTGACCGGCATTCCCTCGAAGGAGTCGGCCGCCCAGACCAGACGGTCGGGCACTCCGTACGCGCGCAGGATCGCGCGCATGAAGATGGCCGTGCCGCCGCGCCACACGCCCGTCTCCACCAGGTCGCCTGGAACACCGTCCGCGATCACCGCGGCGACACATTCCTGCACATTGTCCAGTCGGGCGCGCCCGACCATGGTGTGCGCGACACTCGGCCAGTCCTGGCCGGTGGCGCGACGAGCATCGTCGAACGTCGAGCCCGGCTGCATCCGGCTCGCGATAGGCGGATCACGGTAGATCGTATTGGTCAGGATTCGCTTCATCAGGTCGAGGTAATGTTCGTTCCCGAGTTCTTGGGCACTCGGTGACGGCGCCAGCGCCACGTGGTCGTCCAATCTCGCGGAGGTGCGTCCTCGCACCGCCCGGCCTTGCTCCGGGCATGCAGGGATGGCAGGTCACTGCCTGGCAGAACCGTACTGTGCCGATCAGATCGCCGAGCCTGTTTTCGAACAATCCCCCAGAAGGGAATCGGCGCTCCGGATCTCCACGGCCGACGCCCGCCCGGTCGACAGAAGACCCGAGATCAGTGACCCGACGCCAGGTTTCTCAGTACTGTTCGTGATGCCGACCCGCCGTCTTCGGCTGTCGGCCACAAGACACCAAGGTCCCGACTTCGGCACGACCATCGACCACGGCGCGACGCGGATACTGGCCGAAACGCGAGCTCCGCGCGCCGGAGTGACACGATCGTCGCGGCGGGCGCACCCAAGTACACGGGAACGCGGTGGGTACCGGGGTGGGGCGGCCGCGCGGCAGACTTGCCCGGCCGGGCGCGCACGGCGGACGGCCGACGTCACGGTGGAGGGTCGATGGACTTCGCGCGGTACCGGTCACTGGATGGTCTGGCGATGGCGGAGCTGGTGGCCAGCGGCGAGGTGAAGCCGGCGGAGCTGCTCGCCGCCGCCCGCGAACGTGCCGCCGCCGTCAACCCGAAGATCAACGCGATCGTCCGGCCGATGGACGACATCGCCGACCATCGGCTCACCGAGGAACTGGCCGGCCCGTTCGCCGGGGTGCCGTTCCTGCTCAAGGACCTCGGCCAGGACTACGCCGGCGTGCCGACGTCGGCCGGCTGCCGGGCGCTCGCCGACAGGACCGCCACCGAGCACTCGACCGTCGTGCAACGCTGGCTCGACGCCGGGCTGGTCATCTTCGGCAAGACCAACACCCCCGAGTTCGGCTCCAAGGCAGTCACCGAGCCCGCACTGTGGGGACCGGCGCGCAACCCGTGGAACCCGGCGCACACCCCCGGAGGATCGTCGGGCGGCTCGGCGGCGGCCGTCGCCGCCGGGATCGTGCCCGTCGCCGGAGCGAACGACGGCGGCGGCTCGATCCGCATCCCCGCGGCCTGCTGCGGCCTTTTCGGGCTGAAGGCCGGGCGCGGCGTCATCCCGCACGGTCCGGCCGACGCCGAAGGCGGCACCGGTCTGTCGACGCACGGGGTGGTGTCCCGCTCGGTGCGTGACACCGCCGCGATGCTCGACGCCCTGGCCGGCGCCGACCCGTACGCGCCCTACCTGCCGGCCGATCAGCCACCCGGCCACTACCTGGCGGAGGCCGGCCGCGCTCCGGGGCGGCTGCGCATCGGCGTACGGGTGACCTCGGCGCTGAACCCGACGCCGTCACCCGACGCGGTCGCCGCCGTCGAGGACGCGTCCGCGCTGCTCGCCGAGCTCGGGCACGAGGTCGAGCGGGTGGAGCCGGTCGTCGACGAGCGGGCACTCGCGACCGACTTCCTGACCTACTGGTTCGTCAAGTCGGCCCGGCTGGTAGCCGACGCCCGCGAGGTACGGCCCGGTGACGACGGCTTCGAGACCGACACGCTGATCACCGCGGAGATGGGCCGGGCCACGGGCGCGGTGGCGGTACAACGATCCGTGGAGCGCTGGCACGGCCACACCAGGGCCCTCGTCGACTTCCACCGCTCCTACGACCTGCTGCTCACGCCCACGCTCGGCCGGGAGCCGCTGCGGATCGGCGAGGTCGCCACCGCGGCGCGCGAGCGGGCCGCCGGGATGCTCATGGTGCGGCTGCGCGGCGGCACGCTGCTGCGCCGGCTCGGCCTGGTCGAGAAGGCGGTGCTGGCCAACCTCAGCTGGGTGCCGTACACGCAGCTGGCGAACATGACGGGTCGGCCCGCGATGAGCGTCCCGCTGCACTGGACGGCCGGTGGCCTGCCGCTCGGCGTCCAGTTCGTCGCCCCGCTCGGCGGCGAGGGCACCCTGCTGCGCCTGGCCGCGCAGCTGGAGTCCGCCCGCCCCTGGTTCGACCACCACCCTCCGGAGGCGGCGCTGACCACCGCTTCGTAGTGGTGCGCCCGTCCGTCGCCGGGCCCGCGGCGACGGACGGGTACCGCGTCTCCCCACCGGACCGAAGTTGATCTTCGCGGGGCACTGGCCGGTCGTCAACGGCGTGGACAACGGCGCGGGGTGGCCGGCGGTGGCAAAAATGAGGTGCGGACTCGGGCGGGCGCGGGTGATCCTGGGTCGGTGGACAACGGAGCGGAAAACACGGGGCGCCGCGCGCCGAGTCCCTGGCGAAAACGCGCCAGGGCGCGCCGGCGACGTTCGCGAACGCTCCCGCCGGCGTCAGCGACCGGCCTTTCCAGCCAGCAGGAAGCCCTTCTGGAACGCGCCAGCCAGGCCGGACCGGACGCGACGGGAACAATGTTGCCCGCGCCGCGCACCGCGAGAGAGCCAGCGGCGACGGGGAAGAGGACGGCGAACGCGAAGGCAATGGCGAAGGACGAGGGCGAACGGCCACCCGCGAAGCGGCGGCACGCCGGGCTCCGTTCCTACCTGCGTTTCGTCGGAACCTTCCGCCGGTCAGTGACGGTCGTCGTCGTCGTCTTCGTCCTCGCGGACGCTTTCCTCGCCGTCATCCCGCTCTTCATCGGGCGGTTCGTCACGGCGCTCACCGCGACCCCGCACGGCGACGTGCTCACCTACACGATCGCGCTGATCGGGTGCAGCATCGGGCACGACCTGTTCTGGCGCAGCGCCGAACTGCTCTACATGCGGCTGCTCAACCCGCGTGGCTACGACTACCAGAACCTGCTGTTCCGCCGGGTCATCAACCAGGAGTACCCCTACTTCTCGAGCCGGGCGACCGGCAAGATCAGCGGGTACGTGCGCACGCTCGGCCAGGAGTTCCGCGACTTCCTCGACAACGCCTGCTTCAACTACATCGACCTGCTCGTGAAGCTTCCGTCACTCGTGCTGATCATGTTCACGGTGAACCTGCCGACGGGCCTGCTGTTCACCGGCTCGATCGCTCTGCTGTTCGTCGTCGGGCGCAAGACGGCGGCCCGGTCCGCTCGCGAGGAGAAGCGCTGGACCGACGTCAACGCCGACATGGAGAGCTACATCCTCGACATTGTCTCGAACTTCGTCAGTGTGAAGTCGTTCCGCCGGGAGGAGGCGGAGCACGCGCTGGTGGTCGAACGCCGTCGGGATGTCGTGACGCAGTCGAACCGGTCGATGCTCTGGGCGATCGTGTTCTGGGGCTCGATGAGCCTCGTCGTGCGTTATCTGGTCTGGCCGGGCGCGATCCTGCTCAACCTCTGGCTTTACCTGCGCGGCGAGCTGACGATCGGCCAGCTCACCACCTTCCTGTCGGCGCTGGTCATCTTCTCGGACTTCATCTGGGGGACGATCTG
This sequence comes from Pseudofrankia saprophytica, assembly GCF_000235425.2. Classification (NCBI taxonomy): domain Bacteria; kingdom Bacillati; phylum Actinomycetota; class Actinomycetes; order Frankiales; family Frankiaceae; genus Pseudofrankia; species Pseudofrankia saprophytica. The sequence continues at coordinate 4,632,333 of NZ_KI912266.1, forward strand.
GGAGATCTCCCAGCTGAACCTGCGGCTGGCGCGGGTCGAGGAGGCCTACGGCTACCTGTTCGACGAGCGCGACGTCCTCGACGACGCCGCGTTCCCCGACCCGGGCGCCGCCGGCGCGGACGAGACCTCGCCCGGGCTGACGGCCGCCGCCGGTCTGACCCCGCCGGCCCCGGCCGGGGCGGCCGTGGACTGGGCGGACGCGGGTGACCTGGCCACCGCCCTCGGGCGGCTCGACCTGGGCGGGGTGACGTTCGCCTACCCGGACAACCCGGCGGTGCGCATCCTCGACGGGGTGACGCTGACGATCGAGCGACACGAGAAGGTCGGGATCGTCGGGCGCAGTGGCAGTGGCAAGACGACGCTGCTCAAGCTGCTGCTCGGCTACTACGCCCTGCCTCTCGGAGCGGTCGCGCTCGACGGCCGGCCGGTGCCCAACCGCCGACTCGCCCGCGCGATCTCCTACGTCCCCCAGGACATCTCGCTGTTCCACCGCTCGATCCGCGACAACATCACCTACGGGGCGCCGGACGGGGTCGGCGACGCGGAGATCGAGCAGGCGGCCCGGCGGGCGCACGCCCACGAGTTCATCGTCCGCGCCGTCAACGGCTACGACACCCTCGTCGGCGAGCGTGGCATCAAGCTGTCCACCGGGCAGCGGCAGCGGATCGCGATCGCCCGCGCGTTCCTCGACCACAAGCCGCTGCTGGTCCTCGACGAGGCCACCAGCGCGCTGGACAGCGAGAGCGAGCTGCTCGTCCAGCACGCCCTGGAGGAGCTGTGGAGCGAGCGCACCGTCATCGCGGTCGCCCACCGCCTGTCAACGCTGCTGCGGATGGACCGCATCGTCGTCCTCGACGGCGGCCGGATCGTCGAGCAGGGCAGCCACCAGCAGCTTCTCGACACCGGAGGCCACTACTACCGCCTCTGGCAGCAACAGTCCGGCGAGATGCTCGTCAACGACTGATGGTGAGCCTGGCCCGACACGTCTCCGCGTGTCGAGCCAGGCTCGCTGCCGCATTGGATAAACTGCGAAATACCGGTGGACCGGTGATACGGGGGCGCGATGACCGGAACGGGCGGCGGTGGTACCGGGCAGCCGGGCGGAACGGGGCAGCCGGGCGGAACAGCGCCACAGCCTGATCCCGACGCGGAGACCGCGATCTCCGCCGTGAACATGATGGCCGGCTGGATTTCCAACGCCGACCAGAAATCCGCGATCCTCGGGGCCGCGCTGGTCGTGTACGGTACCGCGCTCGCCCAACAACGCGACACGGTCGCCAACGCCCTGGATGACGCGGTCCACGGTCCCTGGCACGGCGCGGACGAGGTTCTGGCCCGGGTGCACGAGATCGGGTCGCTGGTGCTGTTCGCCGGCGCGGCCATCGCGCTCGGCTACGCCGGGATCTACCTGTTCCGGGCGCTCGTACCGCGCTCCCCCAGCTCCCGCATTTCCGGCACCGCCCCGGCCGCCGGCACGAACCGGTTCTCGTGGCCGGATCTCAAGGATGCCCAGATCGACGCGTTGGTCAACGGCCTGCCCGACACGGTGCGGCGGGAGGCCTGGACACAGGCGAAGACACTGGCGACGATCACCGCGGGCAAGTTCGCCCACTTCCGCCGCGCCATGGTCGGCGGCGCGGCCTCCATCGCCTTCGCCGTTCTCTGGGTGATCGTCGGCCAGTGACCGTCGGATAACGGGCAGTCGGCCGGGAGGACAGCCCACCGCCACCGCGACGCCCGCGATCCCGGGACGCCTCAGTCGAACCTCTCATTCCGTTGTCAGGTCCGCCAAGCCCGGCAGGATCACCGCGTCGCCATCGGCGGCGTCGCGCCGGGTGCCCGTCACCGGGCGGCTAGTCGATGTACTCGAGCGGAACGCTCTTGTAGCCCTCGACCTCGGTGGGAATCATCAGCTTCTCGTGCTGGGCGGAGGCGACCAGGCTGTTCAGCAGCGTGAGGAGCACGTTGACGAGCGCCTCCTGCTGCTCGACGCCGGCCTGCGCCTTGAACGCGGCCTTGGTCGCGATCCTGGCGAGCACATGCTCGGCCGCGTCACCAAAGCCAAAAGTGATCACATGCGGCCGCCGCGGCCAGCTGGGTGAGGTGAGCTTCGCGAACTCGCCCTCCCACACACCGGAGTCATCCATCGGCTGGCCGTCGGTGATGAAGAACACCGCGGGGCGCAGCACCGGCCGGCCCTGGGCGCGCAGGGCATTCACATCCGCGTCGATCTGCGCCGCCACGACCCGGAAGGCCTCGGAGTAGTTGGTGGACCCTCGGCAGGTCAGCTCCGGCAGGGCGTCGATCTTCGAAATATCCGTCAGGGGCAGCACGACGTGCGCGTTCGAGTTGAAGCTGATGATCGAGACGTGGGCGAACTCCGCCACCGCCTTGTGGTAGTAGAGACCCTCGTACACGCGTTCGAGGGTCTCGTTGAGGACTTTCTCGAACGGGCGCATCGACGCGGACGTGTCCAGTACGGCGTAGGTCGGCAGGCATTTCTGCCCACTCTTTGCCCCTTCGGGCTGAGTCGTCATATCTCTCTCCTTCGACAAGCTGATTTCTTCGCGCGGAGAAGCTCACAGGGCCCTGGCGAGCCCGATGACCACCAACAGGAGGAGCCCGAGTCCCAGCGCCCACGCGCCGAGCACGCTCACGATCTCCGCCGCCTCTCTGAGCGGCCTGGGGACGGGCCTCGCCGGGCGCGGCCTGGTGGCAGGCTGGCCAGGCCGCGGCGGTGAGGCCCGGCGGGTGGGCGAGCCGGTCGTGCCCTGCCGAGCCGGCGATGGCCGCCCCGGGGGCGGCTGTCGCGCGGTGGACGGGTCGCGGGCGGAGGCCGCGGCCGGCGGCCGCGGCGGCGGCGGCGGCGGCGGCGCGGATGCTCCCACAGTCGTGGCCGTGGCCGAAGGGCCGACCTTCTTCCAGTTCTTGACGTTCGCGTCGGACTCGGGCTCCGTCGCCGGGACGGTCTGGACCGGGACGGGAGCGGTCACGCGCGCGGCGGCGCCCAGGGCGACGGCCAGCTCCTCGATCGTCGGCCGCTTCTCCGCCGGGGTGCCGGCGTGGATCATCCGGAGCAGCACCTCCACGGCCGGCTCCCGGTCACGCATCCCCAGAAGCGCGGCGGGGACCTTCTCCGGGCCGCGCTCGCCGGTGAGGCAGCGCGCGACCAGCAGGCCGAGCCGGTAGCGGTCCGTGGTGGTCGTGATCGGCTGCCCGCGGGCGACCTGGGGGTCGTCCCAGTTGACCGCGCCGATCCACGGTCGCGTCCCGAAGTAGCACCCGTCCACGTCGATGACGTAGACCGAACCGTCCTGCGGGTTCCAGAACGCGTTGGTGTACGACCAGTCCGCGTAGACGAGGTCGTGACGCTCGAAGAGCGCGCCGACCTCCGCCAGCCGCCGGCCGGTGGCCCGGCGGTCCTTCTCCGACGGCACCGGCTGGCCCAGCGCCTTCAGCTCGTCGGCCGGCCGGCACAGCTGGTCGACGTTGACCGTCTTGGGCTCCATCCACTTGCCGTCCGGCCGCCGGAAGGCGTGGACGAAGCTGTCCGACGCCTTGGGGATGACGACGCCGACCGACCTGCTCTGCGCCACCACCCGGGCCACCGGCCAGGAGGTGGCCGTGTGGACCAGCGTCTTCTCGGCCGCGTCCAGCCGTTCCGGCAGGGAGATCAGCCGGTCCAGGCGGGCATCCGAGATGGCGGTCCCGGGCCGGTACTGCTTCATCAGCCAGCCGGGCATTCCAGCGATCTCATAGACGATCTTGGCCTCCCCGCCGGTCGTCGAGATCACCTTTCCGCGCCGGTCGACCCAGTCGAGGTGGATGACCCGGTCGCGCCGCCAGTCCGACCAGCCGGTCATCGCGGCTGTCCCCGGCCACGCGCGCCGACGGCCGGCGAGGCCGGGTCCGGCTGGCCGGGCGGCGGTGTGTCACACCAGACCACCACCGCCGTGCGGTCGTCCTGGTGGGTCCTGGCCTCGAATCCGACGTCGAGGACGAAGGCGCCCAGCGTGGGGGGCGTCGCCCACCAGTCCGCGAACGACGCGCTCGCTCCGGGGATCTGGGTCATCGGGTCGCTCACGCCGTCGGTCAGGAACGCGAGAACCGCGCCGGGAGGCAGCGTCAGCCACGTGTCCTGGGCCTCATTCGGGTGGAAGGGCAGGAACGCGCGCAGGGTGTTGGCGTCGGTGCCGGCGCCCTTGTGGTCACCGGCCACCTGCTCCCAGCCGTGCCCGGCCGGGTAGGCCTGCCTCCAGGCCGACACGTCGGCGAGGTGCCCGAACCAGGCGGACCGCCGGCCCTGACGGTTGAGCTCGACCTCGACGACGCCCACGATCAGGCCGGTACGCACGTCCCGCGGGTCGATCTGGCGCTGCTGCGCCGACCCGGTGATGGCGCGGGCGAGCTCGGTGAACAGGCGGTCCGCCGACAGATGCTGGACCGTCGCGCCGCTGTCGAGGTCGGACCGCAGCTTCGCGACCGCCGTGCTGACCGCCACCGTGGCGCCGTGGTCGGAGCGGGGGCTGTCCGACATCCCGTCGGCCACGGCGACGATGAGGTGCCGCCCGGTGGTGTCGCGACCGAGGCGGTAGGCGTCCTGCCGCGGGGTCGCCGGGTCCTGGGTCCGGTGCCCGGGCCCGATGATCGAGGCCGCGCGGATCTCCAGCGTCCCGATCCTGGCCTGGTCGGCGGCGACGGCGGGCTGGGTGGGCAGGACCGGGAGACGCCAGGGTTCCCGGGCCAGATCCGAGCGGGCGCCAAGCACCCGGAAGTCGGCCGGTGCCGGTGCCAGGACCTGGGACGCGGCGCCGACGTGATCGGGTGAACCGCCGCGGTCGATCGGCGGCGGGTCAGCGGCAAACCACTGGCCATGGCCGTGCTCCTCGAAGCCGTGGTGCTCCTCGAGTCCCTGGTCCTCAGGATCCGGCGCGCGAGCGGGTTGCTCCGCCGGCGTGCCGATGGCCGGGTCCGGCGGCGGATCCTTCATGGCGCCCTTCTTCTCCCGTGCCTTCCGCCCGCCCTCCAGTCCCGGCGTGCCGGCTGGCAGGGCACGGTTGTGCTTCCGCTGGAAGAACCCCAGGACGAGAGACATGACGACGCTCCCCAGGACGGTGAGGATGCCGGTCCGCATGGTGCCGACCTGCAACGACAGAAATCCGATGGCTGTGAACGCCGCGCCGGCGGCCAACGACAGGCCGGCGACAATCCAGCCCACCAGGAGCCACGGTGGGACGTCGGCAATCCGAAATCCGTCGCCGCCGGGCCGGGACGGCTCCGACCGCTCGGTCCGCCGCGCGTCGCTGTGCCTGCCAGGGCCGCCCGCGCCCTTCCCCCCGGGCACGTGGACGGCGGCGGACCTGTATTCGCCGTCGTCGTGGCCGCCATAGGCGGGATGCGAGGACATGTCACTCCCCCGGCCGGCGGAGCTTCTTCCAGCCCGCCACGTTCGTTCCGCCCGAGGCGTCTGGCGCCGACGCGCCGGTCGGCCTCTCGTAGCCGGCCATCGGCTCGACGATCGGCCGTTCCTCCTCCTCGATCGTCAGCTCGTCCGCCGGTTGGCCCACCGGGCCGCCGGGCGACTGGCCGACCGTTCGCCAGCCACCGACGTTCGACGGCTCCACGCCCAGCGGCGATTCCTCGGGCGCGTACTCGGTTGGCGATGGCCCGGGTGCCGGGTAGGCCGTGGGTGGCGGCGGGTAGGCCGGCCCTGTCGCGGACCGCCCCGACGGGGCGCCGTACGTCGTGGTCGGCGGCTCGGGGCCGCTCCCGCCCGGTGCCGGGCGGGAGCCGGCTGGCAGCGCCGCCGGGGGGCCGCCCGGCAGCGCCGCGGGGCCTGGCTGGCCGTAGGACGGGGGCTGGATGGCCGGGCGGACGTCGAGGCCGGCGAACCGGGCGAGGATGCCTTCGGCGTCCGCGGGCTGGAGCATGCCCTGGCTGATCATCCGGTCGATGAGCCCCAGCTGCGTGTCACGGTCGGCCTGCCGGCTCGCCGCGATGCTCTGCAGCGCGAACGCCGTGTCCTCCGGATGCACGGTGAGGTGGCGCAGCAGCAGCTCGTCGTGCCCGCCGAGCGCGGCCCGCAGCGCGATGTATCTGTCCTGCTCGCGGCGTAGCCGCCCCTGCTGGGCAATGTCGGCGATCGCGTTCTCGTGATGGGCCTGCGAGGTCTCCCCGGCCTGCAGGCCGATCCGGCGCTGGTGCTCGCGCTCCTGCAGGACCTGCTCCTGCACCCACTCCTGGGTGCCCTTCTCCCGGGCCACCCGCACGCTCGCCCGGAAGATCGTGATGCCCTCGGGCAAGGCCAGGTGCTTGCTCCGGAGCCGCTCGTTGAGCGCCCGCTCGGCTCGTGCCGGATCGTCCTGGTCGTAGCGGCGGGTTATCGGCATCATGTCATCGAGCAGATGGGAGCGGGCCACCCCGAGGCCGTCGCCGACCCGGCGCAGCACCACCTCGCGAGGGTCGGTCACCCGCCAACCGACGTCGATGGTCGTCTGAAAGGCGAAGACGTCGTCCCGGCTCGGCAGGTTCTCCTGCAGGGTGCTGAGGTGGTCGGTGACGTCGACCGTGTACTGGGTCCGGTAGCGGGCTGTGATCCCGTCGCCCAGCCCCGGGCGCCGGTTCAACGTCACCGCATCGCCGTCGGCCGTCGCCACCACCAGGACGGTCCCAGGGCGGATCGCCGCCCCCCGGTTGAACCGCCGGTCGAGCGGCTCCTCCTGGAGAATGAGCGGGACTGGCTGATACACCATCTCAGCGGCTCCTCGCGGCGATGTGTGCGAGCACCGTCTCGGCGGTGCGCGGGGCTGGTGGGTCGGGGTCGGCCTTCTGCCAGGAGATCGCGGCCCGCCGGATGATGGTCAGCGTGCGGGCGGACTGGGCCTGGTCGACGACCAGCTGGGCGAACGCCTCCTGCCCTCGAGGCAGGTCGTCGAGCATGATCGCCCAGATGGTGAGAACGTCGTGCGCGGCCTCCCACAGCTCGGCGTTCAGGGCGCTCTCCCACAGGTAGGCGATCTCGGCCCGGCGCCGCTGGTCGACGGTGGCGATCCGCAGCAGCGCCGGCCAGGTCACCTCCCCACGGCTGGGTGACGGCAGCTGGGAGACGAGGTCCGCCGCGGCGATGAGAAACGCGGACCAGCCGGTCCGGGCCCGCGCACGGCCCAGCTCCGACCTGGGTCCCGACGTCCACCGGATGAGCTGTTCGAGCACCCGCGCCTCGGTCTCGGGGCTGCCGGCGGTCAGCAACAGCTCGCAGACGCTGTGGCAGATCGCGTTGAGCACGCCGAGCTTGTCCGTCTCGGCGAGCGCGTCCAGCTGCCGAAGTGCCTCGGCGGGGTCGTGCTCACCGAGACTTGCCCCGTAGGCGCGCACGGCGGTGGCCTGCAGCCTCGGGTTGCCGTCGGACAGCCAGGACTTCACCAGCCGGTCGACCGCGTCGGCCAGCCTGCTGTCGGCGGCGGGGTCGTGCAGGGCGATCGCCGCGGCGTCCCGCTCGCGGGAGGCGTCGCTCAGAGCCCAGGGCATCAGCACCTCGGCGCGCACGACGTCGAAGGCGACGGCTGCGAGCGCCCCGGCGGCGACGGCCGCGCGCACCCGCACGGTCTCGATCGGGTGGCCGCCGAGGTAGCGCAGCCAGGCCAGGATCCGCGGCTGAGCCTGGTGGTACCGCCAGACCCGCAGAAGGGCTCGGCGCGGGTAGCTCTCGTCGACGTAGCGCGCCACCGACGCCGGGGCGGCGGCGCCATGGCGGGTCTCCACCGACGTGGTGGCGAGCGTCGCGCGCAGCCGCGTGAGTTCGGTGTCACGGTCCGTCAGGAGGATGGCGGGCGACGTCGTCGACGCGGACAGCACAGCCGCGGGCCGGCCGTCACCCGGGTCGACGAAGCAGCGTCGCAGCGCGTCCGCCGCGGTGGTGACCGTCTCGTAGGGCTCGCCCTGCAGGACGGCGAGCGCGATCGCCAGGGTCAGCAGGGTCGGGTCGTTCTGGTCGTCGGGGTTGATCGGGTTCGTCTGGCTCGTCAGGCCGGCGAACCAGTGCTCGAAGTCGTCGTCGTCGAGCTTCGCGAGACTGGCCTGCGCGGCCGCGGCCGGATCCTCCTCGCCGTCCTCGGCCGCCTCGGCGAGAACCTGGGCGAGGAAGGCGACCGTCTCCATCGGCACGTCCGCGCTCAGTCGCGCATCCACCACGGCCCGGACCGAGTCCGTCGCGAGCAGCCGGGCGGCCCGGCGCGCCGCCGAGGCCCGCTCGTCCAGCGCCCACTGTTCGAAGCCGGCCTCGGTGTCCTGCTGCCCCGCCGGCCGGTCCCGGCGGTCCCAGGCGCCGTTGGCATAGGCAGCGAGGCCCGCCAGCCAGAACGCCAGGTGTCTCGCCAGGACCTCGGCCCGGTGGGCGGGACCTGTGAGCTCGGCCGCGAGGCCCATCCGGCGGACCCCCGGCATCCGCACCTCGGGGGCCGCGGTCACGACCAGGTAGGCACGCCGCTGCTCGAGCCGGTCGGCGAGGCCGAGCAGGTCGAACGAGCCGAGCTCGTCCGCCTGGGCCTGTGTGAGGTTCGACAGGATGTAGCCGGCGTCCTTGGCGGGTTCCTGGGCGAGGAACCTGCGCAGGTCGGTGTCGGGCGCGAGTTCGTGGACTGCCCCTGTGGTGCGGGTGACGAGCACCTTCAGGCCGGCCGCCGTCCGGCCGCAGCCGGCTCGGCCGCGCACCACCAGCAGGTGGGTACGCCGGGCGACTGCCTCCAGGGCGTCGAACCCCGGCTGCGGGACGAACGCCTCCGTCGCCGCGAGGTCTGCGAGAGACAGCCTGCGGAGACGGACGCCCACCTCACTTTCCGAGAAGAAGTTGTTCGTGACCCGCGGCGCGAAGTTGTTGAAGTTGCCGCCGACGAAGCCACCGAGCACGTCGTTGCCGGCGCCCACCGCGTTCCTGGCCTCGCGTTCGGTGGCCAGGTTCGCCTGGATCCCGCCCTGCGCGGCGTTGGTCGCACGGATCTCACCGCGCAGCTCTCCGAGGAGGTCCGGCCGCCCGCCGGGCTCGCCGCCCGCCGGGCGACCGCCCTCCCCGCCCGGTGGAGCCGCGGCCCCCTGGCCGCCCACGGCGGGCCCGGCCGGATGTGGCTGGCCCGCCTGACCTGCCTGGGCCGGCTGGTGGTCGGGCGGGTTCGCGGGGCCGGGTGACTCCTTCGGGTCGCCGTTCACCGCGAGGATTCCGGCGGCGTGCGGTACACGGTCTGGTCGCCGAAGACGATGCCGCCGACGACGTCGCCGTCGGACCGGATCCGCACGTCGCCGAAGGTGAACCCACCGGCGCCCTGGCCACCGGGCGAGCCTCTGCCGCCGGGTCCGCCAGCGGGTTCTGGCGGCTCCGACGGCCCTGGCGGCGGAAGGGGAGCCTCGCCGGGCTCGGGAGCGGGCGGCTCGGGGTAGCCCGGCACATGCACCCAGGCCCGCTCGACGAGCTCCTTGGCGGCGACGGTGACCTCGCGGTACGTCGCCGCCTCGACCCCGCCTCGGTTGTGCCGTACGACGGTCTCGTACCAGGTCGCCGACACGATGAGCGCCAGGTCGGCGGCCCTGGCCTGGCGCAGCACCGAGCGCAGTTCGCGCGAGTCCAACAGGCGGCTCGCGACGACCAGGGCGTACCCCACCCAGCCGAGGTCGTCGCGTTCGAGGTCACCGGCGTGCAGCACGGCGCGCATGCGCAGGGGCACGTCCGCCCGGAGCAGGCCGGCGTTGTACTCATGCAGCCGCCGGTACACCCCGCGGATGACCGGCCCGCCGACGTCCTCCTTCGCCACCTCGGCCGGGAAGAGCACCTGCGCGCCGTCGCCGCGGTCGTAGCGGCGGCAGGCGTCCCAGTCGATGCCGGCGTCCTCGACGGCGCCTCGCACCGAGGCGTACATCGCCCGCCGGCCGTCGAGGAGCTGCCCGTCGAGGCGGCTTCCGGACTTCTCAATATCAACCGCAAGCACCGAGAAGTGCCGCGTCTTCACCATCCTCATCCCCCGTCCCCGTTTCGCGCGGCTACTGCCGGACGAGGTCGTGACGATGGCGAGGTTCTCCGCGGAGGCGGCTGGACACGCCGACCGGATTAACCGGCCGGGGCACGCCGCGGACGCGCGAACGCCGAACCCGTGGGCGCCCCCTTGAAACACCGCCGGACGCGGTCATCGCGCCCGGAGGCAGCCCACGTACGTCGGCCATGTGAATCCCCCGTCAGCCGTCGCCCCCTCCAGGACCGCTGCTGAGGAGATGTTACGCCAATGACCGAACTGTCCACGCAATGCACCCAGCCAGCGTCCTGTCGAGACAGAACGGTCACCCTCCGGCGGACATCGGGCGAATTTAGCAACAAACGCCCAACCACAGGGTTTTGGTTCTGGAATGGGCGTGACACCGTCTACGGACGTCGGCGGCGCGCCTGGGTACCGGTCCGCGGGGTTTCCGGGTGTCTAGTGGCCGCGGTCAAGCCAGGACTGGCGTGCGGGGGCTTCCTTACCAATCGTCGTGGCGGCGCCGTGGCCGGTCCGGACGACGGTGTGGGGCGGCAGGCCCAACAGTTGGGTCGTGATCGAGTCGATGATCGTGGAAAAGTCGGAGAAAGAGCGGCCCGTCGCGCCCGGACCGCCCTGGAACAGGGTGTCGCCGGTGAAGACGGTGTTCAGGGCGGGGGCGTGGAACGACACACTCCCCCAGGTGTGGCCGGGGGTGTGCAGGGCGGCCAGGGTCACCGCGCCGTCGCCGCTGCCAATGGTGAACTGCTGACCCGGTTCGATCTCATGATCGGGGGCGCGGTCCGGATGGGTGCGGTCCCACAGCTCCCGGTCGGCCGGATGGAGCCAGATTCCCGCGCCGGTGGCGGCGGCGACGCCGAGGACCGCGTTGACATGGTCATCGTGCGCGTGGGTGCACAGGATCGCGGTCAGGTGACGGTCGCCGACGGCGTTGACGATCGCCCCCGCGTCATGCGGGGCGTCGAGCACGACGCATTCCTCGTCGTCACCGATGAGCCAGACGTTGTTGTCGACATGCCAGCACCCGCCGTCGAGCGAGAAGATCCCCGACGTGACGAGGTGGTCGATCCTCACTCGCCCGCCGAGGCCGCCTGCCGCGCCGTTCTCCGGGAACGTGCCCGCGGTGTCCGTTTCCGTGCTGGCCGTGTTCCTATTCTCGGTGGCGCCGCCGGCGGCGTCCTCAACCGAGGCGCACATCAGATCATCACCACCGAACGCAGCACGTCGCCCCGCTTCATCGCGTCGAAGGCCGCCTCGATGTCGGTGAGGGCGATCTTCTCGGAGACGAACTTCTCCAGTGGCAGCCGGCCCTGCAGGTAGAGGTCTATGAGCATCGGGAAGTCGCGTTCGGGGAGGCAGTCGCCGTACCAGGACGACTTCAGCCTTCCGCCGCGGCCGAACACGTCCAGCAGCGGGATCGAGAGCTCCATCTCCGGGGTGGGGACGCCGACGAGGACGACCGTGCCGGCGAGGTCCCGGGCGTAGAACGCCTGCTTCCAGGTCTCCGGCCGCCCGACCGCGTCGATGACGACGTCCGCGCCGAACCCGTCGGTGAGTTCCTGGATGGCGGTGACCGGGTCGACGTCCCGCGCGTTGACGGTGTGGGTGGCGCCGAGGGTCGTGGCGAGCGCGAGCTTGCGCCCGTCGACGTCGACCGCGATGATCTTCGCGGCACCGGCGAGCCGGGCACCGGCGATGGCCGCGCCGCCGACGCCGCCGCTGCCGATCACCGCGACGCTGTCGCCCCGGCCGACCTCCCCGGTGTTCATCGCCGCGCCGAGCCCGGCCATCACGCCGCAGCCGAGCAGCCCGGCGATCTCCGGCGGCGCCGCCGGGTCGACCTTGGTGCACTGCCCGGCCGCGACCAGCGTCGTCTCCAGGAACGCGCCGATCCCGAGCGCGGGCGAGAGCTCGGTGCCGTCCTCGAGCGTCATCTTCTGGGTCGCGTTCGCCGTGTCGAAGCAGTACCAGGGCCGCCCGCGTCGGCAGGCGCGGCACTGGCCGCAGACGGCCCGCCAGTTGAGGATCACGTAGTCGCCGGGGGCGACGTGGGTGACGCCCGGACCGGTCTGGGCGACGACGCCGGCGGCCTCGTGGCCGAGCAGGAACGGGAAGTCGTCGTTGATCCCACCCTCGCGGTAGTGGAAGTCGGTGTGGCAGACCCCGCAGGCCTTCACGTCCACGGTGACCTCGCCAGGCCCTGGGTCCGGCACGACGACGGTGCGCAGCTCCACTGGCGCACCCTTGCTCATCGACACGACACCTTTGACCTGACGGCTCACGACTGGCCCTCTCCCTCGCGTCCCTCGCGCCAGCCGGCATGACGGCCCGCACGTATCAGTACGTCATCGTCACGTGACGGCCATGCCAACGCAACGTCCGAACATCCCGGCACGCAAGCGACTCTGTCCTTCCAGGTCAGCCCCCGTCGGGCTGCTCCCCCACCGGGCCGTCGTCGCCCGCAAGATCGGGCTGAAACATTTGAGCAGCATTCCTACCAACTAAGTTGACAAACAGCTGACTTAACTGCTTCAGTGAGCAGGCCAAGGCGTCAGCCCGACGGATGTCGGGCCCATTCCCGGCCGCGCCGGACGCCACGCGGCATTCCCCGTTCGCAAGGAGCTACCGTTGACGCCTGCCCGCCGGGCCGGCCAAGGCCGGCCGCGCCGCACGTCCGTGCTGGCCGCTCTGTCCGCCCTTCTCGCCGTCTTCGTGCTGGCGGCCTGTGGTTCCCATGGATCCGGATCCGGGTCCGGCGGTGACGGCTCCGGCGCGGCCGCGAGCGTCGGCGCCACCGGATTCCCGACGGCGGTTCCGGCCGGTACCAAGCTGCGGGTCGGCGACCAGGGCGGAACCCTGAAGGCCCCGCTCGATCTGTCCGGCCAGAGCACCGGCGAGCCGTACGCGGTCGACTGGTCGACCTTCGCGTCCGGGCCGCTGCTGCTCGAGGCGTTCCGCGCGAACGCCGTCGACGTCGGCTACGTCGCCGACACGCCGCCCGTCATCGCCGCGGCGTCCGGCCAGGACCTCGCCGTGATCGCCTCCTGGCAGAACCCCGCTGGCCAGCTCATGCTGGCGACCAAGCCGGGCAGCGACATCCGCACGGTCAGCGACCTCAAGGGCAAGAAGGTCGCGTTCAGCGTCGGGACGATCCTGCAGGCCTACCTGCTGCGCTCGCTCGACAAGGTGGGCCTCGCGCAGAAGGACGTCAAGACCGTCAACCTGCTGCCGACCGACATCGCCGGGGCGCTCTCGCGCGGCGACGCCGACGCCGCCGTGCTGGTCGAGCCGCTCGCGTCGCCCTACCTGAAGGACAACCCGACCGCGCACAAGGTGGACGGCGCCGACACGTCGCCGAGCGTCCAGTACCTGATCACCACGCACAAGGCGCTCTCCGACCCGGCCAAGCAGGCGGCGCTCGGTGACTTCGTGGCGCGGTGGGTGAAGGCGTCCGCCTGGCGCGACGGCCACATCGACGAGTTCACGCAGAAGTACTACGTCGAGCAGGTCAAGGTGCCGGCGGAAACCGGAAAGCTGCTGCTGGCCAAGACCTCCCCTTCGGCATTCGTCCCCATCGACGCGACCAGCATCGGCGGCGCGCAGAAACTCGCCGACCTGTTCACGTCCAGTGGAGTGATTCCCAAGAAGGTCGACATCTCCAAGGTCTTCGACTCCCGATACAACTCCGCCGTTCAGGAGGCCCAGCAGTGACCATCACCGACGCCGTGACCATCACCGACGACAGCGCGGCCCAGTCCGCGATCGGCCTGGACGTCCGGCCACTGTCCGGCTACATCGGCGCCGAGATCCACGGCGTTGACCTCACCCGGCCGCTGGAGCCGGCGGTGATCGCCGAGATCCGGGCCACGCTGCTGAAGTGGAAGGTCGTCTTCTTCCGGGACCAGGACATCACCCCGGCCCAGCAGGTCGCGTTCGGCCGGCAGTTCGGCGAGGTCACACCAGGCCACCCGACCCTGCCGACGCTCGAGGGCCAGCCGGAGGTCTTCCCGCTGGACAGCCGGGCCGAGCACTACCGCTCCGAGATCCGGGTCCAGAGCCGGTGGCACACCGACGTGACGTTCGTGCACAACCCCCCGACGGCGTCGATCCTGCGCGGCGTGATCGTCCCGCCGTACGGCGGCGACACCCAGTGGACGAACCTCGTCACCGCCTACGAGACGCTCTCCGCGCCGATCCGCGACCTCATCGACGGCCTGCACGCCGTGCACGTCAACCAGATCCACCTGGAGCGCGGGGACAGCTCCAAGCTGTCGGCCCTGTTCGCGAAGACGGCATACGAGGCCGTCCACCCCGTGGTCCGGGTCCACCCGGAGACCGGTGAGCGGGCGCTGTTCGTCAACCCGAACTTCACCACCCGGATCGTCGAGCTCAGCAACCCCGAGAGCGCGCAGATCCTCGACCTGCTCTACCGGCACCTGGCCACCCCGGCGTTCACGGTCCGGTTCCGTTGGCAGCCGAACAGCATCGCCTTCTGGGACAACCGGGCGACCGCGCACCTGGCGCCGACCGACCAGGGCAACACCGACTTCGACCGGGTGATGCACCGGATCACCATCGCGGGCGACATCCCTGTCGGCGTCGACGGCAAGCAGTCCGAGACACGCGAGGGCGGGTCCTTCGCGTGACCTCGCTCGCCCTCCACGGCCCCGGTGGCGCCGACGCCCTCGACGCCACCGGGGAGGTCGGCCTGGCCTCTGCCGGGCCGGCGGTGTCACCCGTGGCCTCGCCCCCGCCCACAGCCGCCGGCGGGGGCCGGCGCGGCGTCGAGATCACGCTCGCGGACCCGGACCGACGGGCGCGCCGGCCGCTGCCACCGTGGCTGCGCCGGCTGCTCGGACCGGTGCTGCTGCTGGCGCTCTGGCAGGTTGGCTCGGCCACCGGCGTCATCGCGTCGAACATCCTCGCCGGGCCGTGGACGGTGCTGCACACCGGCTACGACCTGGCCGCGGACGGGACGCTGCACCACAACCTGCTGATCTCGTTGCGGCGGGTGGCGCTGGGTCTGGTGCTCGGCGTCGGGGTCGCGCTGGTGCTGGCCGTCGCCGCCGGGATCTTCCGCCTCGGCGAGGACGTCATCGACGCGCCGATGCAGATCCTGCGCGCGGTGCCGATCCTCGGGCTGGTCCCACTGGCCATCCTCTGGTTCGGCATCGGAGAGCAGGTGAAGATCTTCCTGGTCGCGCTCGGTACCGCGTTCCCCGTCTACATCAACACGTTCGCCGCGATCCGGGGCGTCGACGCCCGGTACATGGAGCTCGCGCGCACCGTGCGGCTGAGCCGGGCGGCGGTGATCCGCCGGGTGGTGCTGCCCGGCGCGCTGCCCGGCTTCCTCGTCGGCCTGCGGTTCGCGTTCACGGTCTCGTGGCTGGTCCTCGTGGTCAGCGAGCAGATCAACGCGTCCAGCGGGATCGGCTACCTGATGGACCAGGCGCGCACGTTCGGGCAGACCGACGTCATCGTCGTCGGCCTCGCCGTCTACGGCCTGCTCGGCCTGCTCTCCGACGGGCTCGTCCGTCTGCTCGAACGCCACGCCCTCGCCTGGCGCCGCGGCCTGGAGGCAACATGACCACGCTCACGACGTCCGCTTCGGCCGGGACGGACACGCAGGACGGCTCGCCCGCGCCCTCGTCCTCCTCCTCGCCCGCGCCCTCCTTCTCGCCTACACCCGCGTCCTCGCCCTCGGTCGCGCCGGCGGTGCGCGCCCGCGGGGTGCGCCGCGAGTTCGGCGGGCGGGCGGTACTCGCCGGGATCGACCTGGACATCGCCGCCGGCGAGTTCGTCGCGCTGCTCGGCCGGTCCGGATCCGGCAAGAGCACGCTGCTGCGCATCCTCGCCGGCCTCGACGCCGACGCCACCGGGCGCGCCACCGTCCCGGCCCAGAGCGCCGTCGTCTTCCAGGACCCGCGGCTGCTGCCGTGGGCGCGGGTCCAGGACAACGTGCTGCTGGGCCTGAAGGGCCGCGACGCGCGCGCCCGGGGAGCCGCGGCGCTGGCCGAGGTCGGGCTCGGCGGGCACGAGCGCGCCTGGCCGGCGACGCTGTCCGGCGGCGAGGCGCAGCGGGTGGCGCTCGCCCGCGCGCTGGTCCGCTCCCCCGGGCTGCTGCTGCTCGACGAGCCGTTCGGCGCGCTCGACGCCCTGACCCGCATCCGGATGCACAGCCTGCTGCGCGACCTGTGCCAGCGCCACCAGCCGGCCGTGCTGCTGGTGACGCACGACGTCGACGAGGCGATCCTGCTCGCCGACCGGGTCGCCGTCCTCACCGACGGCCGGCTCTCGCTCGACGAGCGGGTCCAGCTCGGCGAGGTCCGGCACCGCTGGGACCCGCGCTTCTCCGCGCTGCGTGCCCGGCTGCTCGCCGAGCTCGGCGTCACCGACGACGAGGCGGGCGGCGGCGACGCCAGCGGTGGCGGCGCCGTTGCCGGCGCGGTCGGCCGTGACGTCCCGGTCGCATCCGTGGAAGGCGCGGGCCCGCGGCCGTAGGCTGCGCGCCGCGCCGGGCATACAGACCAGCGGCGGAGCGGCGCGGCGGCCGAGCCATGCCGCCGTGCCTGGTAGGGAACCCTCGGCGGGCCATCGAGCCCGTCGGACAGCCCACGTGAGCAGGGTGAGCAGGCGGCATGAGCCAGCAGACCGCAACCCAGTCGCCCGAACCGACGGGCCCAGCCGGGTCGCTCGCGCACGGACCGCGGTCGCACGACGCGCGACTGCGGCTTCTGCTGAGCGCCGAGCGGCTGTACGCCGAGCACGGCCTGGAGGCGGTGTCGCTGCGGCACATCTGCCGGGCGGCCGGCAACGGGAACAACAACGCGGTGCAGTACCACTTCGGCAGCGAGCGCGGCCTGCTCGAGGCGATCGTCTCCTACCGCGTCCCGCCACTCGACCAGCGCCGTGCCGCGTTGCTCGAAGCCGCGCGGGCCGGCGGAGACCCGCTGGGGGTCCGCGAACTGGTGGACGTGCTGATGCGCCCGCTCGCCGAGGAGGCCCGCCGGCCGGGCAGCCGCTATGTCGGCTTCCTGGGCCGGTTCGCCTCGCATCCGCCGGAGCGGCATCCGTGGTGGGTCGGCGGCGCCCCGGCCGGGCCGGTGGGCCACGAGGTGTCGATGGCGATCCTCGACCGCTTGGCCGCCGTGCCGGAACCGCTGCGGAGCCTGCGGCTACGCCATGTCGTCAGCCTGTGCCTGCCAGCCCTGGCCGGCTACGGCCAGTCCCCCAGCGGCGGCGCCTCCGACGGCGGTACCGACGCGCACGACGACGTCGTCTCCGGTGACGCCGTTCCCTACGGGCTCTACGTCACCGACCTGTTCGACATGGCGGCGGCGGCGCTGACCGCTCCGCTGTCCACGGGAGCCGACAGCAGCCAGTAGATCTCGGTCTCGAGGTCGGCGGGGTCGTCACGGTGGTCGCCGTAGATCTCCCACCGAGGGCCGGCAAGGTGTAGGCCGGCGGCGGCGCAGCGGTCCACGACGGCCTGGTGCGCGCCGGCCAGCGCGGTGTAGGGGCCGCGGTGGACGGTCCTGGCGACGACGCCGGCGGGCAGGGCCGAGGCCACGACATGACCGGTCAGTGGGCAGGGCTCGCGCAGCGTTACACCGACCTGGACGTTCGGCACATCGTCGAGGTAGAGCATGACGGTCCGACAGCCGGCTGCCACACCCGCCGCACGGACGCTGGTCCAGACGTCGTCCAGCAGTGTTCCCCAGAGTGCCGGGAACTCCGCCCAGGTGGTGGTTGCCGCCACCACGGCGGTCGGGCGGGCCCGAACCTCCTCGACGGTCACCTGGTAACTCATCCCGTCCCCGTCCCTCAGCCAGCCGGCCCAGGAGGTGAAGCCGAGCATCGCCTGCATCATCGCCTAAGATCGGCCGCTTATGCGGTGGCGTGCCTGAGCGGCGGCGTCTTCCTCCCGCGGCGGCGTCTTCCTCCTGCGGCGGCGTCTTCCTCCTGCGGCAGGGACTGGATAGCCGATGCGTGGGGGGTGGCAGGTCGTGCACGTGGTACGCAGGGTGGTCACCCGGGATCACCTGGAAGGCGTCGCGTATGCGGCCCTGGGCACCGAGCATCGCCTCGTGGGCGTCTCGCGGCTGCGAGGTGGAAGCAAGAAGGGCGTGTACCGCCTCACCTTCGACGACGACTCCGCCGCGATCGTCTACATCTGGGACGACGCCGAGAACTACTGGACCACCCCGCAGGGCGACGACACCGGCAGCCATGTGGACCCGTTCTCGCCCGCCTCCGGCATCGAGCTCTTCGAGGCCGCCCACCGGCAGCTGGAAGCTCTCGGAATCCGCACTCCCCGGATCCGGCTGGCCGACCGGAGCAGGACCTACTACCCGGCGGACGTTGCCGTGGTCGAGGACGTACCCGGCGACACCTTGGAAGTACTGCTCCGCCAGGACCCGCGCAGCGTGGAAACGACCATGGCGCGACTCGCCGAGGCACTTGGTGCGATGCAGCGACACCAGGGCCCACGCTTCGGCAGATTCGCTCTGATCGACAGGGGTGGTACCTCCGAGGGCAGGTCATGTGAGCAGGTGGTCCTGGACCATGCGCTCGACGACCTCACCGAGGCTGCGTCTCGCGACGCGCGGATCACACGCGCCCGCGACCGCCTGGAGGCTGTAGTTCGCACACTGGCCGCGGCTGTGCGCCCACGCTCGCAGTACGGGCTCATCCACGGGGAGCTCGGGCCGGACCATGTGCTGGTGGACCGACACGGGCAGCCGGTCCTCATCGACATCGAGGGATTGATGTTCTTCGATGTCGAGTGGGAGCACGCGTTCCTGCGACTGCGCTTCGGCGAGCACTATCGGTGGCTGGAGCGCAGTGACCTCGACGAGCAGCGCCTGACGTTCTACATGCTGGCGATGCGCCTGTCTCTCGTCGCCGGACCGCTGCGGCTCCTCGACGGAGACTTCCCCGACCGCGCCTTCATGAGAGGTATCGCCGAGCGCAACCTCCAGGAGGCGCTCGCCTTCCTGCCCATGAACGACCGCTGAGTCCTTGGAATAGATCATCTAGTCGACGAGGCCAGCCCGACGTCCACGGATGATCAACGCGCTGGCTTTGGTTTTCTCGGCCAAATCGTCTGGCTGACCGCCCACAGGAGGTCTGCCACCAAAATGAGGCCCAGCAGCGGGTAGCGGGCCTCGAGGCCGACCGTCCGGTCCGGGTCGTCGACCAGGACCGTCAGGATCCAGATCACCGCGGCGGCGATGAAAACCGCGATCCCGGTGCGGCCCACGTCCGCCCAGCATTCCCGCGTGTACCGCGCGCCGTGAAGCCGCACCGGGGCCGGCCCGCCGGCGAACCGGTGGGCGGCGCGCGCGTCCGCCCAGGCGATGAGCTTGTGCCCGTAGGTGACCGAGAAGCCGAGATAGATCGCGGCGAGCCCGTGGAACACCCCGGCGGTCGCGCCGCCGCGCAGGTCGACGACGGTCGCGGCCAGCAGGACGACGTCGACCAGCGGCGTCATCGCCAGCAGGACGAGCCCAGCGCGCCGCCACCGCAGCCCGTAGCGGGCCATCAGCCCCAGCGCGACGAGCACCCAGAACCCGACCTCGCACGCGACGATCACCGCACCCAACACGGCGCTTCTCCTCCCGGACACCCGCACGGACACATCTTGGCAGCACGCCTGTGCTAGAAAACGACGCTAGCACACCCGTGCTAATTTGTGTCCGTGCCGAGGACCATCGACCGGGACGCACGCAAGGCGCAGCTCGCCGCGGCCGTCTGGCGGATCATCGTCGAACGCGGGATCGGCGCGGTCTCCGTGCGTTCAGTCGCCGAGGAGGCCGGCGTCGTGGTCGGCTCGCTGCGCCACGTCTTCCCGACTCGGGCGGAACTGCTGGAGTTCTCGGCGCGGCTCATGGTCGACCGGGCCACGGCGCGCATCCTGGCGACCCCGCGCTCCGACGACCCGGTGGAGTTCGCGTACGCGATCCTGCGCCACCTGCTACCGCTGGAACCGGACAGCCGGGCCGAGTTCGAGGTCAACCTGGCCCTCATCGCCGAAAGCCCGGCCCTGCCCAGCCTGGTGGAGATCCGTGACTACACCACCCGCGAGGTCGGGGAGCTCTGCCACCAGGTGGTCGAGCTGCTCACCGGCAGACCGCGCGACGAGACCACCCTCACGGCGGCCCGGCGCCTGCACGCCCTCGTCGACGGCCTGGGCCTCCATCTCCTCACCCAGCCGCCCGACGCCGACCCCACCTGGGCCACCGCACTGGTGCGCGCGGAGCTCACCCGCCTCCTCGCCGCCTCGTCATGACCTTCATCAGCGGCTCTGTATCACGATCCGAACCAGCAGGGGCTCGGAGTTCGGATGCCGATACAGATCCGGCGATCAAGGTCACGGCGAGACGGTCGTGACCGGGAGCGACTCCCAGCCACGGACCACCGACGTGCGGGCCTGGACGGCGCTCGGCCAGTCGATCTCCCAGGTGGGGAAGCGGCGCAGCACCTCCTCGAGCGCGACCCGGCCCTCGAGGCGGGCGAGCGCCGCGCCGAGGCAGTGGTGGATGCCGTAGCCGAACGTGAGGTGGCGGCCGACGTCGCGGTGGATGTCGAACCGGTCCGGGTCGGGGTAGCGGCGCTCGTCCCGGTTCCCCGAACCGACGAGGAAGACGACCACGCTGCCCGCCGGCACCGACTGGCCGTGGTACTCGACGTCCCGGGCGACGTATCGGGCGTGCGCGGGCGCCGGCGCCTCGTAGCGCAGCAGCTCCTCGACCGCGTTCGGGATCAGCGCCGGGTTGGCGACGAGCTCGGCGCGCTGGTCGGGGTTCTCGGCGAGCACCTTCCCGGCCCAGCCGATCAGGCGCGTCGTCGTCTCGTTGCCCGCGGCCGCCAGCAGGTTCACGTAGACCAGGATCTCGGACCGGTCGAGGGTGCGCGTCGTGCCCGTCTCGTCCTCGAACTCGGTGGTCAGCAGCTCGGTCATCAGGTCGT
Organism: Pseudofrankia saprophytica; assembly: GCF_000235425.2. Taxonomy (NCBI): domain Bacteria; kingdom Bacillati; phylum Actinomycetota; class Actinomycetes; order Frankiales; family Frankiaceae; genus Pseudofrankia; species Pseudofrankia saprophytica. The sequence goes on from NZ_KI912266.1 coordinate 4,653,320, forward strand.
CCGACGGGTGGCGGGCCCGCCAGTCGATGTACTCGGCGTACTGGGCGCCGTCGCTCATCCTGGGCGCCGGGTCGGGAGCGTCGTCGGTGAGCCGCAGGCCGCGGTCGATTCCCGCCCGGATCGACTCCTGGTCGTCCTCGGGAATGCCGAGCAGGTAGCCGATCGTGCGCATCGGCATCGGCGCGCCGAGGTCCCCGACGAAGTCGAACCGGCCCGCGCCGACGAGCGGGTCGAGACTGCGCACGCAGAACTCCCGGACCTTCGCCTCCAGCGCCAGCATCTTCTTCGGGGTGAAGACTCGGGAAAGAAGGCCGCGGTGCACGGTGTGCGCCGGCGGATCCTCGAACAGGATCAGGCCCGGCGGCATCTCCAGCTTCGCCTCCAGGCTCGCCCTGATGAACTCCAGCACCGAGCCGCGCCCCGAGTGGTAGGTACGCCAGTCGGCGAGCCCGGCCTCGACGTCGTCGAACCGGCTCAACGCGTAGAAGTCGAACTTCTCGTTGTAGTAGAGCGGTGCCTCGTCGCGCAGCCGCCGCCAGACCGGGTACGGGTCGGCGTCGATGGCGGCGTCGTAGGGGTCGTAGTACGGCTCGCCGCGGCCGGCCATCGGGCCGGCCCCGGCGCCGGCCGCCGCCGCGACGCCCGCATCTGCGTCCGGCGCGCCGTCGGCGTGGGCGTGCGCGTCCGAGTCCTGGTTCGTGACCGTCACCGCTAGACCTCCCGATCCCGGGCCAATATGACGCACGTCGCATGTCCACTATCGCGCGCCTCCGACCTCCGCACGACGGCCAACCGCGGCGAGTACCCGCGCCGGGTGCCAATTTCGGGCCGCCGGACGTTGGTGCGCGGGGAACTGCGCAGCCAGGCGCACGCGGGGCGCCTGGCCGTAAAGGAGTGGTATGAAAATGAGCGTGACGGCGGATTCAGCGGACGACGCGCCGTTCTTCGAGATCCACAAGTACGGGGACCTGACATCCGTGGCAGTCGCGGTACGCGGGAGTGGCGCCGTGATCGTGGACTTCCGATCCGTGGACGACGCGATGGGCCGTCGGGTGGCCGACTTCTGCGCCGGTCTCGGTTTCGGGATCGGCAACTCGCCCTTCCGTCTCACCGACCGTGTTTACTTCCTGTCGGGCCAACGCACGCCGAACAGGGCGGAACGGGCACGGTTCGCGGGATGAGCCCGACGGAGCGGCAGCCCGCGCCGGATGACGGCCTCGCGGCGGACAATTACGACGAGTTCGGATACCTGCACGAGAACGCCGCGGAGATCGGGATCCCGTTCCCCGGGCGGCCCGACGTCGTTCGTGGGTTCCTGGAGGTCGGGACCGGTCAGGAACTGAGCTACATCCGCTGGGGCACGGCCGAGCCGGAGATCGTGTTCCTGCACGGCGGCGGGCAGAACGCGCACACCTGGGACTACGTCGCGCTCGCGCTCGGCCGCCCGGCGCTCGCCGTCGACCTGCCCGGCCACGGCCACTCCTACCGGCGCCCGGACCGGAACTACGGCCCGTGGCGCAACGTCGAGGCGCTGGAGGTGGCGCTGCCGGCGCTCGCGCCGAAGGCGAACGTCGTCGTCGGCATGTCGCTGGGCGGCGCGACCCTCATCCACCTGGCCGCCAAGCGCCCCGACCTGTGCCGGCGTGCCGTCATCGTCGACGTGACACCGCATGTGAGCGACACGCGCCAGCGCCTGACGCGGGCCGAGCAGGGCACCGTCGCCCTGGTCGGCGGCCAACCGACCTATGCCTCGTTCGAGGAGATGGCCGACACGGCGATCGCGCTGAGCCCGTACCGGGCGGCGTCCGGGGTGCGCCGCGGCGTCCGGCACAACGCCTACCGCCGCCCCGACGGGCTGTGGACCTGGCGTTACGACCTGTTCGGCCCGCCACCGGCGGGCGGCGAGAACTGGAACGACCACCTCGGCCGGCTGTGGGCCGACGTCGACGCGATCACCGTGCCGACGATGCTGGTCCGCGGCGGCGAGTCGAAGTTCGTCGCCGACGCCGACGCCGACGAGTTCCGCCGCCGCCTCCCCTCCGCGCGCTACGAGCTCGTCCCCGGCGCCGGCCACGCCGTCCAGAGTGACCAGCCCCTGGCCCTCACCGCCCTGATCAGGGACTTCACCTTTCCAGCTTGACCGCGCATGATCGCGGCTTGCGCCCTCCGGTGGTCATGAACCGGGTCGGATGACGACCACCGGAGGGCACAGACGGCGGTCAAGCAGCCGCCGGTTGCCGGCTGCGACGGGCGACGGGCGACGGCGCTCAGGTGGTCGGGGCGGACGGGCGGGGCGACAGGCCGGCGGCGCGGTAGATGTCGTCGATGACCCGGATGTTCGCGAGGGAGTCCGCGGGCGGGGTAAGCACCGGGGTGCCGTGCCGGATGGCGTCGCGGAAGGCACGAAGCTGCAGGGTGTAGGTGCTCTCGCCGACCACCTTTTCACGCCGCCGCCGGCGGCGGCCGGCGCCCGTCACGGTCAGGCGGTTCAGGATGTGCGGCGCGAGCGGGTTGAGCACCCGGATCTCGCCCCGCTCGCCCGTGATGACCAGGCGCATGGCGAGCCCCGGCCACGCCCAGAGGCCGGTCTCCAGACGGCCGGTGACACCGCCGTCGAACCGCAGCCGCGCCGTCAGGTGCCGGTCGACCTCCGTGAGCCGTGTTTTCGCGGCGGCCGAGACGACGGTGGGCTCGGAGCCGACCACCGTCCTCATCATGTGGACGCCGTAGCAGCCGAGGTCCATGAGACTGCCGCCGCCGAGGGCGAGCTGCCAGCGAATGTCGCGCCGGCTCGGGATGGGGACGACCAGGCGGGCCGCGACGTGCCGCACCGCCCCGATCTCGCCGCTCGACACGATCTCCAGGAGCCGGGCCGCGAGCGCGTGGTAGCGCCAGTGGAACGCCTCCATCACGACCACGTCGCCACGGTCCGCCGTTTCCTTCACCGTGAGCGCCTCGTCGGCGTTGGCGGTGAACGGCTTCTCGCACAGCACGTGCTTGCCCGCCTCGATCGCCCGGACTGTCCAGTGGGCGTGGGCCGCGGGGATCAGCGGGATGTAGACGGCGTCGATCTCGCCGTCGTCCACGACGGCGTCGTAGTCGGCCAGGACGCGTGGAACACCCTGCCGGTTCGCGAACCGCCGCGCCCGCGCCTCGTCGCGCGCGGCGACCGCGACGACCTCGACCCCGTCCATGGCCGCCGCCGGACGGATCAGCGCCATCGGCGCGATCCGCGCCGCCCCGAGCACCCCGATCCGCAACGCCTGCTGGTCCCCCGCGGAAAACGTCGCCATGATGATCCTTACCGGTCTCGTCGCCGAAAGCCATTCCCCGAAGATCAACAGGAAGCACGCTATCTCGCCGCGGGCTCGCCGGCTGAGAGAGGTTCCGGTCCGGTCGTGCGGAGGCGGGTGACGAGGTCCTCGATGGGAGGCTCGCGGATCGCCAGGTCGACGAGGGGGTAGCGGGCGCCGACCCCGGCGACGAGCGGCGCGGCGCTGGCCTTCGCGGTCGGGGCGGTCGGGGCGATCGGGGCGATCGGGGCGAGTGGCGCTACCGGGCGGCACGCTCGACGACGACCAGCGGGATCTCGCGCTCGGTCATCGTCTGGTGAGCGGCCATCTTCTCGTTGAAGTCGGCGAGCGCGGTGAGCAGCCGGGCCCGCTCGTCGCCGGTGGCGATGCTCGCCGTCGCCTCGAACCTGTCGATGCCGTCCGCCCCGGGCAGTTCGACGGTGACCGACGGGTTCGCGGCCAGGTTCGCGTACCAGTCCGGATGCTTCGGCGCCGCCATGTTCGACGCCCACAGCACGATCCGGTCCGGGCCGTCGGTGAAGTAGCCGAGCGGCGTGGTGTGCTCGCCGCCGCCGCGCGCGCCGACGGTGGTGAGCAGCAGCACGCGCGACCCCTTCAGCATCCCGTCGCTGATCTCGCCGCCGTTCGCGCGGAAGTCGGTGACGACCGACCGGTTGAACTCCCGCATGTCGCTTGGCATCGTCACGGCTTTCTCCTCGATCGACGGTGATCTGACCGCGCCGGACGCGTGCAGGGCCGGGACAACGGCTGGTAGGTGCTCGGTATGCGGCGACAGCACATCACATGGAGCACCTGCACCCGCCGCCGGCTCACCGTTGCTGGCCAGCGGCCTTTCCGGGCGGTAACGGTGCGCTGCCGGCAGGAACCGACGGTCCGCGCGCTGCCGGTGGGAACGGATCGGCCGGATCCTCAGCTCTCCGGGCGGCCGATGCGGACGTCGACGCCCGGCGAGTAGTGCGCCAGCGGCGGGCCGGACGGGGCCGGCAGGCCGGCGGCGGTCACCAGCCCGTCGTCGAGGTCGAGCAGATCGACGCGGTGCAGCGGCCAGGGGCGGTGCCAGGCCCGGGCCGAGCGCGGCGGGCCTGAGCGGACCGGGCTGAACAGGCGGAACCGGGCCGTCAGGAAATGGTCGCGGGCGCTCAGCTCCGCGTCCGGGATGCGCCTGCCCGGCCGGACCACCACTCGGCTCGCCGCCCCGCGCGGGCCGGGCCAGCGCCGCCGGCAGGTGTACGTCGTCGTGCCACCGCCGGCGCTGCCTGCGCCGCCAGCGCCCGGGCCGGCCTCCTCGACCAGCCGCATCGACGACCAGAAGTACGGCAGCCGGTAGGTCGTCCGGGCGACGGCGACCGCGCCCCACCGGGCCGCGTCCAGCGAGAAGAACCAGATCCCCGGGCGGCCTTGCTCGTCCCGGACATATGTCCGCACGTTGGTCTCCGGGAAGAAGCTGACCCAGGGAGCGGCCAGGTCGCGCCGCCCGGTCCGCACCTGCATGAAGAACGGCACCAGGCTCACCCAGGCCGCTCCGTCGCACGTCTCGGCCGCGAGGCCCGCCGGCAGCAGCCGTTGCACGGCGTCCGTCGGGTAGGGCCAGTGCAGGAACGTCAGCCGCTCCCAGCGCTGGCGCATGATGGGCCGCTCCACCGTGAACGGGCAGGTCCCGGCTGCCGCGTCACCCACCGAACCCGCGGTCCCGGGTATCGCGGCCCTGGACGCCGCGGGTTCGCGCGTCGCGGGTTCGGGCGTCGCGGCGTCGGACCGGTCGGGAGCGCTCATGGCCCCCATCGTCGCTCCCCTCGACTCCACGGGCGCGCATGCCGACGGGGACCACAGGCATCACACGAGTCCTGAATGGTTTCGCCACACCGGTCCTTGCCCGCGTTCTAGGGTCATGTCGCGACCTTTCGGCGCGCTGGCCTTGGGGGACCTTGCGACGCGGGAAGGGCCGGGGACGGGGGAGGTGGCCGGCTCGTGACCGTCCTCGCCGCGGCGCGCCCGTCGGGCATTCAGGCCGAGCTGCGCACCTGGGCGGCGGTCGCGGCGGCGAGCGCCCGAACCAATGTCGCCCACCGGGCGACGGTCGCCGCGTCCGTGCTGTCGAACGTGACGCTGACCGTGCTGCGCGGGTACCTGGCGCTCGCGGTGTGGGAGGCCCGGCCGGGCCTCGCGGGTTACGACACGCAGCGGGCGGTCACGTTCGTCGTGCTCGGGCAGGCGCTGATGACGACGTTCGCCGCGTTCGGCGGCATGATCGACGTGCCCTGGCGGGTGGAGAGCGGCGCGATCGTCCTCGACGTGGCGCGGCCGTTCGGGTTCCTGCGCTGGTGGCTGGCGCGGGAGATCGGGCGGGCGGCGGTGTTCCTGGTCAGCCGCGCCCTGCCGGCCGGGGCCGTGGGGCTCGCGCTGTTCGGCGCCGTTCCGCCCGCGTCGAGGGCAGCTGCGGCGGGGTTCGCCTTAAGCCTGGTGTTCGCCCTGCTGATCAGCTTCGGGATTCGTTATCTGGTCGGGCTCTCCGCGTTCTGGGTCATCGACGCACGCGGGACGCTCGCGATCTCGGCGCTGACGATGACGTTCTTCTCCGGCGCCGTCCTGCCGTTGACGATCTTTCCCGGGGTCTTCGGCGAGGTCGCGAGGGCGCTGCCGTTCGGCGCGATCGTTCAGGTCCCGATGGACATCTACCTGCGCCCGGCCGGCGGCACCGGGATAGGTCAGGCGCTCGCGTTCCAGGCGGCATGGGCGCTGGTCCTGCTGGTCGCGAGCGACCTGGTCTCCAGGCTGGCGCTACGCCACGTCGTCACCCAGGGCGGCTGACCGATGGTCACCAGGGCGGCCGGGTCGGCGGTCGAGGCGGAGCCGACGGGCCCGGCGGCGCGGATCCGGGCCGTCCGTGGCCTGCTGTGGGCGGAGGCGGCGGCCTACGTGCTGCTCGTGCGGGTCGCGTTCCGTGAGGCGGCGCAGTACCGGGCGTCGCTCGCGCTGCGATCGCTCACCGAAGCCGCGGGGACCGTGCTCGACCTCGTCGCGATCGGCATCGTGTTCGCCCACCTGCCGGCGCTGGAGGGGTTCTCACTGGCCGAGGTGGCCTTCCTCTACGGCACGTCCGCGCTCGCGTTCGCGCTGGCCGAGGCGTTCCTCGGCCCGGTCGACCGGATCGGCTGGCACATCAACGACGGCCGGTTCGACGTCGTGCTGATCCGTCCCGTGAGCGTGCTCGTGCAGGCGGCGACGATGGCGTTCTCGCCACAGCGGGTCGCCCGGGTCGCCCAGCCGATGGTGATCGTCGTCGTCAGTTGTCTCGCGCTGCACGTCCACTGGACCGCGGACCGGGTGCTGCTGGTGCCGGCGATGGTCCTGTGCGGCGCGGTCCTCGCCGCGAGCGCGTTCGTCGCGACCGCCGCGGTCCTGTTCGTCGCCCCGGACGCGACGGTCGCCGTCGTGGCGAGCACGCAGGGCTCGGCACTGGCCGCGCGCTACCCGATGACGGTCTACGGCCACCACCTGGCGCTGTTGCTCACCGTCGTGCTGCCCATCGGGTTCGTGAGCTGGCTGCCGGCGCTGCACGTCCTGTCCCGGCCCGACCCGCTTGGCCTGCCGACGGCGCTGCGCTTCGCCTCGCCGCTGGTCGCGGCCGCCGCGGCCGGCCTGGCGGCGCTCGCCTGGCGGGCCGGCGTGCGGCGCTACCGAAGCACGGGGAGCTGACCGACCCATGACCGACCTGATAGCCGGCCCCGACGAGGCCGGCAGCGGCGACGCTGGCGGCGGGGCCGGTCGCACCCAGCAGCCCGTCGTCATCGAGGTGACCGGGGCGACGAAGACGTTCGTCCAGCGCCGCCGGATCGCCGGGCAGCGGCTGCGGCGCGAACGGGTGGACGTCCACGCGGTGCGGGACGTGTCGTTCACCGTCCGGGCCGGGGAGATCATCGGCTATCTCGGCCCGAATGGCGCCGGGAAGAGCACGACGATCAAGATGCTGATCGGCGTGCTCACCCCGACGGGCGGGCGGCTGCGGGTCGCCGGGCTCGACCCGGCCCGCCAGCGGATCGCGCTCGCCCGCCGGATCGGCGTCGTGTTCGGGCAGCGCTCGACGCTGTGGTGGGACCTGCCGCTGCGTGACAGCTTCGAGCTGGTCCGCCACCTCTACCGGGTGCCGCCCGGCCAGTTCCGCGCGAACCTCGCCCGGTTCGTCGAGATGCTCGACCTCGGCCCGTTCCTGGACACCCCGGTGCGCCAGCTCTCCCTCGGCCAGCGGATGCGCGGCGACCTGACCGCCGCGTTCCTGCACGACCCGGCGATCGTCTACCTCGACGAACCCACCATCGGCCTCGACGTCGTCTCCAAGGCGGCCGTGCGCGCCTTCCTCGCCGAGAAGAACCGCGAACAGGCCACCACGATCATGCTGACGACGCACGACACCGCCGACATCGAACAGCTCTGCCAACGCGTCCTGGTGATCGACCACGGCCGCCTCGGCTTCGACGGCGACCTCGCCACCCTGCGCGACCGCCTCGGCGGCGAACGCACCCTCATCGTCGACCTGGCCACCCCACTGCCCCCACTCAGCGTCACCACCCCCGGCGCCCGGGTAATCCGCGTCGACGGCCCCCGGCAGTGGCTCGCCTTCCCCGCCAAGGCCAGCGCCGCCCCCCTCGTCGCCGAGGTCGCCGCCCGCTACCCCCTCGTCGACCTCGCGATCCGCGAACCCCCCATCGAGGACGTCATCACCCGCCTCTACACAACCGGAGCCACAGCGCCGGAAACCGCGGCGAGCTGACGGCTCGGCGTCGTGGACGGGAGGACCGCGCCTACGGTGCCGTGGGACGGGTGACCGGGACAGGCTGGCCGCCGCCGCGGCGTAGCAGCAGCACACAGGTGATGAGCATCCAGAGCCACGTCGCGAGGTACGGCGGGTTCCACAGCACGTCGGACGACCAGGCGAAGCGGGCCAGCACCAGGAGGGCTCCGCTGACGACGCCGAGCCAGCCCAGCCAACGCGGGAAGACACCGGCCGCGAGTGAGGCAAGCCCCGAGGCCAGGGCGAAGCCGCCCAGGGCGAGGCGGGCGTTGGCGAAGCCGAAGGCAGTCACGTCCCAGGCGTAGGCCGCCAGCGGAGGGTCGATCACGCCGCCGCGGTGGGCGCCCGCCTCGACGCTGGTGTTGACCAGGCCGAAGGCGACGAAGAGCACCCCCGACATCAGCGCCACCGTCGAGCACCACGGCGGCTCGGGCTCGGCGCGGCGCAGGATCTGGCTCAGCCCGACGGCGAACCACAGGAACACCAGCAGGCTCACGGCGAAGAGGGCGGACGCCGCCTGCAGCCAGGCGCCGTCGGCCTCGCGGAGGTAGCGGGCGGCCTGCGCGACAGTGGCCACCGTCGGTGGTTCCCCGTCGCCGATGACGATGACCGAGCCGAAGATCAGCACGATCGCGGCCAGGCCGACCGCGCCGGTGACGCGCTCCAGACGAGGCCACGTGCGGTCGGGAGCGGACAGACGGTCGGGAGCGGACAGGTCGGTCGTCATCTCGGTCCTCCTCGGGTGGACGTCGGCTAGCGGGTGCGGAAGGCGGCCATCATGGCCATGTCCTCGTGTTCGAGGTTGTGACAGTGCAGGAGGTACCGGCCGGGATAGTCGGTGAAGCGCACGAGCACCTCGACGGTCTCGCTGGGCGAGACGTCCACGGTGTCCTTCCAGCCGAGGTCGTGCGGGCCGGGCGCGCCGCCGCGCCGCGACAGCACCTGGAACGGGTTCAGGTGCGTGTGCACGGGGTGGTGCAGGTCGCTGGTGAACCGCCAGATCTCGACGTCACCGAGGGCGACGTCGGCGTCGATGCGGGCGGGGTCGAAGGGCTGGTCGTTGATCAGCCAGCCAGGGTGCTCGCCGGTGGGTGCTCGGCGGAAGCGCCAGTCGCGGGTCCGTACGGCCTGGCTGCGCCGGAGGGGCTCGAGGTGGCTGAGGCGCGGCGGCACGTGGCTGTCGTCGCTGGCACGTCCCGTGACGCGGAACAGCATGATCTGCGCGGTGGATCCGGCTCCCAGCGCGTTGTCCAGCGTGACGGCGGTGCCGGGCGGGAAGGCGGCGAAGTCGACGACCACGTCGGCGCGTTCGCCCGGGGCCAGCACGATGGTTGCCTGTTCGACGGGGTGGTCGAGCAGTCCGCCGTCCGATCCGATCTGGACGAACGGCGTCCGCGCCGGATCGAGGCGGAGCTGGTAGCGGCGGGCGTTGGACGCGTTGAGCAGCCGGAGGCGGTAGTGGGTGGCCGTCACCTCCAGTACCGGCCAGGGTGCGCCGTTGACCAGGATGACGTCGCCGAGCACACCCTCCATGTAGGTGTCGGTCACGCCGCCGGTGATGTGGAGCATCCAGTCGAGCGACGGGTAGAGGAACGAGCCGTCGGCGTCGAAGGCGCGATCAGTGATCATCAGCGGGATGTCGCGGTCACCCCGGGGCAGCGGCAGGGCTGCCTCTTCGTCGTCGGTGACCAGGTGGAAGCCGGCCAGGCCGCGGTAGACCTGCGGACCGGTGAAGTCCATGCGGTGGTCGTGGTACCAGAGCGTCGCGGCCCGCTGCCGCATCGGATAGGTGTAGTCGCGCCGGCCGGCCGCGACGGCGCCGCCGTCCATGGGCATCGTGGCGCCGCCGTCCATGGGCACGGCGGCCCCGCCGTCCATGGCATGTGTGTGCTCGGACCAGCCGGCCGCGGGCAGGATGAGGTCGGTGGGGTAGCCGTCGCTGTCGGCCGGGGTGTGCCCGCCGTGCAGATGGACGGCGACCGGGACGGCGAGTTCGTTGTGGTGGGTGACCACGGTGGTCCGGTTGCCGCGGCTGACGATGGTGGGGCCCGGGAAGATGCCGTCGTAGCCGAAGATCCGGGTGCGCAGCCCCGGCAGCAGCTCGACGTCGGCCTCGCGCTGCGCGATCTCGTAGAAGTCGGTGGTCGCGTCGGTCCGGACCGGCCGGGCCACCGGCGGCACCGGCAGCGGGACGGTGTAGGGCTCGGGCAGCCTGGCGCGGCTGTGCAGCAGCTCGCCGGTCTGGCCACGAGGGCTGGACAGGGCGAGGCCGCCGAAGCTGGCCACGCCGAGCGCGGACAGCCCGAGCGCGCCGAGCACGTGCCGCCGGTTCACCGGGCACGCTTCCGGCGAGCCCGGCGCGGCCGCGGGGTGGCGGCGTCGGCGCGGAACAGCCACACGGTGGTCAGGATCTGGCCCACGACGAGGGACACGCCCAGCGGCAGGTGGACCACGAGCAGCCGTTCGTAGCCCATCCCGACCTGAACCTCGACCAGCAGCGCGATGGCAAGGCTGGCCCAGATCGGCCAGGCCCGCCCCCGGCCCTTCCAGACGAAGGCGATCGCGCAGACCAGCTGGATCACGTCGAGCCCGGTGACCACGATCGCGTTCGCGTCGTGCAGGGCCAGCGCGTCGACGTCACCCTCCAGGTACTCCCCGGCGAGGACCGGCTGGCCGAGGAACGCGAGCGCATGCAGCACCGCGACGACGCGTAGCACGAGGAGCGTCACGCGGGGGCCGGCCTGTGCCAGCGGGCGCGGGCCGGCGGCCTGCTCCGGGATGGTCTCCCCGGACCCGCTCCCGGGGAGACCATGCGCGTCCGCCACGTCCGACACGTGGGTCACGGCAGGCGGACCTCGCGGTCTGGCCCGTGCACCGCGGTGGCCGGCGCCGCGGGAGCCGGGTCGGTGTAGGTGGCGGCGCAGAGCACGAGCAGGCCCAGGCTCCACACCCCGGCGCCGGCCGCGAGGAGGTCGGGCGAGGGGCTCATGGCCAGCAACGCCACCGACCCGACAGCCGCGGCGAGCGGGGTGCGCCGACGCCAACCTGTCCAACGTCCGGCCCGTGACGAGGCCACCGTGAGCAGGATGTATCCGGTCACCGAGAGCAGCGTCGCCAACACGAACATCATGATCACGACAAGGGCGCCGGTGTCGGAGACTCGGTCGCCGCGGACCGCGATCGAGGCGAGCTCGGCGGCGGTGAACAGCCCGAGCGCGCCGAGCGCGAGGCCCCCGCCGACCCGCGCGGCCCGGCCCGAGCCGGCGGCGCCGCTGCGGGCGAACCCCAGCACGCCGACGAGCACCAGCGCATGCAGCAGCGCGTTGACGAGGGCGGCCGCGACGAACGCCCCACTCGAGAACGGGTAGCTGTAGATCTTGGTCGACACGTCTGTCCCCGGCAGGACGACCGCCAGCACCACGACCTCGTCGACCACGGTGGCCGCTGCGCCGACGACACCCACCGCCGCCATCCGCCGCACCGACGCGCCGCGCGGGCCGCGCGGGCCGCGCGGGCCGCTCGTGGATCCGCCGGACGACGCCGCCCGGCCGCCGTTCGTCGTACTTACGTCATTCGCCGTCGCCATCTCGTCCTCCCAAGTGGACGTGGTTCGGAATTGGTCAGACGCGGCTTTCCAGGAACCTTTCGCTTCTCACCTTGATCAGCCAAGGTCGCCGCGGGTCCGAGCCGACGACGGAAAAGGTTTCAGTGGTGACGCTCGCGTTCTGGGAGGTGAAGCTACGGCGGCGGTGATCGCCCAACATCGGGGCAGGCACCGCATTTCCGTGCGCTCCCACCCGCAGCGGCACTAAGTACCAGTACGCAGCCGGGGCGAGTACCAACACCGTTGGCGGCGCCCGGTGGCTCTGGGACGATGGCGCGATGGCGGGTGCCGGACACTCCCATCCGAACGGGGCGTCTCGGCTCGGCCGGCCGTCGTCGCGATCGGGGCCGGCAGGCGCCAGCGGCCCGAGCGCGCCGGCCGGCCGCACGCGGGGCGGGTGAGCGTCGCCGCGCGGATCCAGCGCGGCGAGCGTGCCGGGAAGGGGGCAGGGTGCGGACGTCGCCGTTCCGCGGCCGGCTGCTCCCGGCGGTCCTGCTCGGGCTGACGGTCGCCGCCGAGGTCGCCGCCGTCGTGCTGTCGTCGTCGCTCGAGCCGCGCTACGACACGGTGCTCAACGCCATGTCCAACGTGACCTTCGCCGTCGCCGGGGCGCTGGTCGCCGTCCGTCACCCGCGCCATCCGATCGGCTGGCTGCTGTGCGCCTGCGGCGCCCAGAGCGCGCTGACGGAGCTCGCCCAGGGCTATGGGCTACGGGCGGCGGCGCTCGGCTGGCCGGGCGGCCCCGCGGCCGAATGGTTCAACGCGACGACGAGCTGGACGCTCGGCAGCCTGATCCTGACCTCGATCTTCCTGCTCTTCCCCGACGGCCGCCTGCCCGGCCGGCACTGGCGGTGGGCGCTGTGGGCCAACGGCCTCGGCGGCGCCCTCGCCGTGCCGGGATGGGGTTTCAGCCACCTGTCCGACGCCGGTTTCGTCTCCGGGCACAACCCCCTGGCCACGGACGCGATCCCGACGAACGTCGTCTTCGCCGCCAGCGCCGCCCTGGTCATCGGCGGGCTGGTCGCCTCCGTCGCGGCGCTCGGAGTGCGGCTGCGCGCCGCGCGTGGCGCCCTCCGGCAGCAGCTCAAGTGGTTCACCTACGCCGCCGCGGTCGCCGGGGTGTTGCTGCCAGCGTCCCTGGTGCTGTGGAACGCCTGGCCCGGGGCGCGCGTCCTGTCGGCCGTGGCGGTGACCGTGCTCCCGATCGGCGCCTGCGTCGCGATCCTGCGCTACCGGCTCTACGACATCGACGTCGTCATCAACCGCACCCTCGTCTACGGCACGATCACCGTCCTGCTGGCGGCGGCGTTCGCGGCGACCGTCCTCGCCCTCGGCACGGTGCTCGGCCGTGGCTCCCCGGTGGCGACGGCGGGCGCCACGCTGGTCATCGTGGTCGCGTTCCGGCCGCTACGCGCCCGGGTGCAGGCCGGCGTCGACCGTCGGTTCAACCGCGCCCGCTACGACGCGCTGCGCCGGATGGCCGACTTCCTCGACGCGCTGCGCGCCGACCGCGCGGCCCCCGAGCAGATCGGCGACGTGCTGCGCGGCCTGCTCGACGATCCGGGCCTGGACCTGCTGTTCTTTCAGACGGAGAGCGCGGCATACGTGGACGCCGACGGCGAGCCGGTCGCGGACGTCGCCGCGGCCGCGGCCGGCCGGGCGCGGCTGCCGATCAGCCGCCGTGACGAGCCAGTCGCGTTGGTGCTGCACCGCCCGCGGCCCGACCCCCTGCCCCGGGACGTCGTCCAGGCCGGCGGGCTGGCGATCGAGATCGCCCGGCTGCGGGTCGAGCTGCGCCGCCAGCTCGCCGAGGTGCGCGGCTCCCGGGCGCGGATCGTCGCCGCGGCCAACGAGGAACGCCGCCGGATCGAGCGGGATTTGCACGACGGGGCGCAACAACGGCTCGTCTCGATCGGCCTGGCGCTGCGGCACGCGCAGCACCAGCTCGGCGGCACCGCCGGGCCGGAGCGGGCGAGCCGCACTCTCGACGACGCGGTCACGCAGCTGGGCAGCGCCATCGACGAGCTGCGCGAGCTCGCCCGCGGCCTGCCCCCGGCGCAACTCGGCGGCGGCCTCACCCCCGCCTTCACCGAACTCGCCCGCCAGTCCCCCGTCCCGGTCACGGTGCGCGTGAACCTGGTGCCCTCCGCCGCGGAGACGTCCACGCCCACCGCGATGCCGCCGACATCGGTGGCGTCGGCGGCCACCGCGACGATCACGGCTCCCGCCGCCGCGCCGTCGGCCGGGGCCGCGATGGCCGCGGCCGACGGTGACGCGACGGGTCGGACAGCGGGCGCCGGGCCTGCCGGCGCGGTCCGCGGAGACGGACCGAAGGGCGCGGGCGTCGGGCGACTGGACCGCCGAGTCGAGGTCGCCGCCTACTTCGTCGGAAGCGAGGGGGTCACGAACGCCGTGAAGCACGCGCAGGCCCGCCGGATCGAGCTGAGCGCCGAGGTCCGCGACGGCCGGCTCGTCGTCGCCGTGGCGGACGACGGGGTCGGCGGCGCCACGCCGGCAGGCGGGACGGGGCTGCGCGGGCTCGCCGAGCGGGTCGCCGCCCTGGGCGGGACTCTGCGGATCGCGAGCGGCCCGGGCGCCGGCACCGTGCTCACGGCGGAGCTGCCGTGCGGCTCGTGAGCCGTGCCGCGCAGCCGGCCGCGGCGGCTGGGCGCGAGGGCTCCCATCACCTCGGGCGGCACCAGGCGAACGCGGGAGGGGTGGCCTGCGCATGCGGGTGGTGATCGCCGAGGACCAGGTGCTGCTGCGCGAAGGGCTCGGCCGACTGTTCGAGGACGCCGAGCACGAGATCGTCGCCTCCGTCGGCGACGCGGATCGGCTGCTCGCCGCCGTCGACCAGCACCGTCCCGACCTCGCCGTCGTCGACGTCCGCATGCCGCCGACGTTCACCGACGAGGGCACGGTCGCGGCCGGCGAGATCAAGCGACGCCACCCCGCGGTCGGGGTGCTCGTGCTCTCACAGCACGTCGAGACCACGCACGCCGTCCAGCTCGTCCCCCTCGGCGGGTTCGGCTACCTGCTCAAGGACCGGGTCCTGGACGTGAGCGAGTTCCTCGCCGCGGCCGAACGGGTCGCCCGCGGCGGCTCGGCGCTGGACCCGAAGGTGGTCGCAAGCCTGCTCGCCTCCCAGCGGACCGACGACCCGCTCGCCGGGCTCACCGAGCGGGAACGTGAGGTCCTGCGGCTGATGGCCGAGGGAATGACGAACGTCGGCATCGCGCGCCGGCTCGTGCTGTCCGAGCGAACCGTCGAGGCGCACGTCCGCCACGTCCTGATCAAGCTCGACGTCCCCGATCACGCTGACGCCCACCGCCGGGTCCTGGCCGTCCTCACCCACCTCTCCCTGTCCGCGTGAACGGCTGGCCGACGGGCACCACGCCCCCGCGCTGATCGTCGCCACCGGCGGCTGCCGCAACCCCTCCGCACCGAACTCGCGTTCACGGGCTCCGCCAGCGGCGGCAACGGCGGCACGGTCCAGCTGTGGAACGTCGCCGAGCCGGACCACCCGCTGCCCGGCAGGACGCTGCGATGCGACACCACGAGGGTGTACGCGGTGGCGTTCTTCCCGGACGGGAAGACCCTGGCCACCGGCGGCGGCGACGCGACGGTCCGGCTGTGGGCGATGCCCTGACCCGATCGATCTCCGTTCCCCGGTCCCGGCGCTCGATGCCGGCCGCGCCGCGGTCAGCCGGCGGTGACGCGGCGCGGGCCGGGGCGGGCCGGCGGGGGCGCGGTCATCGGGCGCAGGCTCGCGGGTGGGTCGCCTACGGTGAGCCAGATCGGGTTCGTCAGGCATTCCATGTCGCCCTCGGTGGCGAGCGGCAGGCCCTCATGGGTGTGGCCGCCGCCCCGGACCTCGACGCGGACGTAGCCACCGCCCGGCGGGATCGGGATCGTCGCCTCGATGGTCTGGTCGTCGGACGTGACCGCCGTGGTGGACAGCGTCCCGGCCTGGGTGATGACCGTCGCGCGCATGCCGCCGGCGCGGCGGACGCGGACCTGTACGCCGACGGGGTCACCGCTGGCGCCGAAGACCTCGCCGCCGACGATCGCCCGCTGGCGCTCGCGGCTCGCCGTCAGGTAGCACTCGACGCCGTCGGGGCGGCGGGTGACGAAGCTGCGCCCGGCGCGCAGCGCGGCGATGACCGCCTTCGTCTCCAGCGCGTCGGCGTAGACGACGGTCGTCGGGGTGCCGGCCCTGAAGCCCTGCTTGGCGCCGCTCTCGACGCCGTGCAGGTCGCTGCCGCCGTTCGCGCAGACCCGCCAGCCCTTGCGCAGCATCCCGTCCCAGGCCTGCACGGACTGCTCGTCGTCCGGTCCGTACGACCCGGTCCACAGCTCGTACCCGACCGGTCGCCCGGCCGGGCGTTCCATCTCGGCACCGAACTGCCACTTCAGCCCCGGGAACGACGGGTGCGCCGCCGCGACGTAGGCACCCAGGTCACGGGCCGTCGCCAGGAACTTGTCGATACGAGCGCCGTTCTCCGGCAGAGGCGTGCCTTCCGGCGTCTGGCGGAAGTCCAGCCAGTCACCGACGTCGATCCCCGACACGGTCGCGTGGCCGAAGCTCCAGTTCGTCATCTCCTCTCCGGGCATCAGCAGGACGTCGGAGCCGGCGTCGCGGGCGAGGAAGAGGTTCTGGGAGACGACGTTGTGGTCGGTCATCGCGACGAAGTCGAGGCCGAGCTGGCGACAGGTGTTCGCCCACGCGGCCGGGGTGAGCGCCGTCTTCTGGTTCCAGGCGTCCGACGACTCGGGGGTGTGGCAGTGCAGGTCGCCGCGGTACCAGCCGGGCCGGGCCAGCACGGTACCGACCGTCGCGCCTGGAGTGAACGGCTTCGCCGGGGCCGGGCCGCCGGAGAGGGTGACCGTCACGGTGACCTGCGACGGCGCCTGGACGGCGAAGACCGGGACGATCACGGTCCAGCGGCCCGGCTCGACCGGCCCGGGCAGGAAGCTCTGCGAGGCGCTGTCGGCGGCGACGAAGAACGACGACCGCTCCTCGCCGTAGATGCCGCGGAACCCGGGCGAGCCGTAGGCCGGGCCGCGGTGGTCGAACAGGCCGATGCCGAGCTTCGCCGTGGGGTCGGCCTTGGCCATGGACACCTGGACGCGGTTGACCCCGGGGCCGACGTCGAACGGAAGGTAGACGTACTCCCCCCGGCTGGCGACCGTGCCCGTGAGGACGACCGTCCTGGTCGGCGGGAAGCTGGTGACGGTCGCCCGCGGCGTGGGACCGCCGGCGCCTGCGTCGTCCGAGCAGGCCGCGAGCCCGAACGCCGACGCACCACCGGCGAGCAGCGCCCCACCGCCGAGCCCGGCGACCGTCAGCACCCGCCGCCGGCTCGGCCCGGCCGGCGCCACCGGGCGCGCCGCGAGCGGACCGCCGGTATGCGGGCGGTCGGCGTCCGGGCGGTCGGCGTCGGGGTACCGCTCGGCGACGTACCTACGCTCGTCGGCCTTGACCGCTTCCGGGGCCAGGTCCTGGCAGGGCGAGTCGATGCCGTGATGCCCGCACATGGCATCGCAGTCTGCTCCACATCGGCCGCCGGGTCAGGCCCGCTCGGGCGGTTTGCGCGTCGCGTGGGCCGCCGTCCGCGACCCGTCCCCCTCCCGGCCACGCCCGCGCCACCCGCGTACGGCGCCCGGGCCGCCCGGGCCATACCGGAACAAGGGTGACGCCCGGGTCGTCGGCCTTGCGGCGGCGGCCCACCTGAGCGAGACAATCGTCGGGCCGAGAGCACACGTCCTGGGCGGGAGGTCGAGCCCGTCCTCGCGGCGAGGGGGGATCGTGCTCGTGAAAGGCGGTACGGAACCGGTCCGCGGCGAGCTGGCGCGGCGGACGCGCGGCGCCGCCGGGGCGGCGGTGCTGGGCGTCGCCGTGGTGGGTTACGGGTGTCCCGCGGTCACGTCCTGGCCGGCCCTGCGGGCGCGGCTGACGCCCAGGCTCGCCGGTCTCGGCCGCCGGGACCATGTGGCCCTGACGTTCGACGACGGGCCGGACCCCGCCTCGACGCCGCAGTTCCTGGAGGTCCTGGCCGCGGCGGGTGCCCGGGCGACGTTCTTCCTGCTCGGCTCGATGCTCGCCCGCTCGCCGTCGCTGGGCCGGGAGCTGACCGCCGCCGGTCACGAGGTGGCCGTGCACGGCTGGCTGCACCGCTACACCCTGCTGCGCACCCCGTCGGCGCTCTACGACGACCTCGCCCGGACCAGGGATCTCATCGAGAACGTCACCGAGCGCCAGCCGGTCTTCTTCCGGCCGCCGTACGGGGTGCTCAGCACGGGCGCGCTCGCCGCGGCACGACGGCTGGGGCTGCGGCCCGTGCTGTGGACCGCGTGGGGCCGGGACTGGAGCCCCGGGGCGACCCCGGAGTCGGTGCTGGCCACCATCCGCGGGGGCCTGGCGGGCGGCGGCACCGTGCTGCTGCACGACTCCGACTGCACGTCCGCCCCCCAGGCCTGGCGCTCGGCGCTGGGGGCACTGCCCGGCCTGCTCGGCGAGTGCGCCGGGCGCGGACTGCTCGTCGGACCGCTCAACGAGCACTTCGGGCCCGGGCCGACACCCGCCGAGCCGAGGACGCTGGCCGCGGCCTGAGGGCGGCTCCGGCCGGCGGACGGTCCGATCAGGCGGCGGCGCGCTCCAGGATGTGGACGCCGCAGGCGTTGCCGAGGCCGATGACGTGCGCGAGCCCGACCTTCGCGTTCGGGAGCTGGCGGTCGCCGGCCTCGCCGCGCAGGTGGGTGGCGACCTCCCAGACGTTGGCGATGCCGGTCGCCGCGATCGGGTGGCCCTTCGACTCCAGGCCGCCGGAGACGTTGACCGGGGTCTTGCCGTCACGCCAGGTGGCGCCGGAGTTGAAGAAGTCGACCGCGCCGCCCTCCGGGCACAACATCAGATTGTCGTAGTGCACCAGCTCGGCGGTGGCGAAGCAGTCGTGCAGCTCCACCAGGTCGAGGTCCTCGGGGCCGATGCCGGCCTTCTCGTAGGCCTGCGTCGCGGCCTGCCGGGTCAGCGTGTTCACGTTCGGCAGCACCTGGCAGGCCTCCTCCCACGGGTCGGTGGTGAGGACGGAGGCGGAGACCTTCACGGCGCGGCGCTGCTGCTCCAGGGAGAGCGTCTTCAGCTTGGCGTCGGACACCAGGACGGCGGCCGCCGCGCCGTCGCAGTTCGCGGAGCACATCGGCCGGGTGTTCGGGTAGGCGATCATGACGTCATTCATGATCTGGTCGAGGGTGAACCGCTTCGAGTAGGCGGCCAGCGGGTTCAGCGTCGAGTGGGCGTGGTTCTTCTCGGAGATCTTGGCGAACAGCTCGAAGCTGGTGCCGCCGTACTTGTGCCCGTACTCGAGCCCGATCTGGGCGAACACCCCGGGCATCGTCTCGGTGCCGATCCGGCCGTCGATCGGGCCGACGGCGCCGAACCGGCCGCTGGGCGTCCAGTCCTTCGCGTCGCCGCCGCGGCTGCCGCCGGCGAGCAGGCCCGCGCCCGCGAGCTTCTCCACGCCGACGGCCAGGCCGAAGTCGGCGTCGCCGGCGCGGATCGCCATGTGGCAGACGCGCAGCGCGGTGGCGCCGGTCGCGCAGGCGTTCGACACGTTGTAGACCGGGATGCCGGTCTGGCCGACCTGCTTCTGCAGCATCTGCCCGGAGGCCCGGCCCATGAGGCTGCCGAAGGCCAGCAGGCCCATCTCGCGCATGGTGACGCCAGCGTCGGCGAGCGCGCCCATGGTCGCCTCGGCCGCGAGGTCGATGACGTCCTTGGTGGGGTGCTTGCCGAACTTGGTCATGGTGATGCCGAGGATCCAGACGTCGTCGCTGGCCATGTCCGCCGCTCCGCTTCTTCGTGGTGTGTGGAAGGTCTGTGGGGAGCGCCGGTCAGCGCTGGGGCTCGAAGCCGAAGTTGACGGCCTCGGTGCCGGACTCGTCGGCGCCGACCGGCTGCAGCGCGAGGCGCACCTTCATGCCGACGTGCACGGCCTCGGGGGTCGGGGCGACGTTGATCAGGTTGGCGCGGACGCTGGTCCCGGCGCAGTCGACCGTCGCGGAGACGAACGGCACCGGGATGCCGGGCGCGGCCAGCGAGACGATCGTGAACGCCCGCACCTCGCCCTCGGTGGCGACGTCGGCCTTGCGGAACTCGGTGGCGAAGCAGCTCGCGCAGGCGTTGCGCCGGTCGAAGAACCGCGCCCCGCAGGCGACGCACTCGTTCGCGACCAGGTGCGGGTTGTCGCCGAGAACCAGGTAATCGACGAAGGGGATCGACTGCGGCACGGTCGGTGCTCCTAGGCGGTACGGCCCCGACGGGGCGGACAGCGAGCCGGCCCCGGGCGGGGCGAGCGGCGAGACGACGAACGGACGGTCGGACGAACGGTCGGTCGGACGGTCGGTGACGCGGGCGCGGGGCCGGGGCGTCGTGACCGGTGCCGGCCTCGCGCGGCGGCGCGACCGACCCCCGCCCGCAGAGGACGACCGAGAAACCTGGTTCTAATCCCGGCATACCACCCATCCCCGTCCCCAGCAACCACTAGGGCCGGGCGCGCGACGCCCACACCGTCGTTCCACCGAGGGGGCCGGCCTGGGCCACGGGAGGGACTCACGGCGTTCGCCGCGTCACCAGGGCCCCTCACGGCTGCGCGCCACCACCAACGTCACATCAAAGTTCATATATCGAACTCAGTGGCGAGACAAGCGAACCGAACCGCGGCCGGGAAGACCTCCACCGCGGCCATCACCCCGCGAACGCCACCCCTGGACGCGGGCGGCATGATCGGCAACATCGCCACCGCCCCCGTCCCGCGGTGGTGGCCCGCCTACCCCGCACCACCCGGCCCCGCACGCCACCAATCAGACCGACGGTAAGCGATCTGCCACGAAGGGTAAATGTTCGAAAGCTGGGTGCCGTCAGGAGGAGAGGCGATGATGGTCGGAGTCGACGAACGGCCGAGAGTGTCCGCACCGACCCGGGCGGCGAACGAGGCGACGGCCCGGGCGCTGCCCTTCGGCGACGAGGCCGACTTCGCCGACGCCCGGCGCGGGCTGATCGAGGAGGTCCCCGACCTGGTCATCAGGGACCCGTCGGGCTTCACCTCCTGGGACTCCCGGCCGTACGGGTTCCTCCGCGACGGCGCCGCCACCCCGGAGACCGTCAACCCGAGCCTGTGGCGCTACGCCCGCCTGATGGCCACCACGGGGCTGTTCGAGGTGACCAAGGGGATCTACCAGGTCCGCGGGATGGACATCTCGATCATCACGTTCATCGAGGGCGGCACCGGCGTGATCGTCGTCGACCCGCTGGTGACCGTCGGCGCGGCCCGCGCCGCCCTGGCGCTCTACCGTCGCCACCGCGGCGACCGGCCGGTCGTCGCCGTCATCCACAGCCACAGCCACGCGGACCACTACGGCGGCGTCGTGGGTGTCGTCGACCCGGCCGACGTGGCGGCGGGCCGGGTGGCGATCATCGCCCCGGAGGGGTTCCTGGAGCACGCCGTCACCGAGAACGTGTTCGCCGGGACGGCGATGAGCCGCCGCGCGATCAACATGTACGGCGCGCTGCTGCCCAAGGGGCCGGCGGGCCAGGTCTCCGCGGGGCAGGGGCTGACGAACTCCCTCGGCCCGCCGACCCTGATCCCGCCGACCCGCACCATCCGGGCGACCGGCGAGCGGGCCGAGCTCGACGGCGTGCGGCTGGTGTTCCAGCTGGTGCCGGACACCGAGGCTCCGGCCGAGATGAACATGTACCTGCCGGACCGCCGGGCGCTGTTCGTCGCCGAGACGGCGAACGCGACCATGCACCAGCTCTACACGCTGCGGGGCGCCCAGGTGCGCGACGCCCGGGCCTGGGCGCGCTACCTGCGCGAGACCGCAACGATGTTCGCCGCCGACTCGGACGTCCTGTTCTCGACGCACTCCTGGCCGCGCTGGGGCACCGACGCCCTCACCGAATACCTGACCGACCAGGCGGACGTCTACCAGTACCTGCACGACCAGACGCTGCGGCTGGCGAACGCCGGCTACACGATGCTCGAGTGCGCGGAGATGATCGAGCTGCCGCCGCGGCTCGCCGCCAAGTGGTACAACCGCGGCTACTACGGCTCGGTCAGCCACAACGTGAAGGCCGTCTGGCAGCGCTATCTCGGCTGGTTCGACGGCAACCCGGCGAACCTGCACCCGCTGCCCCCTGAGCCTGCGGGGCGGCACTACACCGAGATGATGGGCGGGCCGGACGCCGTCGTCGCGAAGGCACAGCAGTACTTCGACCGCGGCGACTACCGGTGGGTGCTCCAGGTACTCAACCACGTCGTGTTCGGCCATCCCGGCCACCACCCGGCCCGCGAGCTCGCCGCCCGGGCCTGCGACCAGCTCGCGTACCAGACCGAGAACGCGCCGTGGCGGAACTTCTACCTCGCCGGGGCCACCGAGCTGCGCGGCGGCATTCCCCCCGGCCTGCCCGCCACCAGCACGGCGAGCGCCGACACGGCGCGGGCCATGCCGGTCGACACGCTGCTCGACTACGCCGGTACCCGTCTGGACGGCCCACGCGCCTCCGAGGAGGACCCGTTCACCGTCGACCTCGAGGTGGACGGCGTGGCGGCCGGCCGCCGGCGCCTCGAGGTGCGCAACGGCGTGCTGCGCCACCGCGCGCTCGGCGACCAGGAGCCGGCCGGCGGGAGCGTGCTGCGGCTCGCCCGGCCGGACCTCGCCACGCTGCTGTCCGGCGAGGCCGCGCTCGCCGACCTGTGCGGCGACGGGCGGGCCGTCGTCCAGGGCGATTCCGGGCCGCCGGAACGGCTGTTCGGACTTCTGGTCGGCAGCTCGTTCTGGTGGGCGATAGCCACGCCCTGACGCACCAGCCGGCGCGGCCGTCGTGGCCGGCGCTGGCGAGCCCGGACGGCGCCGCGGTCCCGAGCCAGCCGGCAGGTGACGCGTCGCTGTCCGGCCGCCGCGAAACGCCCGACGCGGGCCATTACCCGAGCGTGGTCGCGCCGGGGCGTGAGGATGACCACCTGACGGCGCGGGCGGGACCGCGGAACGCAGGGACGGGTGGGCGGATGGCGGGCGGCGACGGGCGCGGCGGGCGTTGCCGCCGCGCCGCGAGCCCGCCGCCGTACGCCGGCGGGCCGCCGCCGATGCCCGTCGCCGTCGCCGCGCACCTGGGGGTCGCGGCGCTGCTGCCGTTCCTCGCCCGCCGGCTGGGTGCCCGGATATACCTGCTCGCCGCCGTCGTGCCGGCCGCCGTCTTCTGCTGGCTGCTGATCGCGCGGCTCGGCGACGTGACGTCCGGCGGGCGGCCGGCGACGGTCCTGCGCTGGGCGCCGGGGCTGCGCCTGGAGATGGCGTTCCGGCTGGACCCGCTCGCGCTGCTGATGGCGCTGCTCGTGACCGGCGTCGGCGCGCTCGTCCTGTGCTACGCCCGCTGGTACCACGCGCACGACGCCGCCGGGTTCGGCCGGTCGGCGAGCGCGCTGCTCGCCTTCGCCGGCTCGATGCTCGGCCTGGTGATCGCCGACGACCTGCTCACGCTGTACGTCTTCTGGGAGCTGACGACCGTCTTCTCGTTCGTCCTGATCGGCGGGGACGGGGTGGCGCCGGCGGCGCGGCGCGCGGCGGTGCAGGCGCTGCTGGTCACGACCCTCGGCGGGCTGGCGATGCTGTTCGGCTTCGTCCTGCTCGGCGAGGCGGCGGGGACGTACCGGATCTCGGGCATCCTCGCCGATGCGCCGCCGGCCGGCGGGCTCGCGGCCGCGGCGGCGCCGCTGATCCTGCTCGGGGCGGCGACGAAGTCGGCGCAGGCGCCGTTCCACCCGTGGCTGCCAGCCGCGATGGTCGCGCCGACGCCGGTGAGCGCCTACCTGCACGCGGCCGCGATGGTGAAGGCCGGCGTGTTCCTCGTCGCGACCCTCACGCCCGCCTTCGCCGCCGCCGGCGGGTACACGCGGGTCTGGACGGTTCCGGCGGCGGCGCTCGGCGCCGTGACCATGCTGATCGGCGGGCTGCGGGCGCTGGCGGCGACCGACCTCAAACGGCTGCTCGCGTTCGGGACCGTCAGCCAGCTCGGGATGCTCACCACGCTCGTCGGCCTCGGCGGGCGGACCGTGGCGCTCGCCGGCGCGACGCTGATCCTCGCGCACGCGCTGTTCAAGGCGGCGCTGTTCATGGTCGTCGGCGTCGTCGACCACCGGGCCGGCGGGCGTGACCTGCGGACGCTGTCCGGCGTCGGCAGGCAGGCGCCGGTGCTGCTGACGGCGGCGGTGCTGGCCGGGGCGTCGATGGCGGCGCTCCCGCCGACGGTGGGTTTCCTCGGCAAGGAGGCGGCGCTCGAGGGGCTCTGGCACGGCCGGGGCGCCGGCCAGGCGGTGCTGCTCGCGGTCATGGTCGTCGGCGCCTCGCTCACGATGGGCTACACGATCCGCTTCCTGTGGGGGGCGTTCGCGACCAAGCGGGACGTGGCACCGAGCGGTTGGCGACCGGCGAGCCCGGCGTTCACCGGCCCCGTCGTCGTGCTCGCCGCCGCCGGGCTCGGCCTCGGCCTCGCGGCGCCCGCCGTGGACGCGTTCGTCGCCGGCTACGCGGACACCGTGGCACCGGACGACGGGACCGCTGCCTATCACCTGGCGCTGTGGCATGGAGTGGGCGCGGCCCTGCTGCTGACCGCGCTCGCCGTCGCGGCCGGTGTAGCCATCGTCATCGCCGAGGCACGGCTGGCGGCGGCCAGGACCAGATCGGTGGCGCCCGAGCACCAGCATCCGGCGGAGGCGGGGGGGTCGGCGTCGCCGGCCACGGCCCCCTGGAAGCAGGCAAGGCGAGCGAAGGGCCTGTTCGACGCGCAGCGGGGCTACGAATGGACGGTCACGGCCGTCGGGCGACTCGCGCTCGCGGTCACGGCGCGCACGCAGGTCGGGTCGCTGCCGATGTACCTGGCCACGGTCCTGATGGTGGCGCTGCTCGTGCCGGGGGCGGCGCTGGTGCGCGGTCTCGTGTGGCCGACGGGCCTGCCGCGCTGGGACTATCCCATCCAGCCGGCGCTGGCCGTCGTCGTGCTCGCCTCGGCCGCGACCGTGGTGCGCGCCCGGCGGCGGCTGACGACGGCGGTGCTCCTCGGTGGCGTCGGGTACGGGTGCGGCGCGCTGTTCCTCGTCGAGGGCGCGCCCGACCTGGCGCTCGCCCAGTTCCTCGTCGAGTCGCTGTCGCTGATCGCGTTCGTCTTCGTGCTGCGCCGCATGCCGGACCGGTTCGCCACCATGGCCAGGACGGGGGTGCCGCGCTGGCCACGGCTCCTGATCGCGGTGGCGGTCGGCCTGTTCGTCGGCGCCTTCGCGATCACTGTCGCCGACGTGCACCCCCAGTGGGGCCTCGCGAGCCAGGAGTACGTCGCCCGGTCGCCGTCGCAGACCGGGGCGACGAACGTCGTCAACGCGATCATCGTCGACTTCCGCGCGCTCGACACGCTGGGCGAGAGCACGGTGCTGGCGGTCGCCGCGCTCGGCGTCGCCGGTCTGCTGCTGGCCCGCGCCCCCGGCGTCCGCTCCCCGCGTGGGGGCGTCCGAGAACCGGCTGGCCCGGCCGGGGGCGGGTTGGAGGCCGCCGGCCCAGGCACGAGTGGACCGGCCGACGACGGACCCGACGAACGGTGGCTGGACGGCGCGGGCGAGCTCGGCTGGGTCTACCAGCCGGGCGGCGGCCGCACGTCGACCCGGTCGGTCCTCATGGAGGTGACGGCCAGGGCGGTGTTCCCCGTCGTGCTGGTCTTCTCGGTCTACCTGCTGTTCGCCGGGCACTCCAGGACCGGCGGCGGTTTCGCCGGCGGCCTGGTCGCAGGCCTCGCCTTCGTGCTGCGCTACGTCGCCGGCAGCCGCGACCGGGTCGGCGCGGCGGTGCCGGTCCAGCCCTCCCTGGTGATCGGCGCGGGCCTCGCCGTCGCCACCTGCGTGGCGCTCGCGCCGGTGCCGTTCGGCGGTGCCGTGCTGCGAAGCTACGTCGCCGAGGCGCACCTGCCGGTCCTCGGGCACGTGGAGCTGGCGACGAGCCTGTTCTTCGATGTCGGCGTCTACCTGGTCGTCGTGGGCGTGGTGCTCGAGCTGCTGCGCACGCTGGGCATCGGGATCGAGAAGGAGAGCGGGTCCGCTCCCGGCCCGGCCGCCGGGGACCTGAGCGTCGGGTCCGACCCCGCCCGCCGCCCGCGGCCGGGCCGCTCGCCGGGAGCTCCACCCGACGCCGCGCCGGGCCCGGGCGAGGCACGGTGACGCTGGCAGCAGCAGCCGCGGCGGCCGCGGTGACCGGGCCGGCGGGCCACGGCGTGCTGAACCTGACGTCGGTGGCCGTCGTCTCCGGCCTCTACATGGCCGGGACGTTCCTGCTGCTGCAGCGCGGGCTGTTGCGCGTGCTCGTCGGCATCGTGCTGCTCGGCCACGCGACCAATCTGCTCCTGCTGCTGGTCGGCGGGAAGAGCGGCCGACCCGCCATGTCCGGCTCGGTGCCGCCCGACCAGATGTCCGACCCACTGCCGCAGGCCATGGCGCTCACGTCGATCGTCATCACGTTCGCGCTGACGACGTTCCTGCTGACGCTCGCCTACCGGGCCTGGACCCTGCTCGGCAACACCGAGGTCCGCGACGACGTCGAGGACCACCGGATCACCGCACTGGAGGAGCGCCTGGAGGCCCAGTTCGCGTACCACTTCCCGCATCTCTCCCTGCCGCACCCGCACGCCCCGCGCCATCGCCACCCCGATGACGACCACCGACGAACGGGCCGCCCGGACGGCTCGGACGGTTCCGAGTCGGACGGTCCGGGCGGAGAGCCGCCGGGCGGAGAGCCGCCGGGCGGGGAGCGGCGGTGACGGCGCCGGAGGTGCTGGTCGTGCTACCGGTGGTCGGGCCGCTGCTCGCCGCGGGCGGAACGCTGCTGCTGCGCTTTCGCCTCCGGGCGCAGCGGATGCTGGCGCTCGCCGTCGTCGCGGCGGTCGCGGCCGACGCGGCCGTGCTGCTCGCCGCCGCCGACACCACCGGCCCGACGGTCGCGCACCTGGGCGACTGGCCGGCGCAGATCGGGATCACCCTGGTCGCCGACCGGCTCGCGGCCCTGCTCCTGCTCACCTCGGCGGTGGTGACGCTGGCGGTGCTCGGCTACGCCGTCGGCCAGGGCGTCGTCGACGAGCGGGCGGAGGGCAACAGCACGATCTTCAACGCCTGTTACCTGACGCTGGTCGCCGGCGTGGCGCTCGCCTACCTGACCGCCGACCTGTTCAACCTGTTCGTCGCGTTCGAGGTCATGCTCGTCTCGTCCTACGTCCTGATCACGCTGGACACGACCGCGGAACGGGTCCAGGCGGGCATGACGTACGTGATCGTCAGCCTGACCTCCTCGCTGCTGTTCCTGACCACGCTGGCGCTGGTGTACGCGTCGACGGGAACGGTCAGCTTCGCGGGGCTGGCCGCGACGGTGTCGGGTCTGCCGGCGGCGCTGCGGGCGGCACTCGGCCTCCTGGTCCTGGTCGTGTTCGCCATCAAGGCGGCGGTGGTGCCGCTGCACTTCTGGCTGCCGGACAGCTACCCGACCGCGCCGGCGCCGATCACCGCCGTGCTCGCCGCGCTGCTGACCAAGGTGGGCGTCTACGCGATCGTGCGCACCCACACCCTGGTGTTCCCGCACAGCGGGACCTGGCCGCTGCTGCTGGCGGCCGCGGTCGCCACGCTGCTGGTGGGCGCGCTCGGGGCGCTGGCCCAGGAGAACCTGAACCGGGTGCTGTCGTTCCTGCTGGTCAGCCACATCGGGTTCATGCTGTTCGGGCTGTCGCTGTTCACCGTCATCGGCCTGTCCGGCGTGATCCTCTACATGGTCCATCACATCGTCGTGCAGGCCACGCTGTTCCTCGCGAGCGGGCTGATCACCCGGTACGCCGGCACGTCGATGCCGAGGCGCACCGGCGGCCTGGCCGCCGTCGTACCGGTCGTCGCGGCGCTGTTCGCCATCCCGGCACTGAGCCTGTCCGGCGTGCCACCGCTGTCCGGCTTCATCGCCAAGCTCGCGCTCCTGCAGGCCGGCTCCCGGGCGGGCGCCGCGTCGGGCCCAGGAGCCGGCGCGTTCCGGACCGGGGTGTACGTGGCAGTCGCCGCGATGCTCGTCACCAGCCTGCTGACGCTCTACGTGATGGCGCGGGTCTGGGTGAGCGCGTTCTGGCGACGCCCCCGGCCGGCGCACCCCGACCCGGATCCCGGCGACCTCCTCGTCGTCGGCACCGAGACGGTCAGCCGCCCGATGATCGCCGCCACCGCCGGCCTGGTCGCCGCGGGCCTGGTGATCCCCGTACTCGCCGGGCCCCTGTCCGGCCTGACCGCCCGCGCCGCCGCCGACCTGCTCACCCCGGCGGTCTACGAGCAGGCCGTGCTCGGTGGCAACCAGGGCCGGGAGCCCGACGGGCACGGCACGGCCAGCGGACGGGTCGGCGGCCGGTGAGCGCCGGCCCGCCCGTGGCCAGGTCCACCGGGCCGAGCCCCCGCCCACGCCCGTCGCGGCGGCGGCCGGGGGCCGCGGTCGTGACGGCCGCCCGGCGGCCGGGGCAGGTCGCCTGGCTGTGGCTGGTTTGGATGCTGTTGTGGGGGCGCCTCAGCGTGCTCGCCGCGCTCAGCGGGCTGCTCGTCGCCGTCGCCGTGCTCGCGACGTTCCCGTCGCCGTCGCCCGAGGACGCGGACGAGGACCAGGACGGCGCCGCGGCCGGGCATCGGCGGCCGCGGCCGGTCGCGGCCGGAATGCTGGCCGCCCGGCTGTTGGCCGGGCTGCTGCCGGCGAGCGTCACCGTCGCGGCGCAGCTGGTCCGCTACGGCCCCGCCATGCCGTCGGCGATCGTCGCGGTCCCGCTGCGGACCCGATCCGAGGTGGTCGCGGCCATCGTGGCCAACGCCGTCTCCCTCGCCCCCGGCTCGGCGGTCATCCAGGTCGACCGTGACAACGGCATCTTCTACGTCCACGCCCTCGTCGCCCCGGCCCCCGGCGCCGTCGAGACCGTCCGCGCGCACGCCGACGCGCTGCAGCGGCGGGTGATCCTCGCCCTGGGCCACGATCTGGTCCCACCGGGGCCGGAGCCGCGCCCGGCGCCGGGGCCACGGCCCTCAGGGAGGCAGTGATGCAGGTCGTCTACGCCATCACGCTGGGGTTGGTCACCCTCGCGGGCCTGCTGACCCTCGTCCGGGTGGTGCGCGGCCCGACAGAGCTGGACCGCGTCCTCGCCCTCGACGTCCTGGTGGTCCTGATCGTCACCGCGGTCACGGTCGAGGTCGCGCGGCTCCAGGAGGGCTTCAACCTGGCCCTGCTCGGCTCGGTGGCGCTTCTCGGGTTTCTGGGCGCGGCGGCGGCGGCCCGCCTCGTCGAGCTGCGCGGCCCGCCGGGCCCCCGCCCGCCGCGATCGGGGCAGGACCCGTGAGGGGCCTCGTCGCCGACGTCGCGACCAGTGTGCTGATGCTCGGCGGCGCGGCGTTCTGTGTGCTCGGCGCGTGGGGGCTGCTGCGCTTCCCGGACGTCCCGGCCAGGCTGCAGGCCGCGACCAAGCCGCAGACGATCGGCCTGCTCGCGATCCTCACCGGCGCCGCCCTGCAGGTCGACCTCCGGTACGGCTCCGGCCTCGTCCTGGTCGGCCTGTTCCAGTTGGTCACCGCCCCCGTCCTCGCCCAGCGGATCAGCCGCGCCGCCTACCGCACCGGCCAGCTGCGCCGCGACCTGCTGCTCACCGACGAGCTCGCGGACGGGTCCCCCGACGCGGGGCCGGGCGCGACGGGCCATTAGCTGGCTAGGATTGCGGCGGCGCCAAAGCTCCTGGAGGCCCACAGGAGGTGCGAAAACGCTCCTCCTTCGCACCTCTGGAGGCCCCGTCCCCAGAAGCACCAAGGAGGCACCGGTGAAGACGACTCTTGACTGCCCCTGCGGCACGCGCATCCAGGGCGAGAACGAGGACGACCTCGTCGAGAAGGCCCAGGCCCACCTCGCAGAGAAGCACCCCCACCTGGAGTACGACCGCGACGCCATTCTCTTCATGGCTTTCTGACCGGGCGTGCCGAGCCTGCGGGCGAGGCTCACCCAGTCGGTCGCACTGCCGCTGCGCGGCGGGGACCGGGAGTGGACGGCCGAGGCGATCCGGGCGCGTCTCGCGGCCCAGGGGACGAGCCCCACCGCCGCCCGGGCGCCGCGCTGGCTCGGCCATCTCACCCGGCACACCGTCGCCGACCGCGCCGGCTGGGCCGTCCACGAGCTCTCCCCCAAGGGCCCGCCGGCCCGGGCGGTGGACGGCGGGCCTGGCACCGACGTGACGGTGCTCTACCTGCACGGCGGCGGCTACGTGAACGAGATGCTGCGCTGGCACTGGTACCTGCTCGCGCGGCTCACCCGCGCCGTCCCCGCGCGCTTCGTGGTTCCGATGTACCCGGTGGCACCGCGCGGCGCCGCCGCGGACGTCGTCCCCGCCGTCACCGACCTGCTGTCCGACCTGGTGACCAGGGCGCGGGCCGGCGAGTCCGGCCAGGCGGGCCGGGCCGGCGCGGCGCGGGTCGTGCTGATGGGCGACTCCGCCGGTGGTGGCCTCGCGCTCGCCGCCGCGCAGGTCGCGCGCGACCGCGGCGCACCCCAGCCGGACCGGACCGTGCTCGTCTCGCCCTGGCTCGACGTGACGATGACCGACCCCGACCAGCCCGCGCTCGCCGCGAAGGACCGGATACTCGCCGTTCCCGGCCTCGCCGAGGCCGGCCGGTGCTGGGCCGGGGCCCTCGACCCGGCAGACCCGCTGGCCAGCCCGCTGTACGGCGACCTGACCGGTCTCGCGCCGCTCACCGTCCTGTGCGGCACCCACGACGTGCTGCTTCCCGACAGCCGCCGCCTCGCCGCCCGGGCGACCGCCACCGGCCTGGAGATCGACTACCACGAGGCCGCTGGCCTCCCGCACGGCTATCCCCTGTTCCCCATCCCCGAGGCCCGCGCCGCCCGCACGATCCTCGCCGCGGCGCTGCGAGGCCCGGCCCGCGGTCGGTGACCGCCGCTCCGCCGGGACCTGGCTAGGACGCCAGCACGGGGATCTCGGCGTGGACCTCGCCACCGGCCGGGCCGGGGCCCGCGGTCAGGGTGCCGCCGACCTGCTCGGCCCGCTCCCGCATCGACTGGAGACCGACGCCGGGCCGCCAGTTCGCGGCGGCCCCGCGGCCACCGTCGCGCACGGCGAGCACCAGGCGGTCCGTGCGCGCCTCGACCGTCAGCCAGACATCCGCCGACCCGGAGTGCCGGGCCGCGTTGGTCACGGCCTCCAGGACGATCCGGTAGGCGGCGACCTCGACGGCGGCCGGCAGCGGTGGCAGCTCCCCCGGCGCCTCGACCGCGACGGCCAGCGCCCGCCCGTCCGCTGCGCGCAGCCGGTTGCAGCCCTGGCGAATGGCCGCGACCAGGCCCAGCTCGTCGAGCGCGGGCGGGCGCAGGCCGTACACGATCCGGCGGATCTCGGTGATCGCCGCCGCCGTGTCGGCGCGCAGGTCCGCGAGCACGGTCTGCGCCCGGTCCGGGTCGACGGGAACGAGGTTGCGCGCGGCGTCGGCGCTGTAGGCGACGCCGGTCATGATCGGGCCGAGGCCGTCGTGCAGGTCCCGGCGCAGCCGGCGGCGTTCCTCCTCCAGCGCCTCGACCAGCTGGCCGCGCGAGACCCGCAGCTGTTCGGCCAGGGCAGCGGCGCGCAGGGCCTGGGCCAGCGGCGGCGCCACCAGGCGCAGCACGCTGCGGGTCGCCGGCGGCAGCGCGTGGACCTGCGGTGGAAGGCCGACGACCAGCGCGCCGACCCGCTCGTCGCCGACGACGAGCGGCACGGTGGTAGTGGTCATCACGTCCGGCGGGTGGGCGTGCCCGAACCGATCCGCCGCCGCGGCGGCCTCGGCCTCGGAGGCGGGGGCGGGGGCGGGGGCGGGTGACGGAACCGGGCTCGGCGGCGCGCCCGCGGAGGCGACCCGCTCGTCCTCGCTCCACAGCTCCACGTAGGGCAGCGCCAGCCCGGCGCGCAGCGCCGGCAGCCACGACGCGGGGTCGCCACCCGCGTCGAACCGCTCGCCGAGGCCCGCCAGCGCCTGCACGGGGTCGGCCCGACCGCCGAACAGCACGTCGTCGACGAGGTCCTCGATCGCGCGCAGCGCCGGCTGGAACAGCACCGCGATCATGACGCAGAGCACAGTGACGCCGCTGCGCCCTGGCGGGTGGCCGGTGATGAGCTCCAGGGCGGCGTATGTGCCGGCGGTGGTCGCGAACGCGCACTCCAGCGTCACCGTCCACGCCGACGACTTCCTGATCAGCCAGCGGATGTCCAGCAGATCCGGGTCGACGATCCCGATCACGGCACATACCGGAGGCGGCAGCGCCGCGAGCGCGAACGTGATCACGTAGAAGGCGCGTGGCAGGTCGACCGCGAACGCCTCGCCGACGAACATGACGTGCAGCACGAGAAGCGTCGTCTGCGAGAAACTCCACGCCAGCCACTGCAGCGCCCGGCGGTGCTGCCCAGCCGCTGTCACGAACCGCGCCCAGCCGGCCGACAGCAGCAGGACGACGGCGACGGCGCCGAGCGGGACGGTGGTGTTCTCGTCCACCCGTGCCAGGGCCGCGGCCAGGGCGGCGGCGACGATCCCGGATCCGGCACACGACCGCGTGATCCACCCTGGCAGCCGGCCGTCCGGGTACAGCGCCGCCGAGACCGGGGCCACGACGCCGACGGCGACGAGGTACAGAACCTCGGATACCTGGTCCGCGCCGGGCAGGCCCCAGCCCGCCAGCGTCTGCGCCGCGGCACTGGCCAGGACGAGGCCCGCGAGCGCGGCCATCGCCAGCCCGCAGCGGTTGCGGGGATCCGGGCCGAAGGCCAGGACCGCCCACGCCGTCGCCGCGCACACCGTCCCGAAGATCAGTGCGCCCACCCCGCGCCAGCCCACGCCGCCGGGAGCCCACAGGCCGAGGACGGCGAGGACGACGAGCACGGCCGCCACCCCGACGGGGCCTTTCGGCAACACCCGCCGCGCGCTTGGCCCGACCCACGCCCCGGTCCGGCGCGGGGCGCCACCGGGAACCGTCCCGGCCAGCCTGGTGCCCGCGGCGGCGGGTGGTGGCACGCCGGGACCCGAAGCCAGGGGCTCGGTGTCGGCGTGCGAGGCGTCCGGCGCCAGGGCGTCCGCGGGCCTGGGCTCGGGCGGCACGGGTTTCGGCGGCGCGGGTTCCCCGGACACGGATTCCGGCGGCGCGGATTCCGACGGCGCCCTGCTCATCGATGCGGACCGGGCGGAGTCGGCGCCGACGGGCTCCGTGAGCGCCGGTTGGCCGGTCATGCCCGGGTCACCGGCCAAGGCCCGCTTCCCGGGCCCGCACGATCGCCTCCGCGCGGGTCGCCAGCCGCAGCTTGGCGAAGATCGCCGACACGTGGTTGACCACCGTCTTCGTGGCCACGCCGAGCTCGGTGGCGATCGTGCCGTTGCTGCGCCCGGCGGCGATGAGGTCGAGGATCTGCCGCTCCCGGGCGGTGAGCTCGGGGAACGGGTCCGGTGCCGGGCCACGCGGCTCGGCGGCCTGGTCGAGCAGCCGGCGAGCGATTCCCGGGCCGAGCACCACGTGCCCGGCGGCGACCGAACGGATCGCGTGCAAGATGTCGTCCTGGGCGGCGCCCTTGAGCAGGTATCCGCGGGCGCCGGCGCGCATCGCGGCGAACACGGTCTCGTCGTCGTCGAACATCGTCAGCATCAGCACCGCGCACTCCGGGAGCGCGTCCGCGAGGCCGCGGGTCGCCTCGACCCCGTCCATGTCCGGCATCCGCACGTCCATGACCACCACGTCCGGCCGGGTCAGCTGGGCCTCGCGGATCGCCTCCGCACCCGTCGCCGCCTCGCCGGCCACCTCGATGCCGCCCACGGACGACAGCAGGGCCGCGATCCCGCGGCGGACCACGGCATGGTCGTCGGCGAGGAGCACCCGCAGCGGGGCCGTGGCAGAGATGGTCATGCCTGATGATGACGCCGGCGCGCTCCCGTTGTCCCTGGGAACCTACCCACCCGTCTGGGAGCCTGCCCCCAGACGGGTCGGGCGAAATCCGGGACGGCTGGGAGTCGGGACGGCTGACACCCGCGCCCAGGCGGCCGACCATGGACCGGTGTCGCCCAGCGGACCGGTGTCGCCCAGCGGCAATGGAACCCTGTCCACGCGCCCGCCCCTGTCGCGGCTCAACCGGGCCGGGCTCGGCCTCGCGACCGCCCTCGGCGTCCTGAACCTCGCCGGCCCCGCGCTGCCCCTGCCGAGCTTCGCCGCGAGCGGACCGGTCGCGGCCACCCTCGCTTTCTCCGTGCTGATGGGCGTCATCACCGTGGTGAGCGTCGTCATCCTGCTGACCACCAGGTCGCGGACCGCCTTCCGGGTCGTCGCGGCGAGCAGGATGTTCTCGGTGCTCACCGCGATCCCGGCGTTCTTCCGTGACGTCGTCCCCTCGGGGCTCGTCGTGTCCGCCGCGCTGTGGGTCCTGGTCAACGTGGTCGCGGTCGAGCTGATGGTGGAGCCGGGCAGAGCGCCGCTGCGGCTCCGGCGGAGCTGACGGACCGGCGACCGGCGATGACACCCGGCGAACCGGCTCGAACAGACGGACCACCGGCCGGCCCGCGGCCCGGTTCCGGTGGAGCATCGATCGTGAGCCCAGGGCTCCGCCGGCGAGCCAGGGCCGGGCTGGCCGTCGCGGCCGTGCTCGGCGTGGCGGACCTGCTGGTCCTCGGCCTGCCCGGTTCCGCGGTGGACGGCGACAAGCCCCCAGCGAGCGTGCTGGTGTTCGGCGCCCTGATGGGCGTGGTGACGCTTGGCTGCCTGGTCGTCGCGCCTGCTCGCCGCTCACTGGTCGCTGTGTGGGTCGTCGCGGCGAGCCGGGTCCTGTCGGGACTGGGCGCCGTTCCCGCCCTGTTCACGGCCGGCGTCCAGCCAGGACTGATGGCGCTCGCCGCGGCCTGGGTCGTGCTGAACCTGCTGACGGTCTGCCTGCTGGTGGCGCCGTTGCCGGGCCGGTCCGGCGTCCCCTGATCGGCGCCGTCCCACCGGGCCGGTAGCCGGTGTCGCCGGACGCCAGGCGGGCGGGCGGCCCGCCAGACGCCGGGCCGACGTCTGGCGGGCCGACGTTTGGCGCGCTGGCATCCGGCGCGATGTCGTCCAGGCGACGTCGGGGCGCGGAACCGGTGGCCACGGGCATCCGTTGGGCCTGGTGCGGGTTCGCCCACGACCCTGTGCCCCCGGGTCGGCCGGGGTCCTCCCTCCCGGAGAGCGCGCTCGGCTCGCCGCCTGCGTATTCCCCCACCGCGACGGCGAGCCGAGCGCCCGAGAAGGGCCCGCTGGCGGCCCGGCCAACCCCTCGGTGATCGCAGTTTGTGCCCTGCCGCTAGAAGACGCCGGGCCAGATCGTGACCGCCGAAAGGCGCAGACGGCGATCAATCAGGAGGATGGGGAGGCCACGGGCAGCGGGGGTGTGGTGTTCGGAGCGCCGGCGGGGGTGACCGGGGCGGACCAGTCGATGTGGTGGCGCACCGGCCAGGCGAACGACTCCGGGTTCATGAGCTTCATGGCGACGGGCATCATCAGGTCACGCAGGACGCGGGCGGCCGGGCCGGCCGCCTTGTCGCTGTTGGTGCGCTGCGCCATCTTGATGATCCGTTCCACGCGGTCGCGGCGCATTCCCTCGTAGGTCGCGAACGCCTCCCGATACGGCAGGTCGCGCAGACAGCGGGCCAGTTCGACGGCGCTCTCGATCGCCAGCGAGGCACCCTGGCCCGAGCTCGGTGACGTCGCGTGCGCGGCGTCCCCGATGAGGACGACGCGGCCGTGGTGCCAGACCGGAACCGAGGGGATGTCTTCCATCCCACCAACGGTGACGAGTTCGGCGGGGTCGGTCCGGCTGATGAGGTCGATCGCGCGCAGCCGGTCGTCGGCGAACGTCTCGCGCAGGACCCGCAGCCACTCGACGGCGCCGACCGCGCGCGCCTCGGACGCCGTCATCGACGCCGCCCGCGGCAGGTTCGCGAACCAGCCACCGGAGCCGTCCGCCGCCAGGACGTAACCGAAGAACGCCCGCCTGCCGAAGACGAAGTGCATCTCGCTGCCGGTCGGGTCGATCCGTGCCGGGTCGACGGGCCCGGCGGACAGGCGGGCGCCGAAGCCGAGCAGGCCGACGTAGCGCGGCGACGGCGCCACCGGGTCGATCAGCGAGCGGACGGCCGAGCGGATTCCGTCCGCGCCGATGAGGATGTCGGCGCTGGCCCGGTTCCCGTCGGAGAACACCGCCGTCACGCCGCCGGCGACGTCCGTGCCCGTGTCGTGCTGCTCGATGGCGACCAACTTCCTGCCGTGCTCGATCCGGGCGCCGTGGTGGGCCGCCGCGTCGTGCAGCGCCCGGTACAGCTCCGGGCGCCAGACCAGCAGCTGGTCCGGCAGGCCCGCCGGCGAGCCGAGCGAGGCGAGCCGGCGGCCCTTGCCGTTGCGCATCACCATGGCGGTGATCGGCGTGCCGACGGGTTCGACGATTCCGCCGAGACCCGCGGCGGCGAGCGCGTCGACCCCGTTCGGCGCGATGCTCAACGTTCCGCCGACGCCGTCCGCCATGGTCTCGTACGCCTCGTACACCGTCGCCTCGATGCCGGCCTTTCCGAGGGCGACGGCCGCGACGGGACCCGCGATCCCGCCGCCGATGACGATGGCGCTCCGAATTCTGGACATGGCAAGTTCCGCCTTTCAGGCGTTGAGGGTGCCGAGGAGGTCTTGCGCGGCAGCGGGCAGCGCCGCGGCGGGTGCGGCCGGACGGCCCGGCCCGGCCGGTCAGGGTTTGGCCAAGCGCCGCACCGGCCCACGGGCGCCTCGCGGATCTCCGCTGGGCGGACAGCCGGGCTGGACACCCACCGTGATCGAGCGTGCGCGGCTGAACGGGTCGTGGAGGGCCGAACGCCAGCCGGCTGGAGTGAGGGGGCGTCCCACCCGGCAGGCCCGAGCGGTGGGCATCCGCCCAGGGGATCCCGCAGGTGCGAACCGTGGCGGATCAGCGACCCTATAGCGCCAATGATCTGACGCGGTCCGGTGGTGCGGGTTCAGACTGTGGCAGATCAGCGACCGTATAGGGTCGCCCAGCTGCCACGGAACGGACGTTCCGAGCGACTATGCGGGACCAGCCGGGCCCGTGGTGGGCGCGGCGGGCGTGGTCGGCGTCGGCGCCCCGCCCGCGGCCATGGCCTCGTGGAACTGGGCCCAGGCGGAGGCCCAGCCGGTCTCGGGGTCGGCGATGCGAGCGACGAGACGCTCGACGAACCCCGCCTCGGTGTCAACCTGGGCGAGGCGGTACTCCTCCTCGATCAGGAACAGCTCCGGGACGCCGGC
Source organism: Pseudofrankia saprophytica (assembly GCF_000235425.2). Taxonomy (NCBI): domain Bacteria; kingdom Bacillati; phylum Actinomycetota; class Actinomycetes; order Frankiales; family Frankiaceae; genus Pseudofrankia; species Pseudofrankia saprophytica. Next base: position 4,690,431 of record NZ_KI912266.1, read on the forward strand.
CACCAGCGCGTCGTCGACCATCTTCTGGATCTCGGCCCGCCGCTCGGCGAGACGAGCCAGCCGCGCCTGGAGCAGGCCCGTCACGTCGATCGGGTGCAGTGCGCCGATCAGCGACAGCGCCGAGACGAAGCTCGGGTACTCGTGCTCGGGCTCCGCCACCAGCTCGCGCAGCCAGTCACGCAGCTCGGCGCGGCCGGCGTCGGTGAGGGCGTAGACGGTGCGCTCAGGGCGCTGGCCCGCGCGGGTCGTCTCCACCTCGGTGATGAAGCCGGCCTTCGCCAGCTGCTGGACGACCATGTACAGCGAGCCATGGTTGAACTTGATGCTGCGGGCGTCGCCGTTGTCCCGCAGCATGCGGGAGAGCTCGTAGGGGTGCATCGGGCCCTGGACCAGGTAGGCCAGGACGGCCAGCCCCAGCAGATTGCCGACCTTGCGCCGCGCCGCCACCCGGTTCTCCTCCCGCCACCTTCGCCACCTCCATCCTGCCCTGCCGGCCGACGCGACCCCGACTGTTCGATTTCAACTATCCAGTTCTGACTAGTCGGTGTCAACTAATTTTGAGAGCGTCAGCCATCCAAGGCGGAACGACGCAGGACCACGCATGACGAGGCACGACGAGGCACGACGGCGCCGGGCAAGGCCGTACGGACGAGCCGGCGCCGCGGACGCCGACGCGGCCTCGCGTCAGCGCAGGGCGTCGTCGAGGAAGGCGAGGATGCCGGGGAGACGATCGGCGAGTGGGAAGTCGGGGCCGTGGCCGGCACCGTCGACGATGCGCAGGTCGGCGGCGCCGCCGGCCGCGCGCAGCGCGCCGGCGAACGCGACGGACTGCTGGTAGGGCACGGTGCAGTCGGCGGTGCCGTGCTCGAGGAGGAACCGTGGCGGGGTCCGGCCGGCACCCAGGTGCGTGGCCGGGCTCGCCGCGCGGACGAGGTCGGGCACGGTGGTGATCTGGTGGCCGAGAAACCGCGACTCGGGCGAGCCGGCGGCGTCGTGGACGGCGGCGCCCGCCCCGCACCGGGGGTTGGCGGTCAGCTGGCCGTCCATGGTGGGAAAGTCGACCGGCCCGTACAGGTCGACGACGGCGCGCACCGCGCTCGGGACGTCGACGTTGCCGAGGGCCTCGTCCCCGGGGAACGGGAGGTCACCGGAGGTGCCGAGCATGGCGGCGAGGTACGCCCCGGCGGACTCGCCGAAGGCGGCGAACCGGCCGGCGTCGAGGCCGAGGCGGGGGGCGCCGGCCCGCAGCCAGCGGACCGCGGCGCGCACGTCGTCCACCGCCGCCGGGTACGTCGCCTCCGGGACCATCCGGTAGTTCAGGCTCGCGACCGCGTATCCGTGCCCGACGAGCGCCCGCACGTGGACGTCCATCTCACCCTTGTCCCCGAACGCGAACGCCCCGCCGTGGATCAGCACCACCAGCGGCACCGGGCCGCCGTCCGCGGCCGGCGCCGGCCGGTACAGGTCGAGCCGCTGCGCCGGCGACTGCGACGCGTACGCCACGTCCAGGTCCTGCCGCATGCTGGGATTCTCTCCCGCTGATCCTCCGGCCGAGGCCGAGCCGGCCGGCACGGGGCCGAGCGGCGCGGCGTCGCCCGGCCCGCCCGGCCGGCCGGCCGTCCCGTCGCAGGCCGCCATCGCGACGGCGACCACGCGCGCACGCGCCGCCAGCAGACGCGCCGTGAGCGCCGTGACGGCGCGGTCCCGGCTCAGCCGGCCCTCTCGGCGAGACGCTGGGCGTGCGCGCGGTGGTGGAGGCGGACGAGGTCCTCGACCTGGGAGCGCAGGGCGAGGAAGGCGGAGCCGCGGCGGGTCGCGAGATCGCGGTCGCCCGGGAGCCGGACGGGGATGTCCGCGACGACCCGGCCCGGGTCGCTTGCCAGGACGACGACCCGCTGGCCGAGGAAGACCGCCTCCTCGACGTCGTGGGTGACCATGAGGACGGTCGTGCCGGTGTCGGCCCAGACCCCGCGCAGGAACAGCTGCATGTCCTCCTTGGTCTGCACGTCGAGCGCGCCGAACGGCTCGTCGAGCAGGACGACCCGCGGCTCGCAGGCGAGCGCCCGCGCGATGGCGACCCGCTGGCGCTGGCCGCCCGACAACTGCCCGGGCAACCGGTCGGCAAAGGGCTCCAGGCCGACCTCGCGCAGGTACCAGGCGACGCGGCGGCTCCGGTCGGCGCGGGAGAGCGGCAGCAGTTCGAGGCCGAACGCGACGTTGGCCGCCGTCGTGCGCCAGGGGAACAGCGCGCCGGTCTGGCAGACGAGGCCGCGGTCCGGGCCGGGGCCGTCGACGGGCCTGCCGTCCAGGGTGACCTCGCCGGTGGTCGGGCGCAGCAGGCCAGCGGCCAGGCGCAGCAGCGTCGACTTGCCCGAGCCGCTGGCGCCGACGATGCAGACGAACTCACCGGGCTCGACGGCCAGGTCGACGTCGGCGAGCGTCGGGACCGCCGTCCCGGCGGACGCGTCCCCTCGCCCGCGACGGGGGCGGCGGCCCTTGCCGGCGTGGAAGTCCATGCCGACGCCGCGCAGCCGCAGCGCGCCGCCCGCCGCACCGGTGGCGGAACCGCCGCTGGCACCCGCCACCGCCGGGTCCACGACAACGGCAACGGACTCGGATACCGCGTCGGCGGCCTTGACCAGACTCGGGGACGCGGACGGCCCGGCGGGCGCGGTCGGCCCCGCGGGGGCGACCCGGTCGAGGGGTCCGGGCGGGGCAGCGGTCTTCGCGCGGTCGCCGCCCGCCTGCTGGGGTACACCGGTCACGTCGCCCACCTTCCGACCCGGTCGCGCAGGATGCGCAGCAGGATGTCGATCGCGAGGCCGATCACGCCGATGACGACGAGCACGGCGAAGATCTTGTCTGTCTGCAGGAAGCGCTGGGCCCGGGTGATGCGGTAGCCGAGGCCCGAGGTGGCCGCGACGAGCTCGGCGACGACGACGAAGTTCCAGGCCGCGGCGGCGTTCACCCGCATCGCGTCGATCATCCCGGGCAGCGCGTACGGCAGGATCACCTTCCAGGCGATCTCGTGCTGGCGTGCCCCGAGCGTCGCCGACACCTCCAGCAGGTCACTCGGGATCCGGCGGACGACGTCGGCCGTCATCAGCGTGTTGAAGAAGACCACGCCGATCACCAGCAGCGCGATCTTCGACGACTCGCCCAGGCCCAGCCAGATGATCAGCAGCGGGATGAAGGCGCTCGCCGGCATGTAGCGCAACAGGCCGATGACCGGTTCGAACAACGCCTGGGCCCAGCCCATCGACCCCATCGCGAACCCCAGCGGCACCGAGATCGCCACCGCGATGAGGAAGCCGAGGCCGACCCGGCGCACGCTCGCGGCCACGTCGGAGGACAGCTCGCCGGAGCGGGCCATGTCGATCCCGGCGTTCCACACCGCCAACGGCGACGGCAGGAACGTGTCGTCGACGGCGCCCGAGGCGGACAGCACCAGCCACACCGCCAGCGGCACGACGACCGACAGCACCCGCAGCACCCACCGCGTCGACGGCGACACGTCCTCGCCCAGCTTGGGCAGGCGGCCCGGCCGCGCCGCCCGCCGCCGCGGCGGCGGCCCCCAGTCCCGACCAGCCGCCGCGGGCCGGGCGGGGAGACCTTCTGGGGGCGCGGCAGCGGGGGCTGGCGCCACCGCCGGCGGCGCCTCGGCGCCGCTCACGAGGCTCGCCCCGGGCGGCGGTTCACGTCACTCACGTCGGACCTGACTTTCTCTCCCTTGTCGGCCACCGCCGCCGTTCGCCACCGTCGCCCGCGGGGACGGCACGGGCACGCGGCGCGCGCCCGTGCCGTCCCCGCGGGTTTCCGGCGGTCACCACGAGCCTGGCGGCCTACTTCACGGCCTTGATGAACGTGTCGTCGAGCAGGCCGTCGAGCGAGGGCGCCTCGTCGACCAGCTTGGTGCTGACCAGGAAGTCGGAGATCTTCTTGGCCTGGTAGTCGAGGTTCGCGTCCGTCGAGCCGGGGGCGAACGCCGCCACGTTCTGGTCGAGGGTGAAGATCGTGGTGCCCTTGTCGTACGACTCGTAGTCCGCGACCGAGACGCCGGCGCGCTTGGCCATGATCCCGTAGGCCTCGGTCTTGTTCGCCTGGATCCACTCGATGGTCTGGAACCAGGCGTTGACGAGGCCCTGCACGCCCTGCGGGTTGTCGGACACCAGCTTCTTCGAGACGACCAGGTGGTCGGGAATGGCGCCGGGGAAGTCCGCGGAGGTGGCGATCGCCTTGCTGCCGGCGAGGCCGAGCGCGGTGGTGGTGAACGGCGCGAACACGCCGACCGCGTCGACCTGGCCGGCGACGAACGCCGCCGCGGCCGCGTCGGTCAGCAGCGGCTTGAAGGTGACGTCCTTCTCGGTGAGGCCCGCCTTCGCCAGCGCGAGCAGCAGCAGGTAGTGGTCGACGGTGCCCTGCTCGGCGGCGACCGTCTTGCCCTTCAGGTCGGCGACGCTGTTGATACCGGGCTTGGCGATGATCTGGTCGTTGCCGGTGGAGTTGTCGTTCGTGAGGACGATGGTCTCGTCGGCGCCGCCGGCGACAGAGGCGAGCGTGTCGTTGAGGGTCTGGCTGTTCGCGTCGACGTTGCCGGTCGCGAGCGCGTTCAGGCTGTCGGTGTAGCTGTCGAAGTACTTCAGGTCGACCTTGACGCCGTTCTTCTCGAAGAAGCCCTTCTCCTGCGCCACCTGCCAGGGGAACCAGCCCGGCCAGGCGCTGAACGCGAGAGTGATCGGCTTGGCCGCCGAGCCGCCGGCGGGGGCGTCGGAGCTGTCGTCGGAGCCGCCGCAAGCGGCGGCGACCAGCGCCACCGACAGCATCGCGGCGCCGACGCCGAGTGCCCGCCCGCGGCGGGGCCGGGCGGCGGAGACTGTCGAGACGGTGGAGCCGGCCGGGCGGCCGGAAACGGAATGGTTGCGCCTACCCTGACCCTGCAGGCCGCGCAGGACGTTGCGAAACACGGACCGGTGTCCTTTCGAAGCAAGCCGACGTGCGGATACGAATCTGTTGCCGGGCCGGGCCACCCGCGGCCGCGCGACGGTGGCGGGGCCGCGCGCGGCCGGAGGGTGGAGGGCCAAGAGGTCGAGGCCGTGGGGTCGAGGGGCGGAGGGCAGGAGCGGGGTCAGGCGGTCGCGGGGCGCTTGGGCAGGTGGCCGGCGCGCACCAGGCAGCCGAGGGTGTCGCAGATGACGCGGGTCGCGATCAGTGCGGTGATCTCGGCGTTGTCGTACGGCGGTGAGCACTCGACGACCTCGATGCCGGCGAGCGGTTTCGCGTCCGCGATGATCTGGATGAACTTGAGGACCTCGCGCGGCAGGAAACCGCCGGGCTCCGGCCAGCCGGTGCCGGGGACGAACGCGGCGTCGAGGCAGTCGACGTCGAACGACAGCCAGACCGCGTCGGTGCCGTTCCAGGCGACCTCGAGCGCCCGCTCGGCGGCGGCCTCGATGCCCATCTCCACGCAGTCGGTGACCGTCATGATCGTGGTGCCGCGCTCGCGGCCGACCTTCACACCGGGCCGGGGTGCCTGCCAGCCGCCGATGCCGATCTGCACGAGGTTCTCCGCCGGCACGTTCGGCAGGTCGGTGGCGTGGAACCAGGGCGTCGTGTGCATCCGCTCGTCGAGATCGGTCTCCTGCGTGTCGACGTGGCGGTCGAAGTGGATGATCCCGAGCTTGCCGCCGTCCAGGTTCTCGGCGACGCCCTTGGTCGTCGGGTAGCCGATCGAGTGGTCGCCGCCGAGGACCACCGGGAAGGCGCCGGAGGCGTAGACGTGCGAGACGGCCTTCGTGATCTGGTCGAAGGTCTTCTCGATGTTGGCCGGAATGGTGAACACGTCGCCGACGTCGGCGATGGTGATGGACTCGCGCAGGTCGACGCCGAGCTCGAAGCTGTACGGGCCGTAGAGCGCGGAGATCTTCCGGATGCCCTGCGGGCCGAACCGGGTGCCGGGGCGGTAGGTCGTGCCGCCGTCGAAGGGCGCGCCGAGCACGACGACGTCGTACTCGCCGCACCTGCGCACATCCTCCACGTAGGGCGCCTTCAGGAACGTGTTGATGCCGGCGAAGTGCGGCAGCTCTCCCCGGGAGAACGTCGGGATACGCCGGTCGACGATGGAGTCGGCGCCGGGCAGGCCGAACTCCAGGCCGCGGGCGATCTCCTCGTCCCATTTCGTCGTCGGCAGCGCCTGTTCGGCCGCGACGGCGTAACGGGCCTCAGGGCCGTAGTTCTCGTGCAGCGCGTCGGTCGAGAAGCCCTCCGGAAGATGGCGGTGCGGACGGCCGTGACCATGGGAGTGGGAATGCGGATCGCCCACGGAACTCCTTATGGCGGAGCCCGGCTGGAGGCAGCCAGGCCTGGCTGGCCTCCCGGGCTTTTGTCCCGCCGTGGAACGGCGCGACCGCGTCGGCGTGCCCTTTCCCGCCCGGACGCCGACTGGCCGCCCCGTCTCGCCTCTCGGTCCAGGCTCGCTCTCGCGACGGAACCCTAGGCGCGCCCCACCCGTGGTGAGTCGAGATCAGCAAAGCCCTCCGGTGTCACCGAATCCGAACACCGGTGTTGCGACTTCGTGAACATCCGGGCCGTCGGCGCCGTACGAGGCTCCCGGACCGGCCTGGGAGGGCAGGCGGAGCAAGCCAGTCCGCCCAGGCCGGGTCAGGCCAGCCTGGTCGCCGGGCCAGGCCGGCCCTCGCCCGGCCTGGCCGGCGCGGCCTTAGGCGTAGGGCGGGCGCAGGTCGAAGATGGTGCGGCGGACCTCGTCGATGGTCTGGTCGAGATCGGCGATCGCTGCGGACAGCCGGCCGGTGCCCGGCTCGGCGACCAGGCGGACCAGCGACTGCAGCCGCAGGCCCACTGAGAACAGCCGCTGGATGACGAGGTCGTGCAGCTCGCAGGCGATCCGGTCGCGGTCCTCGAAGACCGCGAGGCGGGCGCGGTCCTCCTGCATCTGGGCGAGCTCGACGGACGCGGCGACGATGTTGGCGACCGACTGGACGAAATGCGCCTCGTCCTTGGTGAAGTATCGGCGGGCGCCGCTGTGCGCCGCCAGCACGCCGAACGCCCGGCTGCCGACGCCGATCGGCGCACCGACCGTGGCCACCGTGCCATCGCCCTGCAGCCAGCCCTCCGGGGCGATGTCCGCGTGGCCGGACAGGTCGTCGATGACGAGGGGCTGGCGGGAGGAGAGCACCTTCGAGACGTACGAGCCGGGGGCGGCGGAGACCGCGCCGGCGGCCCAGGCCCCGCCGACGCGGCCATAGCAGGCGCGCACATGCGCGTGGACGTCGCCCGTCAGCCGGGTGCCGGGGCCCACGTCGGCGTCGGCGTCGGTGGCCTTGGTGACCACGACGCCACCCGAGCCGGCCGCGGCCTGCTCCTGGGTGTCGCCGAACGGGCCGCCGCGGGCCCGGCCGCTGGCGGACGAGGCCGCCTCGAGGCACTCGATCAGGTCGCAGCGCTCGACCGCGAGCGTGGAGGCGACCAGTTCGACGGCCTCGTTCAGCAGGGCGGGCACGTCGAGCGTGGTCAGCGCACGCTGGCCGAGATAGGCCAGCGCCGCCTGCTGGCGCTCGGCGCGGCGCAGGTCGGTGATGTCGGAGAACACGACGGCGACCCGGGTGCCGCCCTCGTCGCGCAACGGGATCACGGTGGCGCGCAGCGAGCGCACCGGGCCCGCGGAGGTCAGCTGCGCATCCCCCGTGGCCGGCTGTCCGGCTGTTGGCTGTCCCGCTGTTGGCTGTCCCGCGCCGGCGTCCTCGGCGGCGGTCGCGGAATCGTCGCCACCGGCGACGTCCGCGCGCCCAGCGAGCACGTCGAGCACGTCGAGGTCGCCGATCTGGGCCTGCTGGGTGCGCCGGGCCGTGGCGACCAGGCCCCACTCGCCACCGAGCGCGGGCCCGCCGGCCGCGGCAGGGCGCAGCTGGGTGGACAGCACGTCGACGGGGTCGCCGGCCTGGGTGCGGGTGCCGACGAGCCGGTCGACCACCTGGGACGCCCGGAGCACCGTCAGGTCGGGGTCGTAGATGACGACACCGACAGGCAGATCGTCGATCTTGCCGCCGGTCGGCACGAGCTCCAGCAGCGCGCTCTGCTCGCCGGCCATCTCCGCCCCGAAGCGGGCGTCGGTGACGTCGATGATCGTGCCCATGTTGCCGACGACCTCGCCGGCGTCGTCGCGCAGCACCTTCGCGCGGATCTGCACGCGGCGGTAGGTGCCGTCGACGATGCGGTAACGGGTCTCGTGGTGACAGTGGTCCGCGCCGCCGACGACGACCGCCATGAACAGGGCGATGGTGTGCTCGATCTCCTCGGGGTGGACATAGGAGATGAACTGACTTCCGAGGCTCTCGGCGATGCTGAACCCGGTGAGCCGGGTCCAGGCGGGGTTCAGGTAGGTCCAGCACCCTTCGGCGTCCGTACGGAACACGACCTCGGAGAGGCTGTCGAGCAGGTTCAGCGCGTCCAGCCCGGCCGCCATCGACGTGCGGGCGGGCGGCGGCGTCGGGCCGTCCGGCACCGGATACCCGGCCGTCGGCGCCGGCGCGGCGGGCGCGGCCGTCGGTCCCGGCGGTGGCACCGGCCGCAGTGAGGTGCTGGGGGCGGCGGGCGCGGCGCCGGCCGCGTCGGCCATGGTGGCCTGCCAGGCGCCGAATCCGCTGGCGACGTTCGGTCCGGTGGCGTCCGGGCCCCCCGCGGGCGTGTCCTGCGCCGTGCTGGCCGCGTCGGCCGGCTGGTCCGTCGTTTCGCCCGTCCGCCCGGCCCCGGCACGCACCGCGTCCGTCATGCCCACGCCATCCCCAGACTCCCCCGGCCCCGGCAAGGTCTCGGTCAGCACCCAGCGGTTCATCCCCAGCTAGACGCCGCACTCAACAGTGCGTGTCTCGATACCGTTCGACACCGTACGCGCCCACACCCCGCCCGTCACGACACGGGTCCGGATCCGTGCAGTCCCACACCCGTTTCGCACCTTAGGGCCGACGCGCCGGGACTTATCCCGGGCCGGCGCCGGCGACGTACCACGACGGGCCACACGGCCGCGGCTGATTCGATCAAAGGCACGACACCCCCCGGGCGCGGCTCTCCCACCGGCCGGGCGGCCGGAATATCCCCGCACACGGCATTTCCCGGAGATCAGATCTCCTTACAGATTATTGTTTTCACCATCCCGGTCCCGACCCCTCACACACCTTGGTGCCAGGGACTGGTGGAAATCACCCAGCCCATTTTGGGGGACGTTTACCTGTCCCGCGAACAAACGCGGGACAATGGGTGGAGTAGTCCACGGGTGGTCCCCCTCGCGGCGCATTACCGCCATGGATTTCCGGCCCTAACGTTGGCGCCATGTCATTTTCGACCAGGCGTGAGCGGCACATTCCCAGGCACCGGGCGCCGGCGCGCCGGTCCGGCGCGCGAACGTCGGCGGCCCTCGTCCTCGGGGTCGCCGTGGCTGCGACGGCGACCCTCGGTGGCGGGGCGGCGCGGGCGGACACGCCCGTGGCGCTCACCGGCATCCCCGCCTACCAGCCGTCGCTGTCGGCCTGGTACACCCCGGACCAGATCAACCACTGCCTGGGTGGGAATCCCGACTGCGTCTCCGTGACGATCGCCCGGATGAACGAGATGCTGGGCGGGCTCGCGGCGACCTGCGACCACCGGGCACCCTTCGCGCTGGCCTACCTGCGCACGACCCAGCAATACCAGCGGGCCGCCTCGACGCCCGGGTTCTTTCAGGACCCGGCGTTCGTCAACGTCGAGGACGTGTTCTTCGCTTCCTATTTCTTCAACGCCTACGACAACTGGAACGCGGGCAACACGTCCGCCGTGCCGCGGGCCTGGCAGGTGGCGTTCTCGGCTGCCCAGAACAAGAGCGTCTCCGGGCTCGGCGACATCCTGCTCGGCATGAACGGCCATATCAACCGGGACCTGCCCTATGTGCTGGCCGGCCTCGGCCTGGTGGCGCCGGACGGGACGAGCCGCCACGAGGACCATGAGCGGGTCAACATCTTCCTCAACCAGGTCGCCGAGTCCATGCTCGACGAGGCCGCCACCCGGTTCGATCCGACAATCAATGATCTGAAAAGCCCCTACGGCATCACCTACACGGTGTTCATGCAGATCATCGCCGGCTGGCGGGAGGTCGCCTGGCTGAACGCCCGCCGGCTGGTCGGCGCGTCGACTCCGGGGCAACGTGCCCTCGTCGAGGCGTCCATCGAGCAGACCGCCGCCGTCACCGCCATCGCGCTGCGCACGGCGTTCACCTACCTGCCGCCGCTGACCGCCCTCCGCGACGACTACTGCGCCAGCCACCACGGCTGACACGCCCCGCCGAGATGGCCCGCCGGACAGCCCGCGACGAGGCAGGACGGGTGAGTCGTTGGGCACACGCCTGTCCGGCGGGCCCGGGCGCGGGAGACGATCGCGGATGGCGTGAAATGCGCCGTGTACGGCCCGGTCTGGAGGTCGCCGGGCCGGGTGGGTGTGAGGTGGGAGGAGAGCCACGGTGAGGGCACCGGCCCGGGAGTACCCGGAGACGCGGATGCGGGTGGGGCCGATCGACCGGGGCAACGGCATGCGGGTGCCGATGCCGGTCGGGCCCTGGATGCTGGCCCCCAGTGGTGACCAGACCGTCGCCGCGCTCGGCGTCATCGTCGACGACGCGATCGGGATCGAGGTCCACCACCAGCGGCCGGCCGGCACCCACTCGGTCACCACGGAGCTGTCGGTGGACGTCGTGCTGCCGCCGCCGTGGGCGGGCCCGGAGCTCGTGGCCACGTCGCGGCTGGTGGGCGCCGGGTCGGCGGACGGGGTGTCACGCGGCGAGGTCCGCGACGGCGACGGGCGGGTGGTGGCGATCGCGAGCGGCCGCAGCCGGTTCGTGCCCGCGACGGGCATCCACGCCGACGTCGCCGAGGTGGAGCGCGAGCCACCGGACCGGATCGAGCCGGCGGACCACCGCTCCATCCTCGAGGTGCTCGACATCGCCGACCTGGAGCGCTCGCTGACGTTCGACTTCACTGGGGGCGCCGACACAGGCATTCGTCTCCCGTCGCCGGTGGACCGCCAGGGCGCCGACACCCGGGTCCCCGCCCCGCGTCCGACCGCCGACGACGACCGGCCGGTACAGGTCGCCGCGGCCGCCTCCCACAGCGGGAAGGCCGCGGGCGCCACGCTGGCCGAAGGGCCGGCGCTGTCGGCACCGTCGGCGCGGCCGGCGGCGCCGATGGCGGCTCGGCTGGTCGTGCCACCGGTGGAGGCGTTCGGCAACGCGAGCGGAACGATGCACGGCGGCCTGCTGTTCGCCTGCACGGACCTGGCCGCGGCGGGGCTCGCCGGCGCGCTGGGCTCACTGCCGGCGACGGACTACACGACGTCGCTGCGGCTGAACCTGCTGCGCCCGGCCCTGCTCAGCGAGCCGGTGGTCTTCACCGCCCGCGTCGTCAACCGCGGCCGCTCGGTGAGCGTCTACCGCGTCACCTCCCACGGCGCCGCCGGCCGGCCGTACACCGTCGCCACCGTCACCCGCTCCAGCCGGCCATGAGCGCGGGCGCCCCGGCTCCCGGCTAGGTGAGTGGGGCGATCACGAGGTTCTTGACGCCGCCGGTGAGGGCCAGCTCGTAGCGGTCCTTGCCCGACGCGCGGCCGGAGGGCCAGCTTCCCTGGGGGCCGAGGTGCTCGCCGTCGACGACGACCTGGCTCGCGCCGCCGCGCAGCCGCAGGTCGACGGGCACGCCGGCCGGCCGCTCGATGCGCAGCCCCTTCGCCCCGCCCGTCACCGAGATCCGGGCGGGCGGGTGCGGCGGGCCGAGGCGCAGCGCCAGGTGGTTGACGCCCCCGGTCAGCGAGAACGACGTCATGGCGAGCCCGGCGGTGTCGACGGCGAGGTTCTCGGCGCCGCCACGGACGTAGATGGACCAGGAGACGCGTGGGCTGAGCGTCAGCGTCGACGCCCGGCTTCCCGGGCGCCACAGTGACCGGTTGCGGCCGAACTGGATCCGCACCTCGGTCTCGTCCGGGCGGGTGGTGACCTGGCTGGTCGGCGCCCCGCCCAGGAAGCTGCCCTGGTAGAGGCTGTCGCCGGGAAGGTCCGCGTCGCCGGCCACGATCGCCAGGTGCCTGGCCCCGCCGGCCAGGAGCAGCCGGGCCCGCGGGGCCGCGCCCAGCGGCGCACCCAGCGTGACGGGCGAGGCCGTGGTGGCCGGGCCGTCGCGCAACGACTGCGTCTGGTCGCGCAGCATCTCGGTGGTCGCGGCCAGGAAGCGCGCGATGGTGCGCTGGTCGGCGGGGCTGAACGTCGTCTGGATGGTCGCGGCGGCGTCGGTCATGGGGCCGAGGAGCACGTCGAGCGCGGCGACCCGCTCGGCGACCGCCGTCACGATGACTCGCCTGCGGTCGCCGGGGTCGGGCGCGCGGGTGAGGAAGCCGCGCTGTTCCAGGCCGTCGAGCACCTTGGTGATCGCGCCGGTGGTGAGCCGGGTGGCCGCGGAGAGCTGGCCGGCCAGCCGCGGGCTGGACCGCAGGATCGTGAGCACGGCGAGCTCGGTCGGTGTGAGCCGGGCGCGCACGCCGGCGGCCGCCTGGAACAGCTGCGCCGCGGACACCAGCTCGCGCAGCAGCGCCTCCAGGTCGACGTCGCCGTCCCGCGCCGGGCCGGCTGTCACCGCCGGCTCCCGACAGACCTTGACATCTTGACTGGCACTCTCCCACTATCGCATTGTCTCACTCGCTCAGACAAGTTCTTGCTCAGACAAGTCTCGCTCACAGGTACTCGCTCACCCGGGTACTCGCGCAGAGAAGACTCCACGCTGGCCCACGGCCAGGCAGGAGGACCCGGCCGCCTCACGCCGCTGCGCACGCTCGGCAGGGTCCGAAACCGTCGGTGGCAGTGGTCACGATGGCGTCCAGAGCCTGGAGAGCGGCTGGGTCCTCCGCCCCCCGACGAACGGACGTCACATGATCGCCACCCACGCGCTGCGCCGGGAGTTCCGCCGGTCGAAGCGCGCCGAACCTGTCGTCGCCGTCGACGGGATCGACCTGTTGGTCGACCCGGGCGAGGTCTTCGGGCTGCTCGGCCCGAACGGTGCCGGCAAGTCGACCACGATGCGCATGCTCACGACGCTGCTGCCGCCGACCTCCGGCACCGCGATCGTCGCCGGCCACGACGTGGCGCGCGAGCGAGCCGCGGTACGCCGGCGGATCGGGTTCGTCGCCCAGGGCGGCGGCACCGACTCGGCCGAGACCGCGCGCGCCGAGCTCGTCATGCAGGGACGCGTGTTCGGCCTGTCGAAGGCCGACGCGCTCGCGCGGGCGAATGAGCTGCTCGGCCGGTTCAGCCTGACCGACGCGGCCGACCGGCGCCTCGGCACCTGGTCGGGCGGCATGCGCCGCCGGCTCGACATCGCCATCGGGCTGGTCAACTCCCCCGAGCTGCTGCTGCTCGACGAGCCGACCACCGGGCTGGACCCGGCGAGCCGCGCCGAGGTGTGGGCCGAGATCCGGGCGGTCCGGGAGGCGGGCACGACGATCCTGCTCACCACGCACTACCTGGAGGAGGCCGACGAGCTCTGCGACCGGGTGGCGATCATCCACAAGGGCCAGGTCGCGCGGACCGGCAGCCCGGACGAGCTGAAGAGCCAGGTCGCCGGCGACAGCATCGTCGTGACCCTTCCCGCTGGCGGCCCCGAGGCCGTCGCCCCCGCGGTGCGCGATCAGCCCTGGTGCCACGGTGCCGACCAGGTCGACGAGAAGACGCTGCGCGTCTTCGTCGACGACGGCTCCCGCGCCGTCACCGACCTGCTGCGCCTGCTCGACGGCCTGTCGACCCCGGTCATCACGCTGACGCTGACCCGCCCGAGCCTCGACGACGTCTTCCTCACCGCCACCGGCCACCCACTGGCCACCGCCGGCGTCTGAACCTGTCCAACGGCTGCCGGCCACGCGAGGCTCCGCCATCATCGCGTGGCCTTTGGCCTGACCGCCGCCCTCGCCCCTGAAAGGGAAGCCGCCTCATGCGCTTCTTCTCCGACGTCCGGCTCACCTATGCCCGCGCATGCCGCGCGGTACTGCGAGAGCCGAGCTGGATCATCATCGGTCTTGCCCAGCCCCTGTTCTACCTCTACCTGTTCGGCCCGATGCTCGACAACAGCGGGGTCACCCGCGGCTGGCCGGCGGGGACCAGCAGCTGGGACGTGTTCATCCCCGGCCTGCTGGTGCAGCTCGTCCTCTTCAACTGCGCGTTCAACGGGTTCGCGCTGCTGTCCGAGATGCGCCAGGGCGTGCTGGAGCGGCTCTCGGTGACACCGATCAGCCGGCTCGCGCTGCTGCTCGGCCGCGCCGGCCGGGACGCGACGCTGGTCATCATCCAGGGCGGGATCCTCGTCGGCCTCGCCGTCCCGCTCGGGCTGCACGTCCACACCGGACTGATCGTCGCCGCCCTGGTTCTGCTGGCGCTCGGCGTCGGCCTGTCCTGCCTCGGCTACGGCCTCGCGCTCATCCTGCGCAGCGAGGACGCCCTCGCCCCCGTGGTCCAGGGCGTGTCGCTGCCGGTACTGCTGCTGTCCGGGGTGCTGCTGCCGCTCACGCTCGCGCCGGGCTGGCTGGACGACACCGCCGAGGCCAACCCGCTGCGGCACACCGTCGACGCCGTCCGCGCCCTGATGCTCGGCTCCGGCCGCGCCTGGCTCGGCATCGTCGTCACCCTGGCACTCAGCGTCCTGCTCGTGGTCTTCGGCACGCGCCGCTTCAACACCACCGAGGACATGCGCATCACCTGATCCCTTCAGGGCAACTGCAGGGTCAGTGTGGGTGGGGCGTCGGCTGGACGACAGTCCGGGGCCGGCGGGGCGAGCGACGATGGGCAGGTGGACATCAGGGTGCGCCCGCCTGCGGCCCGGCCGGCCAGGCTCACGCGCAGGCTCGCGTGGGCGAGGCTCGCGGCCGTCGGGCTGGTGCTGGCCGCGCTGGCGGTCGTCGTGGCGGGGTGTGGTGGGGGCGGCGCGTCCGCGTCCGCCGGCACCGGCCGGGCTGGCGAGGGCCCGGTGCCCGCGCAGCTGCGGTTCGACGCCGCGACGGTCGACGGTGGCCGGATCTCCGGGGCCTCCCTCGCAGGGCGGCCGGCGGTGCTGTGGTTCTGGGCGCCGTGGTGCCCGATCTGCCATGGCGAGGCGCCGGAGATCGCGCGGGTGGAGAAGAAGTTCGGCGACAAGGTCCAGTTCGTCGGCGTCGCCGGGCTCGGGACCGTCGGTGAGATGCGGACGTTCGTCGCCGACACCGGCCTCGGCACGTTCCCGCACGCCGTCGACGCCGACGGCAGGCTGTGGGCCTCCTTCGGCGTCGACGAGCAGCCCGCGCTGTCGTTCATCACGGCCGATGGCAAGGTCAAGACCCTGCAGGGCCTGCTGTCCGAAGCCGAGCTGAACATGTACACCGAGCAGCTGGTGACGAGCTGACAGGCGCCGGCCGACGACCGCCCGCCTCGCGCTCGGGCTCGCGCGGCGAGCGCGGGTCGACGGGCGCGGGCTGATGGCCGGGACGCCGTACGCGCTGGCGTTGACGGCCGGGATGGTGGCCGCGGTGAACCCGTGCGGCTTCGCGCTGCTGCCCGGCTACGTCTCGCTGGTCGTCGTCGACCAGGCTCCGCCCGCCCGTCTGGGGGCGCTGCGGCGGGCCGCCGGGATGACGGCGGCGATGACCGGCGGGTTCGTCCTGGTGTTCGGCCTGTTCGGGCTGGTCGTCACGCCGCTGGCGTTGTCGGTCGGGCGATGGCTGCCATGGGTGACCCTCGTCGTCGGTGTCGGGCTGATCGTGCCCGGCATCGCGATGGCCGCCGGGCACGAGGCCTGGGTACGGCTGCCGAAGCCACGGTCGGCGCGGGTCGACGGGACCGTCTGGTCGACCGCGCTGTACGGGGTGTCGTACGCGCTCGCGTCGTTGTCCTGCACCGTCGGGCCGTTCCTCGCGGTGACGACGTCGACCTTCTCGTCGGCGAGTCTCGCCGCGGGGGTGGCCGTGTTCGTCGTGTACGCCGCCGGGATGGGCCTGGTCGTCGGTGTCGTCACGGTCGCCGCCGCGCTCGCCCGCGACGGCGTCACCCGCCGGCTGCGCCGCGCCCAGGCCTACGCCGGCCGGGCCGGCGGCGCGCTGCTCGTCGCCGCCGGTTGCTACGTCGTCTACTACGGCGTCTACGAGCTGCGGGTGTTCGGCGGCGCGGACGCCACCGACCCCGTCGTCCACGCCGCGACCCGCCTGCAGGGCACCCTCGCGGACTGGGTCCGCGCCGCCGGCGCCACCACCCTGCTCGTCGCCCTGATCGCCCTGGTGACGCTCGCCATCGGCCTGGCCGTCGCGGCCCGGCGCCCCTGGACCCGGGTCCGCCGCGCCGACTCCCCACCGGCATCTGAGCCCGACGCCCCGATCCGGGTGTCGGATCGTGGCCAGCGGTGGTGAGGCAGTCGAGATTGGGGTGGAATCGGCGTCCTCGGCCCCGATATCGCCTGCCTCGTCGTCTGATCGGATGGATGTTGGCCTGCTCGCGCACATCGGAGGCGACCTCCGCGGGACGAGGCTGACTGCCGCGGAGAGTCCCAGTCGCGTTCAGGTCGGTCGCACCGTCTGACAGGGCGCCTCCGGCGACCTAACGTCTGATGGACACAGCCGGGGCGGGGAGGGGCGGGCGTGGGCGTGGGCGTGGGCGTGACGGTTGCTCAGCTCGCCGAGCTCGTGGACGCGCTGCCGGCCGGTGTGGTGGCCACGGAGCCCGACCTGCTGGACAAGTACCGGCGGGACCGGGCGGCCGACCCGGACGCCGGGACGCCGCTCGCCGCGGTGCGGGCGGAATCGACCGAGCAGGTGCAGGTGGCGGTCCGCTGGGCGGCGCGCCACCGGGTGCCGGTCGTGCCCCGCGGCGCCGGCACCGGCCTGTCCGGCGGCTCGTCGGCCGTGGACGGCGGCATCGTGCTCTCGACGGAGCGGATGCGGGCCGTCCGCGTCGACCCGGCGACGAGGATCGCGGTCGCCCAGCCGGGGGCACTGAACGCCGAGGTGAAGGGCGCGGCCGCCGAGCACGGGCTGTGGTACCCGCCGGACCCGTCGTCGTTCGAGATCTGCTCGATCGGCGGCAACGTGGCGACCAACGCCGGCGGGCTGTGCTGCGTGAAGTACGGGGTGACGACGGACTACGTGCTCGGCCTGCAGGTGGTGCTCGCCGACGGCACGGCCGTCCGGCTCGGTGGGCCACGGCTCAAGGACGTCGCCGGCCTGTCGCTGACCAAGCTGTTCGTCGGCAGCGAGGGCACCCTCGGGATCGTGACCGAGGCGACCCTGCGGCTGCTGCCCGCCCAGCCGCCGACCAGCACGCTGGTCGCGAGTTTCCCGACCATGGCGGCGGCCACGGCCGCGATCCTGTCGATCACCTCGGCGATGCGCCCAGCGATGCTCGAGCTCATGGACCGGACGTCCATCAACGCCGTCGAGGACATGCTGATGATGGGCCTGGACCGCGCCGCCGCGGCGCTGCTGCTCGCCCGCACCGACGCCCCCTACCGGGCGGGTGAGCAGGAGCTGCGCGCCATGGCCGCCGCGTGCGAGGCGGCCGGTGCCAGTGAGGTGCTCGCCACCGACGACCTGGACGAGGGCGAGGCGTTCGTCGTCGCCCGCCGCGCCGCGATCACGGCGGTCGAGCGGCTCGGCCTGGTACTGCTGGAGGACGTGGGTGTCCCGCTGCCCCGGCTGCCGGAGCTGGTCACGGGCATCGAGGCGATCGCCGCCGCCCGCGACGTCACGATCGCGGTGATCGCGCACGCCGGCGACGGCAACACCCACCCGCTGATCGTCGTCGACCCCGGCGACGCCGCCGCGGCCGAGCGGGCCCGGCTCGCGTTCGGCGAGGTGATGGACCTGGCGATCGGCCTCGACGGCACCATCACCGGCGAGCACGGCGTCGGCCGGCTCAAGCGACCCTGGCTGCTCCCCCAGGTCGGCCAGGACGTCCTCGACCTGTCCCTGCGCATCAAGCAGGCCCTCGACCCGCTCGGCATCCTCAACCCCGGCGCCGTCTTCGCGCCCCGACCGGATTCGCTGGCCGGCGGGGTGTCCAGCCGGCAGACTTCCTAGCTGGCAAGGTTTTTGGTCGGCCGGGTTCCTAGGCGGCGCGGTCTCCTGGTCGGCGCGGTTTCTGGTCGGCAGAGCTCCTCGTCGCGCCTCGTCGGCGGAGCTCCTCGTCGGCAGGGTTCCTAGGTCGGCGGGTTCCTCGCCGGACGAGAGGTGGGCACGTGGCCGAGGTGGAAACGCAGCTGCCGTTCATCGACGAGCACACGACGGTCGTCGACGCCACCCCCGAGGACGTCTGGCTGGCCCTCACCGACCGGCTGGACCGGTCCTTCCGCGGCGCGGGCGCGCAGCGCTACGCCCGCGCGGTCGGCTGCGCCAACTGGGCGCCGTCCGGGCCGCGACCACTCGCCGTCGGCTCGACGATCGTCGGCTTCCGGGTCGCCGCGGCGGTGCCCGGCTCCTACCTGACCCTCGCCGGGCGGCACCGCTTCGCCGACTACACCCTCGCCTTCCGGCTCGACGACGCCGGCGCGGGCCGTATCCGGCTGCGCGCCGAGAGCAGGGCCGCCTTCCCCGGCGTGCCTGGCCGGACCTACCGGCTCCTCGTCATCGGCTCGCGCGGCCACGTCGTCGGCCTGCGCCGCCTGCTCGCGGCCACCCGCCGCCAGGCCGAACGACCCGGCCCGGCGGGCGCTCCCACCTCGCAGATCGACTAGCGCCGGTGGCCCACACGACGACGCGCCCCCCGCCAGCCGAGGCTGGCGGGGGGCGCGTCGCGTGAAGCCGGATGCGACCGGTGCTCAGGCGTCGAGGCTGATGCCCAGCGCCGTCTCCATGCTGGCGTGGCGGTGGTGCAGACCAGGCTCGTTGCGGCCGAAGACGAGCTGGGAACGCCCGCCGGAGGCCATGCTGGCCTGGACCTTCGCGGCCAGCGGGTAGTCCTCGTCGCGGACGCTGGCGTGGGCGTAGGCGAAGATGTCGTCCGCGCCCGCCCGGCCCGCCTCGTCGGAGGTGTCCAGGGTGGTGGCATTCTGGTGAACGGTCACCGAGTTGCCGGCCCCGCTACCCGGGTAGACGCGGAAGATCTCACCGTTGATGAACGTCACCGACATGACGATGTTCGGGAAGATCGCATAGATAACCACGAAGTAGTGCAGTGGCTCCCATTCGCTCTCCGGCTTGTCCGCGAGCTCGGTGATGTTCTGCATCGGGAAGATCAGCCGGTGATGCGGACCATAGGTGTCGAACAGCGCGCAGTTGCCGCGGACCAGCAGCGCGAACGTGTTCTTGTGCACCGTCGGGAAATGGTAGTTCTCGCCGAACGTGTCCAGCGCGAGCTTCCAGTTCACCGGCGCGTCGAGGACCTTCTCGCCGACCGAGTTCCAGTCGCCGATTCCCCAGGACGCCAGCTCGGGGCCGAGCTCGCCGAGGTGGCCCTCGATGTCCAGCGGGCCGCCATCCGGGTCGAGTCCGACCCACAGGAAGCCGGCGTGGTCGGCGGCCGGCAGCTCGGTGAGGCCGGGCTTGTTGGCCATCGTCTGCGGAAAGCCGTCCCGGCCGGGGCAGGTGACCAGCGCGCCCTTGTTGTTGTAGCTCCAGGCGTGGTACGGGCAGGTGAACCGCTCGGCCTCGCCGTCGCCCTCGGCGACCTGGGCCTGCCGGTGCGCGCAGATGTTCTGGAACGCGCGGACGGTGCCGTCGTCGTCGCGGGTGAGCAGCACCGGGACGTCCATGACCGTCTTGGTGGTGTACGTCCCCGGACCGGGCAGCTCGGAGCGGTAGCCGACCAGCTGAGGAGAGCTGCGCACGAACTCGCGCTCGCGCTCGAACAGCTCCTCGCTGGTATAGATCGCGGCCGGAATGATGCGCTCGCCGGGCGTCATGTCCGTCGTCTTGTCATTTGCGATCTTCAGCGCTCGCCGCGTGATGTCAATGAGCTCGTTGCGGTCGATCGGAAGCCTCCCTGGCGCGGCGATGATGAATTCGTGATCAGCGAGCGATCATGACCGCCGACGCCGTCGGCGAGCCTGCTGGCGTTTCGCGGCGGCACCTTTGCCCCCCTACGCCCTACCTTAACGCCAGGTCATACGCCCAGCTTGACCGGCATCTGACATATCCGTCCCGGCGCATCCGCCCTTCCCGGCCGGGCCATCCGACCCGTCCCGCCCAGCCCAGGTGGCCCAGCCACGCGACCAGGGCACCTGCCCTCCCGGCGAACCCGCTCCGGCAGACGGCCTCCAGACCCCGGCTCACCGCCGTGTCGGACAGCTGACATGACCACCCGATGCGCCACGAGTTCCGTGTCCGAGCGCGAGGAAAGTCACCTCCCGACCGCGTGGTCGCCGGCGGAGCGCGAACGATCCCGGCCAGCGGCCGCCACGCCCGGGCACAGGGCTGCCCAGAGGGCCCGCGAGCTGTGCGCGACCGCTTCGTTGCTCTGGGCACGATCGGGGCAGACTCCGCATGTGAACCACACGCGACACGATGAAGAGGTCGTCAGATGGGTGCCCAGCGAGCGACGTCAGGTCGGGATCCGCCGGAGGTGGAGCGGGTCGAGCTGCTTCATGCGTCGGAGCGGACCCGGGTGACGCGGCTGGTGTTCCCGACCGGGAGTGTGATCCGCAAGGAGCCGCTGGGGCCGGACGCCCGGCAACGGCTGCGGCACGAGGTGGCCATCCTGGAGCGGCTGTCGGGAGTCGAGGGGGTCGCGCAGCTGGCGCACGGAACGCCGCCGTACCCGGGATCGATCCTGCTGGCCGACGTCCGCGGCACGGCTCTGTCCGAGCGGGTGACTCCCCTGGACATGGCCACGCTGGTCGATCTGGCCGAATCGCTCGCGCGCGCCGTGGCAGAGATGCACCGCCGGGGCGTCGTCCACCGGAACATCCATCCGGCGAACATCGTGGTGGGTGACGACCTGCGTATGCCATGCCTGATCGATTTTGCATTGGCTACCACATTTGGGGCGGTCCAGGGCGGGTTCGTCCATCCCAACGAGATCGTCGGGACGGTGCCCTATCTGGCGCCGGAGCAGACTGGCCGGACCGCCCGCCCGGTCGACCAGCGGGCAGACCTGTACACGGTCGGCGCGACCCTGTACGAGCTGGCCACCGGCACGCCGCCGTTCGGCACCGGCGACCCGCTGCGCATCGTTCATGACCACCTGGCGCGGAGGCCGGCGCCGCCGACGACGGTAAACCCCGCGGTGCCGGCCCCGGTGTCGGCGATCATCATGCATCTGCTGGAGAAGGAACCGGATGATCGGTACCAGGGCGCCGACGGCCTGACGCACGATCTCGCCCTGGTGCGCCGCGGCGCCGCGCCCGCGCGTCCTGGCGAATGCGATTTTCCGGCGCGGCCGCTGATGCCGTCCCGACTGTCCGGGCGCGCGGAGGAGATCGGGAAGCTGGCAGCGGTGTTCGCCGAGGCGATGGCGGGCCGCTGCACCGGGCTCCTCGTCTGCGGCGCGCCGGGGGTGGGCAAGACGTCACTGGCGAACGAGCTGCGGCCGATCGTGGCCGGCAGTGACGGCTGGTTCGTGTCGGGCAAGTTCGACCAGTATCGCCGCGACCAGGACTACGACGGGGTCCGGCAGGCGTTCCGGGCGCTGGGCCGGCTGTTGCTCGCCGAGCCGGAGGACCAGGTGGCGGTCGTACGGGACCGGATGCTGCGGGCGTTGGGACCGAACGCCGGACTGGCCGTCGCCGTCGTGCCGGAGCTGGCGGCGCTGCTCGGGGTCCTCCCGAAGCTGGGGGACCCGATGACCGCGCAGGCGCGAGCGGTACGCACGTCTCTCGAGATCCTCCGCGCCGTCGCTTCTCGCAAACGGCCGGTGGTGTTCTTCGTCGACGACCTGCAGTGGGCCGGCCGGACCCCGCTGGGCCTGTTCGACCTGGTGCTCGGCGGCGAGGAACAGGTCGAGGGGGTGTTGCTGGTAGCCGCCTACCGGGAGGGCGACGTGGACGCCGCTCATCCGCTGGCGCCCATGATCGCCCGCTGGCGCCGCCAGCCGGCCGGTCCGCGTCAGCTGCGGCTGGACAACCTTCCCCCTGAGGGCCAGGCGGCCCTGGTGGCCGACCTGCTGCACCTGGAGCCCGCGGCCGCCACGAAGCTGGCTGAGATGATCGTGCCAGCCACGGGCGGCAATCCGTACGAGACGGTGGAGCTGCTCAACGCGTTGCGCCACGACGGCGTGCTTGCCGGCGGCGAGGGCGGCTGGCGATGGGACCGGACCAGACTGCGCCGCAGGCTGGCGCGCGCGGACGTGACCGGGCTGCTGGCCGCCTGCCTGGCCGCGTCGCCGCCGGCGACCAGGGACATGCTGGCGGCGATGGCCTGCCTGGCCGGCCGGGTGGAGTTGGACCTCCTCGAGGCCGCGACCGGGCTGACGGCGGGCGAGGTCTCCGGGCGGCTCGCCCCCGCGTTCGCCGACGGCCTGCTGGTGCTGGAGACCGAGGACCCCCAGAGCATGCGGTTTCGCCACGACCGGACGCAGGAGGCCGTCCTGGGCGACCTCACCCCGCGGGAGCGGCAGACCATACGGCTGCGCACGGCCCGGTGTCTGGCCAACCGGCCCGAGTTCTTCGCCGTCGCCGCCGAGCAGTACCTGCACGTGGCCGACGCCGTGCACGCACCCCGGGAACGGCGGCTGGTGGTCCGGCTGTTCCGGCGGGCCGCCGACCAGGCGCGGTTGCTGAGCAACTACCCGCTGGTGGAGCGGTTCCTGACCGCGGCGGTCAGGTTCATCGACCCGGCCGACACCGACCAGCTGATCGCGGTCCGCACCGACCGGCACGCCGCCCTGTACAGCCTCGGCCGGCTGGAGGAGACGAACGAGGAGTACCAGGCCATCAGCCGGCTGTGTACCCACCCGGCGCAGCGCACCGCCGCCACGGTGGCGCAGGTCAGCAGCCTCACCAACCAGGGCCAGTTCAGCGAGGCGATGCGCCTCGGCCTGGACCAGCTGCGGCAGCTCGGCCTCACGGTCCCGGACCGGGACCACCTGGAGGAGGAGGTCGACCGCGGGCTCGACGCGCTCTACCAGTGGATCGACCAGACCACCGAATCCGATGACCTCTGCCGACCGCCCATCACCGACCGTTCGCTGCTCGGTCTCCTCAGGCTGGTCAACCGGATCATGCCCGTGGCGTTCTTCTGGGACCAGCCGATGATGGCCTGGCTGACCGTGACGACGCTGACGATGTGGGCACGGTACGGCCCGGATCCCAGCATGCTCGGCCCAGCCGGCCATATCGCCAATTTGATCATCCCCCGCAGGCACGACTACCGCGTCGCGCACCGCGTGATGCGACGGATCATCACGGTCGGCCTGGACCGCGGCTACGAGCCGGAGGTGTGGCACGCGCAGTTTCTGTACACCGTGAGTACCGGCCACTGGTTCGGATCACTCGAGGACAACGTGTCCGTGACACGGCGGGCGTCGGAGGGCCTCGTCCAGGGTGGTGACCTGCAGAACGCATGCTGGACGCACTACGCGCTGCTGTACGACCTGCTGGACTGCGCACCATCGCTCGAGATCTTCGCCGCCGAGCTCGACGAGGCCCTGGCCATCGCCGCGCGCACCGGAAACGGATACGCCGAACAGATGTTCGGACCATGCCGCTGGCTGACCCGGGTGCTGCGCGGCGAGGCCGTGGGATCAGCGGCTGACGAGACGGCCCAGCTGAGCATGCTCGCGGACAACTCCTTCATCGTCCTGCACCTCCACGTCAGCCGGGCGATCGCCGCGGCCATCCTCGATCGTCCGGAGGAGCTGGCCCGGCACACGACCGCGGTCGCTCCGTTGCTGCCAGCCTTCGAGGCGCAGTATCAGGTGGCGGTGGCGCGCGTGCTGCGGGCTCTCGCGCTGGCCGCGCGGGCCCACGCCGCCCAGGCGGACCAGCGCGGCGCCGAGCTGGCCGAGATGGACGAGTCGATCGCCTGGCTGGCCACGCGCGCGGCCGACGCCCCGGTCAACTTCCTGCACCTGCTGCGCCTGATCGAAGCGGAGCGGGCCTGGGCAGCCGGCGACCTCCGCGAGGCGATCTACACCTTCGACCTGGCGCAGCGCGAAGCCTTCACGCGCGCACGCCCCTGGCATCGCGCACTCATCGCGGAACGTGCCGCCCGGTTCTACCTGGCCCACGGCGTACGGCACGTCGGCCACGCGCTGCTCGCCGAGGCTCGCCGCCACTACGCGGACTGGGGTGCCACTGCCAAGATCAGCCAACTCGACTGGGCCTACCCGGAGTTACGAGCCGAACCCGGCGGCGCGTGGCCGGCCACGCAACCACCGGTCGAACCCACGGCCACCCGATCCGTCGTCACCGCCGGGACCCTCGACCTGCTCGGCATCGTCGCCGCCTCTCGGGCCCTCAGTTCCGAAACCACCGCCAACGGCCTTCGGGCCAAGGTCGTGGGAATCCTGTCGGCGATGACTGGCGCCACCGGCGTCCACCTGCTCCTGCGCGACGACGAGCGGGAGGGTCACTGGTCAGTGCCCGTCGGAGACAACGAAGCCGTCTCGCTCGACGGGGCCGGCTACCGGCGCATGCTGCCGCCCTCGGCCATCCGGTACGCCGAACGCACCCACGAACCGCTCGTCAGCACCGACGCGACGCGCGACGACCGGTTCACCCGCGACCCCTACTTCGCCGGCCTGGACCGCTGTTCGCTCCTGGCCATACCCATCATGATCCGCGGCGAGCTGCGCGCCATGCTGCTGCTGGAGAATCGGATGATCCGCGGAGCGTTCACCACGGAGCGACTCGAAGGGATCATGCTCATTGCCGGGCAACTGGCCGTCTCTCTCGACAACGTCATGATCTACGCATCGTTGGAGCGCAAGGTCGCCGAGCGCACCCGGCAACTCGCCGCCGCCAACCGGCGCCTGGAACAGCTCTCCGTCACCGACCCGCTCACGGGGCTGGCCAACCGTCGACGTCTCGACGAGATCCTGGACGCCGAGTGGTGCCGAGCCAGGCACCAGGCAACGCCCGTCGCGCTCGCCATGGTCGACATCGATTACTTCAAGGCCTACAACGACCATTGCGGGCATCCCGCCGGCGACCGCTGCCTCCAACGCATCGCCGCCTGCCTCGCCCGCAGCACTCGCGACACCGACCTGGCCGCCCGCTACGGCGGCGAGGAGTTCGCCGTGGTGATGCCAGGCGCGGACCTCGACACCGCCGAGCGCATCGCGGAGCGACTCCGCGCCGCCATCCATGAACTGGCCGAGCCGCACCCGACGCCACCGGGCGGGATCATCACCGTCAGCATCGGGGTCGCGGCGACCACGCCAGCGTCCGACGACGACGTGAAAGCGTTCGTCGACCTCGCCGACAACGCTCTGTACCAGGCCAAGGATGGCGGGCGCAACCGGGTGGAAACGGCACTTCCTGGCCCCGCAGCCCGGTAGGACACACAAAGTCGCGGGGCCCCGGTGATCGTCTCCCGGGCAGCCCCCGCGACCCGCGGGGCATTGCGCGGCGACAAAGAAGACGGCCGTGCTGGCGCGGTACGGGGGGATCCGCGCCAGCACGGCCGGCAGTGCCACCATCATGCCGGAAGCTCGGCCGAATGTCGATACCTTCAACATTTTTGCCGCCAAGCAAGCCCGAGGGCGTAGTCAGCCGGGCCACGCCCGCGGCGCCCGGGCGCAGCTAGCCGACGGCCTGGATGATGGGCTCGATGGCGGGCTCGGGGACCATCTCGAGGGCTGGCGGCGAGGACGGGAACGGGCGGCGGGGCTCGCGGACACCGGCCGAGCCGTCGCCGCGGCCACCGATCCACAGGCGTATCGGCGTGCCGGACGCGACCCTGGCGCCAGCCTCCGGGGCCTGGCCGGTGACGAGCGCGCCGGAGTCCGGCTCGACCTCGACCAGCCCGATGCCAGGCTCCGTCGACAGGCCCACGGCGACGGAGGGGAAGCTCCAGCCCGCCAGCACCGAACGGGCGTCCTCCCACGTCCGGCCGACCACGTTGGGCACCACGATCGTCTTGCCCGACCGACGCCGTGACCTGCGACTGGAGCCGCCCGCCTCGTCCTCGCCGGCGCCGGCGGTCGAGGCCGGCTCGGCTCCCGCCGCGGGCGGGGCCTCGGTCGCGTCCATGTCCGTCATGATCTGCCGGGCAAGGTCGCGCGCCAGCCCGATCTGATCCGCGACCGCGGCGTCGATGGGCCCCGGGAGCCCGGCGGGGTCCACGGCCGGTTCTGGGGCCGGCTCGGAGGTGAGGGGCGGGAGGTTCTCGTCGAGGTCACGCCAGCGCTCCCAGGCCGACTGCCGGGTGACGCCGAGCCGGGTGGCGATCTCCGCCCACGACTTGCGGTGGAAGCGGGCGGCGCGGACCGCCTCCAGCTCGGTCTGGTCCAGCAGCCGCCGCAGGGTGCCGATGTCGGTCAGCGCGCCGAGCGCCGCCTCCCCGTGGTCGGTGCTCCCGGGGCGGCCGAACACGCGGTCGCGCCAGGTGTCCAGCCGCTCCCACGCCCGGCGGCCCTCGTGCCACGGACCGCTCCTACCCTTGGCCATGCATGTCAGGATAGCCTGACAATCGCGACCTGGGTAGGGGTTCAGGGGTCGAGCGCGGGGCCGCCGCCATACGGGCGCGTCAGAATCTCCATGCCGTGGCCGGAGGGATCCAGGAAGTACAGGCCGCGGCCGCCGTCGTTGTGGTTGATCTGATTCCGCAGCCGTCCGTGCGGGTCGGCGTAGTAGACGACCCCGGCTCGCTGGATTCGCGCGAAGGCCGCGTCGAACTCCGGCTCCGACACCTGGAAGGCGTAGTGCTGGGTGGTGATGTTCTCCGCCGGAGCCGTCGCGAAGTCCAGCGTGACGCCGTTGCTGGTGGCGACCGGGATGAACGGGCCCCATTCCGGGCCTACCTCGAGGCCGAGGATGCCGGCGAGGAACTCGGCGGACTCCCGGTTGTCTCGGGAATGCACGATCGTGTGGTTCAGGAGGACAGGCATGCGCAGGTCTCCGTGGGCGTTCCGGCGCCTCCATGCCTCACCCGGCCGGTGACCGGCACGCGGCGCCAGAATCGAGCCTATGCGCGACCGGGCCCGCGCACCCGCGGCACGGCGGAGCGTTCGGCGCGGGTAGGGTAGCCTGCGGCGCGGGACGAGTCGTCCGCTCTCGGGCGGCTTGCCCGGTCCTGGTCGGACCCGTGTTTGGTTGGACTCGGTGCTGGTCGGAATGGTGGCCCATGACATCTTCCGTTGGGCGCCTGCGTGCCCCGGGGCCCCGAGATCCCACGACGATCGGTCCATACCGAGTCCGCGCCCTGATCGGCGAGGGCGGCATGGGCCGGGTCTACCTCGCGAGCTCACCCGCCGGCCGGCTCGCGGCGGTCAAGGTGATCAGCCCGGCCGTCGCCGGTGACCCCGTGTTCCGGGAGCGGTTCCGCCGGGAGGTCGCGGCGGCGCGCAGGATCGCCGGCGCGTTCACCGCGCCCGTGGCGGACGCCGACCCGGACGGCCGACAGCCCTGGCTCGCCACCCAGTACGTGCCCGGGCCTTCGCTGCGCGACGCCGTCGAGGTGCTCGGCCCGCTGGAGCTGGAGACCTGCTTCATGCTGGGCGCCCGCATGCTTGAGGCACTCATGGCCGTCCACCGGGACGGCCTCGCCCACCGGGACCTGAAGCCCAGCAATGTCCTGCTCGCCGCCGACGGCCCGCGGCTCATCGACTTCGGGATCGCCCGGGCCGCCGACCAGACGACGCTCACCCGCACCGGCGAGGTGTTCGGCACCGCCGCCTACATGTCGCCCGAGCAGGCGATGGGCGACGAGGTCGGCCCCGCCTGCGACGTGTTCGCGTTCGCGCTCGTCCTGATCTTCGCGTCCACCGGCCGCGATCCGTACGGGTCCGGCGACCCGGCGGCATTGCTGTTCCGGATCGTGCACGACCTGCCGGACCTGCGCGACGTGCCCGCGGCGCTGCGGGAACGCCTGCGGCCCTGCCTGGCCAAGGATCCGGCGGTCCGCCCGGCCCCGGCCACGCTGCTGAAGCTGTTCGCCGCCGATCTCGGCCCGTCGCCGGCCTGGCCGCCCGGGGTGGCCCGGCTGATCCGGGAGCGGGAGGCCGAGATCGCGGCCTGGCTGCCGGCCGCGCCCCGCTCCCCCGCGCCCGCCGGCGCGGCAAGGCCCGCGCTCCCGCCCGCACCCGCCTCCCAGCCCGACGCGGCCCCGGGACCGGGACCACGACCTCCGGTTCCGCCCGGCCCGGCACCGCTCAAGCCGACCCGGCGTGAATCGCCACCGCCGGGCGCGGCGGAGCGGCAGGTCGCGGTCCGCCCGGTGCCGGCACTGCCAGCGCCACCAGCCCCGCGGGCACTGCCGGCACCCCAGCTACCACGTGCACCCCAGCTACCGCAGGCACCGCAGGCACCGGCCAGGCTGGCGCCGTCAGCCGGACCGGCTGTCCTCGTGGGGCCGGGCGCCCAGCGCCCGCCGGTACCGGCGCCGGGTTACCCGCCAGTCGCGCCGACGAGGGTCGCCCTGTCCGAGAACGGCTCGGACGAATCCTGCGTCTTCACCGGCAGACGGTGGCCCAACGTGGTCGCCGGAGTCTCGGCACTCCTGGCCGTCGTGCTCGCGCTGATCACGGTTCTGGTCTGCCTCGGCACCCTGGGCAGCAAGGACCCCGCCGTCGGGGCCGGGGCCAGGCTGGTCGGCACGATCCTCGGCGCGGGTGCCCTGTTCTTCGCCGTCACAAGCCTGCGGCGCGCGGTGTGGCGGCTTCACCTGGCGTTCCGTCCACCCTGCCTCTCCGTCACGCCGGGCGGCATCCAGGCGCGGGCGGGCGGGCGCCACTACGACATCCCGTGGTCGCAGGCACGCGGCGCCCGGGTCATCCGCCTGGGCCAGCGCGAGGTGGTCGCGGTCTGGCCGACGCCGGAGTGGGCGCTGCGCACACCCCACGTCGACCGCCCCGCCCGGTGGATCCCGCGCAACCGCAGCCTGTGCATCTGGCGAAGCCCGGCGATGAACTGCGACCTGCTCCTCGACGTCCGCCTGCTCTACCCGGCCACCGCCCAACGCCTGACCACAGCCATCGCCGTCCTGGCCAGCCGCTACGCCCCCCACCGCTAGGCCGTCCCGGGCCTCCAGGCCCGCCCCGAGGCCGCCTGACCTGGGCCGGCGGTCCGATCATTCGCTGTCCGGTACGCGACCCGAGCCGGGAAGGCTCGGGGAAGAGGCGCGAGCGACAGTGGGCGGCATGGATCGACTGCGTATTGCTGACCTTGGGACCGTCCTGTCGGTGTGGGCGCATCCCGATGACGAGACCTATCTGGCGGGCGGGCTGATGGCCGCCGCCGCGGCGAACGGCCAACGGGTGGTGTGCGTCGCCCTGACCGCTGGCGAGCACGGCACCGACGACCCCGCGACCTGGCCACCGGAGCGCCTCGGCGCGGTGCGCCGGCTCGAGGCGGACGCCGCGATGGCCGTGCTCGGAGTCCGGGAGCACCGGATCGTCGGGATGCCCGACGGCGGGCTGGCGGGCTGGGGCCCGGTCGGGGCGCGGCTGGTCGCCCAGGTGATCGACGAGGTGCGTCCCGACACCGTCGTGACCTTTGGACCGGACGGGACGACCTTCCACCCCGACCATGTCGCCGTGCATCGCTGGGTACGCCACGCCTGGGAGGAGAGCGGTCGTGGTTTCCGACTGCTGGAGGCGGCGTGGACGACGGAGGCACTCGAACGCTTCGCGGACCTGCACGACGAGTTTCGGGTGTTCATGACCGACGGCCGCCCGGCCGGAGTGCCCGCGGAGGCGCTGTCCGTGCGCGTCGCGCTCGACGGGCCCGAACTCGACCGCAAGGTGGCGGCACTGCGGGCGATGGCGAGCCAGATCGGACCGACCGTCGACGCGTTCGGCCTGGCCCGGTTCACCGACTGGGTGGCCGAGGAACGCTTCGTAGACGTGGCCGTCACCGCCGACGAACCGGCCATGGCGTCGGCGTCGGCGGGCAGCGAGGCGCCGGCGGAACCGGAACTGGCAGCGGTCGGCTAGGGATAGCCGGATGGTTGGACGGCGGTCAGGAGGGCGGCAGCGTAGGAGAAGCGGGCGCTTTCCGGGGAGCAGACGAGGATCTTGTCGCCGGAGGTGAGCCGGCCGGACCTGACCAGCTCGTCGAGCATCAGGTAGACCGACGCCGAACCGACGTTGCCGACCCGGTCGAGGTTGGTGAACCAGGCGTCCGCGGCAATGCCGATGCCGGCCGCCGAGAGGCCTTCCCGGATCTTTTCCGCGAAGAAGGCCGACGACAGGTGCGGCAGAAACCAGGTGACGGCGGCCGGGTCGAAGGCCCCCCGGTCGACGAGACCGGTGACGAATTCCACGGCCTTCGGGACAATGTGGCGTTCGAGCAGCTTCACGTCCTGCCGGATCGCGAATACGCTTTCGGCCATCCACCCCGCCGGGTCGAGGTCGTGGTAGCCGATCAGTGTCGATCCTGACTTCACCCCGCCGGCGTACATGCAGGGCTCCAGCTCGCCGGCGAAGGAGACCATCTCGACCCACTCGACCTTCAGAGAGGTCCTCGCGGGATCCGGTGCCGGCTCCATCAGGACGGCGCCCGCACCGTCGCTGAGCATCCAGCGCAGGAAGTCCTTCTCGAAGGCGAGGTAGCCGTTCTTCCGAACCTCCTGAATCCTCTCCAGCTCGGCCGCGAACTTGTCCGCCGTCAGCTGCGCCGAGATGCGCTCGGACCCGGTCGCGACCGCGTTGGTCGCGCTGCCGGACCCGACCGAGAGAAACGCGGTCTTCAACGACTGCATGCCGGCATTGCACGCGCCGGAGAACGAGTAGGTCTCGACCGGTCCGATACCGAGCTCGCCGTGCACCATCGACGCGTGGCCCGGGAGGATCTGGTCGGGCGAGGTCGTTCCGCAGGCGAGCAGCCGCAGCTTGGCCAGGTCGTCGCCCGGGAGAAGGGCCCGGACCGCCCGGGCCACGAGCGCCGCGTTGGTCAGCCGCTCCCGCCCAGGCCCCAGTGCGTAGTGCCGGCTGGTGATGCCGTTGCGGCCCAGGATGATCCGCCGGATGCGCGACGGCCGTCCGCCGACCATGCCAAGGTAGGCCTCGATGTCGTCGTTGGCCACGGGATCGTGGGGAAGGAAGCTCGCCGTCCGGGTGATGTAGACGTCGTCCACCTGGCTCCGATCAGGGACTCGTCATGCCGTCGCCATACCGGCAAAAGCGCGGGAACGGGCCGAGTGACGGGGAATTGAACGACTCGAAGGATCCGGCGGCCACGAAATACGGCGCCGTCGGCGAACAAAAAGCTAGGTGCGAGCGTCGAGGCGGTCAATCTGGTTGACCACGCCGTGAGCCAGGTCATAACCACTCCGCCGCCCGAAGCCCGGCCCGGGCGGCGACCGGGGTCTTTCCTGAGATGCGGAGCGCCCGCCTCCGGAGAGTGAAAACGATGCGACCACGACGGTCGATCCGTACGCTTCGCATTTGTTCACCAACGCCCGCTGCCCACCAGCGGGCCACATTCACCGTTCGCCACCGGCGCCCGGTGCGGGCGGCCGCCCAGTGCGGCTGGCGAGGCCCAGGCGTCCGGCGGGGTGACTACCGGCGGGGTGGCGGCAGCAGCCCGAGGCGGGCGGTGATGGCGCCCAGCTGGAAGCGGCTGGTCACGCCGTGCTGGACATAGAGGTCGGCGACGTCGCGCCGGACGGTGCGTGGGGTGATCCCGAGGCGGTCGGCGACGGCCTGGTCGGTGTGCCCCTGGGCCAGCAGCGCCAGCACCGCCCCGCGGCGTGCCTGCTCGGAGCCGTCGGCCGGCGGCCGCGGACCGTTCAGCGGCTGCGCGTCCTTGTGCACCCGCTCGACCAGGTCACTGATCACCGCCAGCGGGCCAGGCGCGCGCACCAGCAGCGCACCCTGACCAAGGTCGTCCGGGTCGACGGGCAGGACGGCCTCCCGCCCGTCGACGATCATCACCCGCATCGGCACGAGGGCGCTCTGGCGCACCCAGCCGACCGCCGGCAGCCGCCCACCGCCCAGCGCCCTGGCCGCCGCCACCTGGTCGGGCGTCCACACCGAGGCGACCCGCACCCCCCGGCCGGCCGCCCTCGCCAGTCCCTGCAGCATGTCCACCGCGGCCGGTCGCGGCGGGGTCGGCCCGGACAGCAGGAAGCCGATCTGGGTGGTCGCGTTCTCGACCAGCTCGGCGATCTGCACCCACACCTGGTGCGGGTCGAGGATCGCGGCCACCCCGTCGGCGTTGTCGGGGCGGCGACGGCCGCCGACGTAGTCCGACAGCAGCCGGCTGCGGTACAGCGCGGTCCGCTGCGCGACCAGCGCCGCCTCCCGCGCCTCCAGGGCACGCTCCCGCGTCGCGTGCTCGACATACAGCGCTATGGAGGGGTCCTGCGCCTCCCAGCCCTCGTCGATCTTGCGCAGCAGCCCACGCCCCGCGAGCCGGTCGACCTCGGCCGTCACCTTCTCCACCGGGAGGCCGGCCCGGTCCGCGAGCATCTCGATGGTGGCCCGGTGGTGGCCGGCGGCGGCGCGGAAGACTGCCAGGCCCGTCTCATCCAGCCCGAACAGCGCCTGCTCGTCCCCCGGCACCACGATCCCCCACTCCCCAGCCGTCACGGAAGGGAACCGCCGCCCCCACCCGCCGCACCACAGCCGACGGCGGGCGTAGCGAACTGACGACGCCTGGTCGCACGATGGCGTGGCGGGCAGGTTAACGCAGGAAACGTGGGCGAACGATCCAAATCGGAAGCCATATGCGCTCACCGCGACTGGATGACCGTTTTGCCGTGAATAAACCACTATGCCCCGGGCAGGAAACGTCGACGATCACCCGCGTGACGGCGCCGCGGCGGCGCCCGGGAGGCGCCTCGAGCGTCACGCGCGGGACGCCGCCAGGCGGGCGAAGGCCGCGCCGAGATGAGGGCCGGCGCGGCCACGAGACACGGCCGCGGGCGGCCCGAAGTTGCGCCGCCGCGGCCGCCAATGCCGGTGTCATCTTGCTCACAGGATGGCTTGCGACCCAAGATCGAAACGATACCCAAACGACCAGAATGCCGGAGAAAACCATCGGCGCAGAAGCCGACGGCAATCCCGGCGGCACCAGCGGTAAAGTCCCCACCAAATAGGGGTCTCGACCGCCCCCTCCCAATGTGCTAACGGAAGCCGTCGAACAGTCCGTGCTGAGGACGAGAAACCCCCGATGGCAATGCACCGGAGACCACCTCTCCCCCATTGACGTTCGGCTATCGTGACCAACAGGACCACACGGTGGTATCGATCGGGAGTCGGCGCGTCACCGGCCGCTACCTGAATTCGCGCTGGTAGACCGACTTCGATGCCGCTCCCATGCCGTTGGTCACTCGCACGGGGGGCTGGATGGACGGTGCACGAAGCACCGATGAACTAGGGCACCTTCTTGGCATCGTCGCCGCCTACGCCACCGACTATCTGACCCGCACGGCGCACGACCCGGTCGCTATCCGCGCCACTACCGCGCAGTTGCGCGAGTGGTTTGGTGGGGAGCTGCCGGCCGCCGGCGCGGATCCGGCCCAGCTCCTGCATTCCTTCATCGCGGCCGCGGAGCCCGGGATCTCACCGTCGACGTCCGGGCGGTTCTTCGGTTTCGTGACGGGTGGCGCGTACCCGGTGGCGGTCGCGACGGAGTGGCTCACCACCGCGTGGGACCAGACTCCGGTGCTGCACACATCCAGCCCGACCGCGTCCGTGGTCGAGGAGACGGTCGCCGGCTGGCTGGTCGGGCTGTTCGGGCTGCCGGCCGCGACCTCCGTCGGGATCACGTCGGGATGCTCGACGGCGAACCTGACCGGCCTGGCCGCCGCCCGTCACCAGGTCCTCGCGGACGCCGGGTGGGACGTCGGGCACCAGGGGCTGTTCGGCGCGCCGACTCCCCGGGTGCTTACGAGCCGGGGCTGCCACGTCACCGTCTCGCGGGCGCTGCGGCTGCTCGGCCTCGGTGGGCAGATCCACCTCGTCGACACCGACGACCAGGGCCGGATGCGTCTCGACCATCTCGCCGACCTGCTCGCCGCGACGACCGGGCCGCTGATCGTCTGCGCCCAGCTGGGCAACGTGGACACCGGGGCGGTCGACGCGCTGGCGGAGATCTGCGCGATGACCCATGCGCACGGCGGCTGGGTCCACGTCGACGCGGCCTTCGGCATGTGGGCCGCGGCGAGCTCGCGCCTGCGCGCCGAGCTGCCCGCCCTCGCCGGGCTCGCGCGGGCGGACTCGTGGGCGACCGACGCGCACAAGTGGCTCAACGTGCCGTACGACTGCGGCGTCGTGCTGTGCGCCCACCCGGAAGCGCACCAGGCCGCCATGCGCGCCCGGGCGGACTATCTGCCGGCCGGGCCGGCCGGGTCGCGGGACCCGGTGGACTACACCCCGGAGATGTCCCGGCGCGCCAGAGCGCTCGTGCTGTGGACGACGCTGCGCCACCTCGGCGCGGACGGGGTGGCCGAGCTGATCGAGCGGTCCTGCCTGCTCGCCCGGCGGATGGCCGGGCGGCTCGCCACCGTCGACGGCGTCACCGTGGCCAACGAGGTCTCGCTGAACCAGGTGCTCGTGCGGTTCACCACGCGCCCCGGCGCGGCGACGGGTGGGACCGGCATCGTGACCGACCCGGCCGCCGACCCGGCCGCCGAGGCGGCGGATGACGCCCACACCGAGGCGGTCGTCGACGCGTTCCAGCGGGGCGGGGTCGGCTGGGCGAGCCCGACCCGCTGGCAGGGACGAACCATGCTGCGGCTGTCGGTGTGCAACTGGCAGACCGACACGGCCGCGGTCGACGCCGCGGTGAGCGCCCTCGTGGATGCCCACCTGCGCCTGCGGTCCCGCCACCAGCCCGACGCCGCGCGGACGCTCGCGCGGCCACCCTCCCAGCCCGGCTCGCCCGACCAGGATCTCGTCACGGAAGGAACGGCATGACGTCGCCGGAGATCGTGCACACCTCGGACCCGGACCTGCCCGCGGTCGTCGAGACGCTGTGCCTCGCCTTCGACACCGACCCGGTGACGGAGTGGAACTTCCCACGGGACCTGGCGAACCGGGCCGCGCTGATCGAGGGCTTCTTCCGGGTCACCGTCGGGATGATCCTCGACCACGGCGGCACCGTCGCGACGACGACGGACCATGTGGCGATCGGGGTCTGGTCGCCACCCGGCGAACCCACGCTCACCGAGGCCGAGGCCGCCGACTACGCGGACGCCCTGTTCAAGGCATGCGGCGAGGGCGGCGAGCGGGCGGCGATCATCATGCAGGCGCTGGACGCCGCCCATCCGGCCGACCTGCCGCCGCATTACCACGTGTTCTTCGCCGGGGTCCGTCCCGGGCACCAGGCGCGCGGCCATGCCCTGGCGGTGACCCGGACCCTGGCCGCGGTCACGAACGCGGCCGGGGCCGGGGTCTACGCGGAGGCGTCCAACCTGCGCAGCCTCGCCCTGTGGGAACGGCTCGGGCTGCGCCGAATCGGCCCGGAGATCACCCTGCCCGACGGCGGCCCGTCGCTCTACCCGATCTGGGGCGACCCCGGCACCTGGTTCACGTAGACCGCGGAGCCCCCGCAGCCCCGATCACTCACTCGGCGGGCCCCGATCGCTAAAGGGAGACGGTCAGCCTGGAGAAGCCGCGCAACGTGAGGTTGGGTCGGAACTCCGGCTCCTCGTCGGTGAGCGCGATGTTCGGGAAGCGCTCGAAGAGCCGCCGGACGGCGGTCTGGGCCTCCATCCGTGCCAGCGCCGCGCCGACGCAGAAGTGGTGCCCCAGACCGAAGCTGAGGTTGCGGTTCACCCTGCGCCGCACGTCGAACGTCTCGGCGTCCTCGAACTCCGAAGGGTCGCGGTTGGCCGCCGCGATCAGCGGCACGACGCCCTCCCCCGGTCGCAGCACCACGTCGCCGAGCCGCATCTCGCTGGTGATGGGCCGCGCCCGCATCATGTGCACCGGCGGGTCGAACCGCAGCACCTCCTCGATCGTCGTGCGGATGAGCGACGGGTCGGCGCGCAGCAGGGCGAGCTGGTCCGGGTGGCGCAGGAGCTGGTAGACCGCGTTGGTGATCAGGTTGGTGGTCGCCTCGAAGCCGGCGATGAGCAGCACGCCGGTGTTCGTGAGCAGCTCGTCCTCGCTGGCGAGCCGGCCGTCCTCGCCCGCCTCGATGAGCCTGGTGATCAGGTCGTCGCCCGGGTCCCGGCGGCGCCGCTCCAGCAGGCCCGCGATGTACCCGCGCATCCGGTGGACGGCGGCGAGGCGCTGGTCGGCGGGAACGCCCGGGTCGACGGAGCGGGCGATCTCGTTGCCTATGTCGATGAACTGTTCCCGGTCCTCCGGCGGGGCACCGAGCATGTCGCAGATGACGAGGATCGGCAGCAGCGAGGCGTACTGGGCGACGACGTCCACGGTCGGGCCGTCGAAGTCGTCCATCAGCTGCTCGACGAGGTCGTTGATCGCCTGGCGGCTGCGCTCGACGCTCGGAGCGGTGAACGCATAGCTGATCAGCCCGCGCAGCCGGGTGTGCTCCGGCGGGTCGGTGTCGAGCAGCGACCTGGTACGCCGGATCGCCTCGAGTTGCTCCGCGCGCTCGCCCGGGTCGGGCGAGAGGGTCTGCTGGACGCTCGGGGACGCCGTCACGTCGTAGCTCAGCGCCGCGCTGCGGAACATCGTGAAGCAGTCGGCGTACCGCGAGAGGTACCAGACCCTGTCGGGCGATCGCCACGCGGGCGCCTGCTCCCGCATCCTCCTGTAGACCGGGTACGGGTCCCGGCGTAACTCCGGGCTCGACGGGTCGAACAGGATCTCTGCGCTGGTGGTCATCGCGGCGGCTCCTTGACGTGGTCGAACGCCGGGCCGGCGGGCACCGGCGCCAGCGGACCGAGGCAGCCGCAACGTAACAGAGTGAGCGGTCACTCGTTCGAGAGTCTGAGCGAGTGCCCGATGCCGGCGCGCACGGCTGGCGGAAATTCAGCGGCGGTGTGCCGCGGCCGGTGATAACGTGCCGCTCGGACGATGTAGTGCCCGGGCCTGGTCGCAGCTGGCGATCGTCCCGGGCCGGACGGTGCGGAGGTGGGGTATGGCCGCCACGGTGGCTGTCGCGTTCGCGCGCCCTCACTCCTTCCGACCGTCCACCGTCACCGGCTGACCACCACGCCGCGCCCGGACCTGGCTGTTCGCCCGTCCGCCGCCGGTCGCCGGGGCATTCCCCGAGGGGTTTCCTCCGTTGCTCGCGTTTCCCGCTGATGGTCGTGCCTCCCTGCCCGACCGTCCGCACCCGAACCACGCCCGTACCGACATCAACACCGATACCGATACCGATACCGATCACCCGCGGCCCGGCCTCGATCTCGGCCTCGGCGGCGAGGGCCTCACCGCCTATGGCTGGGACGCGGGCTGGGAGGACGTGTTCGCGTCCTACCGTGCCGCCGGCCTCGTCCCGGGCCGGGTCACCCGCGTCGACCGGGGAGCCTGCGAGGTGGTCACGGCGGACGGCCGCTCGTGGCCGGCGACGGCGCCCACCGGGCCGGACGGCCCCCGGCCACCGTGCACCGGGGACTGGGTGGCGCTGCGTCCCGACCCGGGCCCCGTCGCTGGTCCGGCCGGGCGCGAGGCCCTGGCCGTCGCCGCGCTGCTCCCCCGGCGGACCGCGCTGGTCCGCGCGTCCTCGTCCCGGCGGTCCGACCCGCAGCCGCTCGCCGCGAACGTCGACGTCGTCGCCGTGGCCGTGCCGCTGACCGCCCCGGTGAACCTCGGCCGGCTCGAACGGCTGGTCACGCTCGCCTGGGAGAGCGGCGCCCGCCCGCTGGTGGTGCTGACCAAGGCCGACCAGGCGGGCGGCGCCGGGTCCGAGACCGCCCGAACGGCCGAGGCCGACGCCACCGCGGCGGCACCCGGTGTCACGGTCGTCATCACCAGTGCGACCGACGGGACCGGGCTGGACGTCCTGGCCGCCGTCCTCACCGGCACCTCGGTGCTGATCGGCACGTCCGGGGCCGGCAAGTCGACGCTGACCAACGCGCTGCTGGGCGTCGACGCCCAGCGGGTCAGCGCGGTGCGGTCCGCCGACGGCAAGGGCCGGCACACCACGGTCCGCCGCGAGCTGCTACCGCTGCCCGGCGGCGGGGTGCTGATCGACACTCCCGGGCTACGCGGGGTCGGGCTGTGGGCCGTCGAGGACGGGTTGAGCCAGGCCTTCGCCGAGGTCGAGGATCTCGCCGCCGACTGCCGGTTCGGCGACTGCGAGCACCAGACGGAACCCGGCTGCGCGGTGCTCGCCGCGATCGACGACGGGGTGCTGCCGGCCCGGCGCCTGGCGAGCTACCGCCGGCTGCTGCGGGAGAACGCCTACATGGCGGCTCGTGGCGACGCCCGGCTGCGCGCCGAGCAGGAGCGCCAGTGGAGATCGATCAGCAAGGAGCAGCGGCGCATGTACCGGGAACGCGGCCGCTAGGAAGATCGCCAGGACTGTACCCGGATCCGAACTCCGAGCCGCCGCCAGTTCGGATCCGGGTACGGAACTGCTGATCAAGCTCGCGAGCATAACGTGGGAGGTCAGGCGCCAAGGTGTATTCGCCCCGGTGGGAGCCCACGGGAGGCGGCGGGAGGCAGAGCGTCGACGCTCCGTCCGCGGGTCGGCGGGAGCGGTGGCCTGCCGAGGCGGATCGCGGGGCGAACGAAGTGCCGACGTCGAGAAAACGGAGCGTGCTGTGGCATTACAGCGGGTCGAGATCGGGCTGGTCAGCACGGACGAGGCGTTGGTCGACTTCTTCGCGGACGTGTTCGAGCTGGAACGGCTGCCGCCGATCGGGTCCAGCTCCGGCATCGTGCATCGCGTCCAGGCACCAGGCGTGGCGCTGAAGGTAATGGTGCCGTCCGTCCCACCCAGCCCCGCCGAACCTGTCGGCTTCTTCCTCGGCGCCACGGGTCTGCGCTACCTGACGATGTACGTCACCGACCTCGACGGAACCCTCGAACGCGTCGCGGCCCGCAAGGGCCAGGTCCTGCACGGCCCCATGGACATCGGTCCCGGCGTGCGTATCGCCGTCATCCATGATCCCGACGGCAACACCATCGAAGTGGTCGAAGGCGCCCCACCGCCCGACGGCGCCGCCGCGCCGCGAGATGATCGCGGCGAGGCGTGACCGCGGCGTCTCGATCTCGCTCGGCGAGGCATGTCGATCCGCGGCCGCGCCGTTCGACCTGTGGGTGAGAGGGGTCGAGAAGCGGCCCCCGGACCAGGGAGACCGAAGATGGCCAAGTACATGTTGATCATGCGAGGCACCGACGAGTCCATGGCGAAGATGATGGACACGCCGTTCGAGCAGATGCTCGAGACGATAGGTCGCTTCAACGAGGAGCTGATCCGGGCCGGCGTGCTCGTCGCGGCCGAAGGGCTGGACGACCCGAACCAGGGTGTGGTGGTCGACTTCAGCGGCGAGACGCCGGTGGTGACAGACGGTCCGTACGGCGAGACGAAGGAGCTGTTCGGCGGCTACTACATCCTCGACGTCGCCTCGAAGGAGGAGGCGGTCGAATGGGCCAAGCGGATGCCGGCGATGTCCGGCTCGAAGTGCGAGATCCGCCGCGTGCCGGGCATCGACGAGTTCCCGCAGGACAACGAGTGGATCGTCATGGAGCGGGCGTGGCGGGAGCGGACCGGCCAGCTCTGATCGCCGAGGCTTCCGGATGACCGAGGCTTGCGACGGCCCGCCGGGCGCCGCGTCGGCGAGTGCCGACGCGGCGCGGCGGGCCGTCGAGGCCGTCTGGCGGATCGAGTCGGCGCGGATCGTCGGCGCGCTGGCCCGGCACACCAAGGACTTCACGCTCGCCGAGGACGTCGCGCAGGAGGCGGTGGCGGAGGCGCTCGTCACCTGGACACGGGACGGCACACCCGCGAACCCGGTGGGCTGGCTGCTCACGACCGCCAGACGGCGCGCCATCGACAGCTTCCGCCGCCGGTCGGCGCTCGACGAGCGGTACGCGACCCTCGCCGGCCAGCTCGGCGAGGGCGAGGCGAGCTCGGGCGCGGCCCCGCGGAGGCGGGCGGACGAGGACCTTCCGTGGGATCCGGACCGGGTCGACGACGACGTCCTCGCGCTGATGTTCGTGGCCTGCCATCCGGTGCTCTCACCGGAGGCCCGGGTGGCCCTGACGCTGCGCGTCGTCGGGGGGCTCGGGAGCGAGGAGATCGCCCGCGCGTTCCTGGTGCCCGTGCCGACCGTCCAGGCCCGGATCACCCGGGCGAAGAAGACGATCGCGGCCGCGGGTGTGCCGTTCGAGCTGCCACCGGTCGAGGACCGGCGCGAGCGGCTCGGCGGTGTGCTCAGCGTCCTCTACGTGATCTTCACCGAGGGCTCGACCGCGACGTCCGGCGACCGCCTGTTGCGCCCCGACGTCGCGTACGAGGCGATCCGGCTGGCCCGGATGCTGGCCGCGCTGCTGCCCGACGAGCCGGAGGTGCACGGGCTGCTCGCCCTCGTCGAGCTCACGGCCGCCCGGTTCCCCGCGCGCGTCGGGCCTGACGGCGAGCCGGTGCTCCTGGAGGACCAGGACCGGCGGCTGTGGGACCGCTCCGCGATCCGCCGTGGCCGGGCCGCCCTCGACCGGGCCTCGACGCTGGGGCGCGGGCTCGGTCCGTATGGCCTGCAGGCGGCGATCGCCGCCTGCCACGCGTCGGCGCCCTCCGTCGCGGCGACGGACTGGGAGCGTGTCGTGCTGCTCTACGAGGCGCTCGGCCGGGTGGCCCCGTCCCCGATCGTCGAGCTCAACCGTGCCGTCGCCGTCGCGATGGCGCACGGACCGCGTGAGGCGCTGGTCCTGGTAGACGAGCTGGTCGCCTCCGACCGTCTGTCCGGGTCGTACCTGGTCCCGAGCGTGCGCGGCGAGCTGCTGCGCCGGCTCGGCCGGACCGCGGAGGCGCGCGCCGAGCTGGAACTCGCCGCCCGGCTGTGCCGCAACACCCGCGAGCGGTCGGTCCTGCTGCGCAAGGCGGCCGCGCTGTCGTGACGTGACGTGACGTCCGTCGACAGCCTCGCTGGCTCCGCCGAAACGGGGCTGGCTTTGGTTCTGGTCGTCGGTTCACGACCCGGTACAGTGCCCCCACGGCGGTACGTCACCGGTCAGGCTGCCGCGCGAGGGAACGGACGTATGAACGACCCTGCCAAGCGGCGCTCCGAACCCGACACCAGACAGCGGCTGATCGACGGCGCGCTGGAGGCAGTCCGCACGCGCGGCATCGCGGGAATCTCGGCGCGGACCGTCGCCGCGACAGCTGGTGTGAACCAGGCGTTGGTCTTCTACCACTTCGGAACGGTGGACGGCCTGCTCTCCGCCGCGTGCCAGTCCGCGACCGCCGAACGGGTCGAGTTCTACCGCGAGCGGCTGGCTGCCGTCGGCTCGGCCCAGGAACTGCTGCGGCTCGGCCAGGAGCTGCACGAGATCGAGCGTGGCCATGGGCATGTCACGGTGCTCGCCCAGCTTCTCGCCGGGGCGCAGGTCGACGCCCGGCTCGCGGACGCCGTGCGCGCGGCGCTCGGGCTGTGGACCACGGAGATCGAGGCAGTGCTCCGCCGCCTGTTCGGACAGTCCGCGCTTGCCGACGTCACCGACTTCGCGGGCCTCGCCCGCGCGGTCTCGGCCTCGTTCATCGGCCTGGAGCTGTATGAGGGGGTCGACCCGGACGGCGCCTCGGCCGCCACCAGCTCGCTCAACAGCCTCGCCGCGCTGCTTGACCTCCTCGACAGCTTCGGCCCAGTGGCGCGACGGGCGCTACGAAACCGCACCCGTCGCGCCACCAGGACCACTGGCTGACGCGTAAGGGACCTTTTCGGCGCCAGGGCGAGCCGCGTTGTTCATCCTGAGACACGCATCGGTCGAAGTGGGTTCCAGATCGCTGGGACGTTCCGCATCAACAGGGCGTTGTCGAGCACCGCGCTGCCCGGCGGAAACCGGTCGGGGTCGTCGAAGAACGTGGACCGCACGTTCCGGACCTCGACGGGCACCACCCGCCAGGTACCGACGGTCAGTTCGACACCATCCAGGCATGAGGTGTCGCGGCCGGCGGAGTAGCCGACCGACCCGCGCTCGAAGAAGTCCGACGCCTCGTCGAGGTCAGCGAACAACGTGCTGTCCCGAAACCGCTCGGCGACGCTGGCGTCGATGCTCACCTGGGTCGCGCCGTCCCGGCTGACGTAAGCGATGTGCAGGTCGCGCGGTGTTTCACGCACGTCGAACGACGCGGGGTGGTGAACTACCGTCAGCCGACCGCTCGCCAGGACACTGGCGGTCGATCCGGTGTCGCGACGGGCGACGTAGACGCCTTTCTCCGGCCCCTCGGGCCCGTCCCACTCGACCGCGATCCGGTAGGCGGCGTTCTCGCTACGCAGCCCGAGAGCACCCGGCAGCCAGGCGGGATGAACCCGGCCCAGCCGGATAAGGCAGATGCCCGCGACCGCCCAGCCGTCGATCTGCAGGGGGCGCATTCCCGCCGGCAGCACCGAAGCCACCACGGCAGGCGCGACGCGGTAGTTCACCAGCAGACGGCGCTCGATGACACTCGACACACGAGGTTGCCTCATGCCGGCCCCTTCGTCGACTTCCACTTAAGCGGTTGCTCAACTGAAGATTAACAGATCTTAAGCGACCGCTCAAACCTCCGGAACATCGACAGTCAGCACCGAACCGACGATCATTCCGCGAACCAGCCGACGGCGACCCGCGCGGCTCCTACCCGCCCCGCGAGGGCGCCGGTGAGGAAGTCGACGAATCCGAACGGGGCGTGGTCGTCGAGACACAGCCTCAGGAGCGCATGCGCGGCCACGACTGCCGACTCGCCACGGGGGAACAGCGCCTCTTCGTAGACGGCGAGCGCCGCCTCGACGTCGTCGGGGTGCGCGGCGACCGCCTTCCCGAGCTCGGCGCCGTCGAACGAACCGCGACCGACCGGTCGCCCAGAGGGGTTACCGCGGCCTGCCCGACCGATGAGTTTGTTCGTTCGCCCGAGTCTCTCCACCAGGACCGATCCATCTGGAGGGACGTGCGATGGGGCAGCCAGTGGTGCATTTCGAGATCATCGGGCGGGATCCCGCGATGCTGCGGGGCTACTACGCCGAGTTGTTCGGGTGGGAGTTCCAGACCAACGATGCGGCCACCGAAACGGTCTCCGAGCCGGGTAACTACGGGTTCGTGGACGAGACCACGGCCAGCGGCGGGATCAACGGTGGCGTGGGTGGTGGCGCGGGTTATGAGGGACGGGTTCTGTTCTACGTGGGAGTTCCCAATGTCGAGGCCGCGCTCAGGAAGGCCGAGAGCCTCGGCGGGAAGCGCCAGATGGGTCCCGAGGGCACTCCCGGAACGCTGGTGGTCGGACGGTTCTCCGATCCCGAGGGGCATGTCATCGGCGTAGCCGGCACCGAGTAGGCGAAGGGTTCCCCATGGCACGCCGGCCGCTGCCTCGCGGTGCCCGGTGCCTCCGCCTGCGCCCGTGGCTTCGACGTCGCCCTTCGGGAGGTTCGAGGTCTCGCTGATCGTGATGCTCTGGCGCGCCTCACCGTCATGACGGCTCTTCCACGCCCACCGTCGTCCTCGGGACCGGGCGCCGCATGGTGACCCACACCGTCCTGGCCACCGCGAGCACGTCGCCCTGCCGCAGCAGGGCCGAGCCGGCGATCAGCCTGCGCCCCTCACGTCTGATCGACCAGGCGACCACCTGGTACTCGTGCCCGACCGCCGGCAGTGCCGCCACGTTGACGGTCATCTGGCCCAGCAGGATGGCGGCATCCTCGCTGATGTCATGGGCTTCGATGGCGGCGATCCCACTGGGGCAGTCCAGTGCCGCCCAGGCGATCTCCGGGCGCACGCTCGGGCCGCCGTCCGCCAACGAGGCGTCCGGTGCCCATGGCGCAGCCCACAGGGGCCGACCGTGCACCAGCCCAGGGAAGATACGC
Source organism: Pseudofrankia saprophytica (assembly GCF_000235425.2). NCBI lineage: Bacteria > Bacillati > Actinomycetota > Actinomycetes > Frankiales > Frankiaceae > Pseudofrankia > Pseudofrankia saprophytica. Next base: position 4,734,423 of record NZ_KI912266.1, read on the forward strand.
AGGCCGTCGCCTCGCCCACGCCGAGTGCCGCAGACGAAGCAGGTCGGGAACTCCGGGCGTTGGAAGTAACGCGAACGGCCCTCTACCGCACGTGCCTCGGCCATCGAGACGGTGTCGGGTACGCGCAGCGCCGGGCGGTCCTGGGCTGGCGCGGCCTCGGCTATGACCGTGCCAGCGTGATGGATCCGAACCGAACCCTCGGCGCCGCCCTCGACGGTCATGGGTGTGACCAACGGCGGCGGTCGGCGCAGGGTGACCGTCACCGGGCCGTCGAGATACCCGGCGAGGAGACCGCCCAGGTAACCACCGTTGGCGCTGTCGAGCGGTCCGCAGAAGCGAGACGGGATGGTCAGGGTGTGCGGCACCGCACGCGGCGGCTGGTCGCCGGCCGCGGGCAGGGGAGCAGGCCTCAAAGCGTGTGCCATGGGGTGGACGCTAGGACCGCCGCACGGGTCCGGACATCGGGCAACATACCCGCGCACCGCCGGCTCGATCTCCCTGCTAGCACGGATGACGGGCGCGGGCATCGGGCGGTTGACCGAGCGGTCCGACCGGCGACGCGTCGCCGATGAGTTGGCAGGCCGCCGACGGTCAGTCGGTTAGGAGTAATGACGACAGGTAGCCAGCCGCTCCGGCTGACCAAGGAGGAACCGTGGGCCTCATTCACATCGACCTGTTCAGCACGCTTGACGGTGTCGGGCAGGCGCCCGGCGCGCCTGACGAGGACACGGAGGGCGGCTTCGGGTTCGGCGGCTGGCAGGCGCCGCTGTTCGACGACGTCGTCGGCCAGCAGGTCGGTGCCGGTATGGAAGGTCTCGACGCGCTGCTGCTCGGCCGGAAGACCTACGAGATCTTCGCTGGCTTCTGGCCCCACCAGGAAGACGGTGTCGACGGCGGGATCGCCAAGCTCTTCAACAGCGTGCCCAAGCACGTCGCCTCGCGCGGCAACCCGACCCTTGAGTGGGCCAACTCGGAGCTTCTCGGGCCCGACCTGGCTGTCGCGGTACGCGAGGCACGTGATCGCCACGCGAACGTGCACGTCATCGGCAGCCTCGACCTGGTCCAGACCCTGCTTACCGAGCGGCTATTCGACCGGCTGTCGCTGTGGGTCTTCCCGGTCGTCCTCGGGGCCGGCAAGAAGGTCTTCGCGCACGGCGCCGTACCCGCGAACCTCACGCTCACCGAGCCACCTGTCACCTCGACCACCGGCGCGGTGCTGCTGCGCTACGCCCTCACCGACGGCACCCCTGGCACCGGTGACATGACGCGAGACGACCGCGGGGTGTAGCCCCGTCGTGGCCGACACGGTCGATGCGGCCGCGCGCCGCGGCCTCCGGCTCCTCGATGTGGTCGAGCAGGTCGAGAACGAGGCCCATCGATCGCGGTGTAGTTCAGGCAGAGCCCGGCACGCAGCCGCTGGATGCGCGCGATCGGCATCGCCCCTATCGCCTCAGGACGCGCTGGCGAAGTCCACGTTCTGGGTCTCGACGGTGCCGGCCGTGCGGCCCGGGGCCGTCTGGTAGGTCCAGTACAGGTTGGTGTGGGCGATGACCGCCTCCGGCGGCGGGGCGCCCCACGCCGTGGTGTCCTCGGTGGTGTGGGCGTCGCTCACCAGCGTCGCGTCGTACCCCCGGGCGAGCGCGCCGTGCAGCGTCGAGCGGATGCACTGGTCGGTCTGGGCACCGACCACGATGAGCCGCCCGACCCGCAGCCCGGCCAGCACGACCGCCAGGTCCGTGTCCTCGAAGGAGTCGCCGTAACGCTTCTCGATGCGCCGCTCCTCGTCACCCGGGCGCAGCTCGGGGACGATTCGCCAGCCGTCGCTCTCCGGCACGAGGTGCTCGTCGGTCTGCTGCACCCAGATGATCGGCACCTGGTCCCGCCGCGCCTTCTCCACCAGATAGGCCATGTTCGCGATGGCCGCGTCCCGCTGGTACGCGTCGTTGACGACCGCGTTCTGCACATCGATCACGAGCAGCGCGGTGTTCGGCCGGTCTGGAAGTGTGGTCACTGGCCGCCTCCTCGTGTGGATCTCCAGCACTAGCCACCGTAGCCCGAGCCACCGACATATTCGACCGATTTGTCGGGGATCGGACCGCCGTCAGCGGACCTAGCGAGGCCTTCTGGTCACTCTGCGTCCAGGTCCCGCAGGTTGGTCCTGGCCAGCTCGACGAGCTCGTCCCCACCGCCGGACACGATCGTCCTCGTCGCGTACAGGGTGAAGCCCTTCATCTGGCCATACGTGAGCTTCGGGGGAAGCGCGAGCTCGTGGCGGGCCGTGTGGACGTCGACCAGCGCCGGGCCGTCGTGCGCAAACGCTGCGGCCAGCGCCTCCTCCAGCTCGCTCGCGCTCTCCACCCGCGCGCCGAACAGACCGGCGGCGCGGGCGATCCCGGCGAAGTCGGGGTTGTCGAGCTCCGTGCCGTAGGTGACGATGCCGCCGGCCTTCATCTCCAGCTCGACGAACGACAGCGCGCCGTTGGTGAACACCACGACCTTGACCGGCAGCCGCTGCTGGCGCAGCGTGATCAGCTCGCCGAGCAGCATCGCGAGGCCGCCGTCGCCGGACAGCGCGATGACCTGTCTGCCCGGCTCGGCCGCCTGCGCGCCGATGGCCTGTGGCAGGGCGTTCGCCATGCTGCCGTGGTTGAACGAGCCGATCAGCCGACGGGTGCCGTTCATGTGCAGGTAGCGGGCCGCCCAGATGGAGGGCGTGCCGACGTCGGCGGTGAAGACCGCGTCGGCGGTGGCGAGCCGGTCGACCGTGGCGGCGGTGTACTGCGGATGCAGCGGGGTGCCGTCCCGACCGGGGCGGGCCAGGCGATCCAGCCGGGTCCGAGCCCGCCGGTAGTGCGCGATCATCCGGTCCAGGTGCGCGGAGTCGCTCTTGACGGCGATCAACGGCAACAGGGCGTCGATCGTGTCCCTGACGGTGCCGACCAGCGGCACCTGGACCGGCACCCGGCGGCCGATCTGCTCGCCCCGCACGTCCACCTGGATCACCGGGACGCCCTCGGGCAGGAAGGGCCGGTAGGGAAAGTCGGTGCCGAGCATGACCAGGGCGTCGCAGTGCTCCATCGCCCGATACCCGGAGCTGAACCCGATCAGCCCGGTCATCCCCACGTCGTAGGGGTTGTCGGGTTCGACGACGTCCTTGCCGCGCATCGCGTGCACGACCGGCGCCTTCAGCGCCGCGGCGAGCCCGACGAGCTGGTCGTGCGCGCCGGCGCAGCCCGCGCCGGCAAGGATGGTCACCCGGCTGGCGGCATTCAGCACTCGCGCCGCGTCCGCCAGCGCCGGCTCGTCCGGGCGGACGACCGGCCACACGGCCCGCACCGGCGCCGGCGCGGGACCCCCGGCGGCCTCGGCGAGGAAGATCTCACCGGGGACGATGATCACGGCGACCCCGCGACGCTGCAGTGCCGCGCGCATCGCGAGCTCGAGCAGGCGCGGAAGCTGCGCCGGGATGCTGGCCAGCTCGCAGTAGACGCTGCACTCGCGGAACAGCAGTTCCGGGTGGGTCTCCTGGAAGTAGCTCCCGCCGATCTCCTCCCGCGGGATGTGCGCGGCGATCGCCACGACCGGCACCCGACTGCGGTTCGCGTCGTACAGCCCGTTGATCAGGTGCAGGTTGCCCGGGCCGCAACTGCCCGCGCACACCGCGAGCTCCCCGGTCAGCGCCGCCTCCCCGGCCGCCGCGAACCCGGCCGCCTCCTCGTGCCGGACGAGCTGCCAGGAGATCGCGCCGTCGCGGCGCAGGGCGTCGGTGAACCCGTTCAGCGAGTCGCCAGGGATCCCGTACACCCGCCGCACTCCGGACACCCTCAGCGTCGTCACCATCACGTCGGCCACCGTGGTCGCCATCGGCTGCTCCTTGCCACGAACCGGCCATGCGGGCGGGAAGGCGCCAGTCAGGGCGGTCACGCCCCAAGCCGGTTGGACCGTCATCCGCCGACGTCAGTCAGCCATGCCGCCGATGTCGGCCGACCGGGCCCGGAGCCCTGACAGGGGTGTCGCGTGCGCGGCCTCGCGGAAGCGAGGTCCGGGCTCCTGTTCGGCGGCGCCGCCATCATTCTGCGGGGGTCCAGTCGATTGTGCTGGCCCAGCTCTCCGCTCGGGTGATGATCTCGGTGACGAGCGGGCCCTTGGCATCCGCGCTGTCATGATCCCCGCCGTGGGCAGCGCCGCTCACCGCCGTCCCGCGGCGACGGCGCGATCGCGACGCGGTCCGGATGGCTCATTCGCGCCTCGACGGGTCCGGGTCGAGAAGCTCACGGATCAGGGCGTCAGCCACCCATTCCTCGAACGCGTCGGGCGCCCAGCCGGACTCGACGACCAGCTCGCCGTAGACGCCGGGGGCGGCGAGCGCGCGGTAGATCGCCTGGGCCTGGGGGACGGGGACGCGCAGCGCGCCGTCGAGCGAGGCGACGATCATGTCCATCACCTGGTTGCGGCCGGCCAGCTTGGCCTGCAGGAGCGCCCTGGTCTCGGCGTCCTCGTCCGAGGCGGCCGCGAAGAGGGTCACCACGTCGAAGCCGGCCTCGTACAGCGTCCGCAGCCAGTGGGCGGCGGCGCGCAGACGCGACCTGGGGTCGGGCTCGGCGACCGCCGCCTGGGCGAGCTCACGGGCGCGGGCCTCTTCCAGCCATCGTTCGCAGATCGCCGACAGGATCTCCCGCTTCGCACCGAAGGCCGAGTAGACGGTCCGGGCCGCGACGCCGGCCTCGGCGGCGATCGCGTCCATGCTCGTCGCCCGGTAGCCCCGAGCCGCGAACAGGCGGCGGGCCGCCTCGGCGATCCGCTCGCGGGTCTGCTGGGCCTGAAGTTGTCGGTAGCTGGACGTGTTGACAGGCGGAGCCACGTGGGTACAGTAGCACTGCTTTCGATGCAGTAGTACTGCATCGACGGCAGAGACAGCGCAGTGAAAGCAGTTCAACTGCATCAGACGAGAGCCCGCGCACCCGGTACCGATCATGAAAGGAAGCAGGCTGTGGAAACCGAAGCGAACAAGCGCACCGTCCGCCGCGTCTTCGAGGAGGCCTTCACTCAGGGCAACCTCGACGCCGTCGACGCGTGCCTGGCCCCCGACGCCGTCGACCGTCATCCCTTCGCCGAGGACGAACCCGACTTCCGCGCGCACCTCAAGGGCACCATCCGCATGCTGCGCGCGGCCCTGCCCGACCTGGAGACCACGGTCGAGGATCTGATCGCCGAGGGCGACCGGGTCGCCGCCCGGGTCCACCTGACTGGCACCCACACCGGTGGGCCCCTGTTCGGGGCCGAGGCCACCGGTGGCCGGGTCGCGGTCGAGCAGTTCCACATCGTCCAGTGCGACGACCAGGCCCGTGGTGTCCGGCACTGGGCCTACGTCGGCATCGACCAGCTCCAGCGTCAGATCGCCGCGACGCCCGGGCGCTGAGGCCACCACCCTTCACATCCGGCGGCGGCCCTGCCCGGGGCCGTCGCCGGGAGGAGCCCATCATGACCAGGCCCACCAGCGCCGATACCCCGTCATCCGTCTCCTCGACCGACGCCGCGACCGTCGACCGGCTGGTCCGGGAGCAGTTCGCCGTCATCGAGACCGGAGACCTCCGCCTCGCCGACACCAACGTCACGCCGAACTTCGTCAACCACCATGACCATGTTCAGGACGTCGACTTCTCACGATGCCGGGTGTCGTCTGCACGCCCCACATCGGCTACGTCACCAGGGACGAATGGGAGCTGCAGTTCGCCGACGTCTTCGACCAGATCAACGCCTACGCCGCCGGCACGCCGATCAACGTCGTCAATCCCGAAGCCCTCCGGTCCGCCCGTCACGACGAGCGTCCTTGTACACCCATGGACACGACGTTCTTTCGCCGTCGCCAAGGGCACCAGATCGATGATCTATATCACCCTATGAATCCAGTTGGGTACCACTCGCTAATCAGGGGTACGACCGCCCCAGGCGGCCGGACCGTCGGTGCCCTTGTCCGCATCGAATCGGGGCCGGCGGGAGGGGGACTGGCTGCGGATGGGCAACGGCGCAACGACATCAGCCGATCCGCGGACGGGTCCGGATGCGCGCCGGTTCGCCGTCGGGCTCGCCGGGTTCGCGGTGGCCGTGACGGTCTGCGCGCTGGTGTTGCCCGCCGGCGAGGCATTGACGGCCGTCCGCGTGGCCAACGCCACGGCCGTCGTCGTCAGTACCGGCGTCTGCGCCTGGGCGGCGAGCCGTCATCACGGGATCGAGCGGTGGTGGCGCGCGCTGATGTGCGTGATGCTCCTGATCGGGGCGGTGATGACCGTGCCGTACCTGTTTCTCGTGGCGGAACAGGGGCAGGCGATCCCCAAATACAACGCCATCGCCCTGCTCATCTTGCTTCTGCCCCCCGCCTCCGGGCTGGCCGGGCTGATGCTCTACCCGTCCGAGCCGTTCGACGTCACCATTCGGGGTCCGACCGGACGCCATGACCGCTACTGGCTCCTGGTGATCGTCCTGGACAGCCTCATCGTGACCGGCGCGCTCGCGCTCCTGGCCTGGATCGTCATCCTCCAGGGCGTCGTCCGTCCCGGTATCCGGTCCCCGACGGTGCTGTATTCCTTTGGGCTGACGGCGGTCTCGCTGGTGCAGGTGCTCGCCGTGATTCTCGTCCTGGCATTCCGCCGGCTCCGGCGCCCGAGTGGCCTCGTCGTGCTCGGCCTCGGGCAGCTCGCGTGCGTCTTCTCGCTGTTGGTCCAGCTCGACGTCCAGGTCCGCGGGGCGACGGACTACACGCACCTGTTCGATCTCGGCTACGTCGTGGGGCCGCCGATGATCGCGTTGGCCACCCTGTTGCCGACAACGGCGTCGGCATCGGCCCTCGGACCGGGGGACGCCGACCGGCCCGAGGCGCCCGCCCGTAGTCCACGGCGCCGCTGGTGGCAGGCCGCGTTGCCCTACCTGCCGCTCCTGACCGCCAGCGGATTCGCCCTGGCCACGATCTCGCAGCAACGCGGGCTGACCGTGGAGATGTGGGGACTGCTCTTGCTGCTGTTCCTCACCCTCGCCCGCCAGGTGGTCACCCTGGCGGACAACCTCCGGCTGGTTGACCGGGTCGAGGAGGACCAGATCGCCCTGCGCCACCTGGCCTTCCACGACCCGCTGACCGGGCTGGCCAACCGTGCGCTGTTCACCGACCGGCTCGCGCACGCCCTGAACCGGCAGGCCCGGGCTCCCGGCCGCCTCGCCGTGCTCTTCTGCGACCTCGACGGCTTCAAGCACGTCAACGACACGCTCGGGCACGCCGCGGGCGACGAGCTGCTGCGGCTGACGGCCCGTCGTCTGCGCGCCGCCGTGCGCGCCGCCGACACCGTCGCCCGCTTCGGCGGCGACGAGTTCGCGATCCTGCTCGAGGCCGACGACCCGGCAGAGGCGGCCCGGCGGCTCACCGACGCCGTCAGGGAACCGTTCCTGCTCGCCGACACCTACTACGTCGTGCGGGCCAGCACGGGAATGGCCGTGGTCGAGCCCGCCGCCGAGCCGGTCACCGCCGAGACGCTGCTGCATCACGCCGACCTGGCGATGTACACGGCCAAGGCCAAGGGCGACGGTGGCCTGACCCTGTACACCCCGCGGCTCGCCTCGCCGGACACCCTGTCCGCGCTGCACACGGCACTGGGGGCGGCGATCCGCGGCGACCCAGCCGGCGGACGTCTCGAGGTGGACTACCGGCCGATCGTCGAGCTCATCAGCCGGACCTCGGTGGCGCACGAGGCCCGGCTGACCTGGCACCATCCCACCCTCGGCACGGTGCCAGCCGACCGGATGCTGACCGCCGCCGCCTCGGCCGGCCTCGCGCCCGCCCTCGACGATCTGCTGCTCCAGACTGCCTGCGCTCACGCCGCCGACCACCAGGACGCGGCGGGCGGACCACTGCCTGTCCACATCCCGCTGTCCACGGCCCAGCTGACCGGCCGGGACATCACCCGGCAGATCCTGGCCGCGATGGACACCACCGGTGTACGGCCGCAGACGCTGGTGCTCGAGCTCGTGGGCACCTCCCGCACGCCCGATCTGCATGCCACGGCGCGCTCTCTCGGGCGCCTGCACGACCTCGGAGTGCGGATCTCGCTGGCCAGGGTGGGCACCACCGACACCGCCCCGGACGCGCTGCGCATCCTTCCCGTCGACATGATCGTCCTGCACGAGTCACTCATCGCGGCGCTCACCGGGACGCGGCACGAGCCGGCCACGGCCGCGCTCTCGCACGGCTACCTGACCGCGGCGCTCCGACTCGGGCTGACCGTGATCGCCGATGGTGTCGCCGACGAGTCCACCGCCGCCCGCGTCCACGGCATCGGCTGCCGCCAGGCAGCCGGCCGGCTCTTCGGCGACTGGCACCCCGAGCGGTCCGGTGGCCTGGCCGCGATCCGCCCCCGTCGTCAGTCACCGATCGAGCGGCTGTAGCACCCATCCCTCTACCCCCGGGGTATATACGCAGGGTATACGCTCAGGTTATATTGCTCGCATGAGCGTCCCCCTGACCCTCCTCGGCCTGCTCGAGCGCGAGCCCAGCCACGGCTACGACCTCAAGCGCGACTACGACACCTTCTTCAACCGCGGCAAGCCCCTGCCGTTCGGGCAGGTCTACGCCACACTCAGCCGCCTCACCCGCGACGGCAAGATCGTGATCGGCGACGTCGAGCCGGGCGTCGGGCCGGACCGCAAGCGCTATGTCATCACCGACCTCGGCGCGACCGAGGTCGACACCTGGCTGACCGAACCGGTGGAGCCCGAGCCCAACCTGCAGACGGTGCTGTTCAGCAAGGTCGTGCTGGCGCTGATGCTGGGCCGCCCCGCCGAGGAGTACCTCGACACCCAGCGCGCCGCGCACCTGCGGCGGATGCAGGAGCTCACCACGGTCAAGCGCGGCGGCGACCTCGTCGACGCCCTGCTCGCCGACCACGGGCTGTTCCATCTCGAGGCCGACCTGCACTGGATCGACACGACGGCCGTCCGGCTGGACGCCCTGCGTACCGTGGTGACGGCATGACGGCCGGTGGGGGCGTGACAGCCATCGAGGCGCGCGACGTCGTCCTGTCGTTCGGCGAGACCCCGGCGCTGCGCGGCGCGAGCCTCGCCGTGGATGAGGGCGAGATCGTCGCCATCATGGGCCCGAGCGGCTCCGGCAAGTCCACCCTGCTGCACTGCCTGGCCGGGATCCTCGTGCCGAGCGCCGGCGAGATCCACTTCGGGGGCGACCGCGTCGACCAGCTGGGCGAGAACGAGCGCAGCGTCCTTCGCCGGGACCGGTTCGGGTTCGTCTTCCAGTTCGGGCAGCTCGTGCCGGAGCTGACCGCCCAGGAGAACGTCGCGCTCCCGTTGCTTCTCGGCGGCATCCGGCGGGGGGCGGCGATGGCCGCGGCCCTGCCCTGGTTCGAGCGGCTCGGCCTTGCCGGACTGGAGCGGCGCCGGTCGGGTGAGCTCTCCGGTGGTCAGGCGCAGCGGGTGGCGCTCGCCCGCGGCCTCGTCGCCCGGCCGAGCGTTTTGTTCGCCGACGAGCCGACCGGAGCGCTCGATTCCATCACCGGCGAGCAGGTCATGAACCTGCTCGTCGACTCGGCCCACGAGCAGCACACCACCGTCGTGCTCGTCACCCACGAGGCCCGGGTCGCCGCGTACGCCGACCGGCAGGTCATCGTGCGCGATGGCAGGGTGAACGCGCTGGTGCACTCGTGATCCGGTTCGCGGTGCGGCTGTCGGTGGCCGGCGGGCGGGAGGCCCTCGTCCGGCTGGTCATCATCGCGGGCGCGGTGGCGCTCGGCGTCGCCATGCTGCTCGCGCCTGTCGCGGGCCTGAACGCGGTGGGCGCGCAGAACCAGCGGTACGCCTGGCTCAACACCGCTGCCGGCCCGGCGGCCCGCGGCGGCGACGGGATGCTGTGGCTGATCCGCGGCGACTACTACCACGGTCGCACGATCGGTCGGGTCGAGGTCGCCGCGCTGGGATCGGACGCGCCGGTACCGCCGGGCATCCCCCGGCTGCCGGGCCCCGGTGAGTACTACGTCTCCCCCGCGCTGGGCGAGCTGCTACGAGCCACGCCCGCGGCGGAACTCGCCGACCGCTTCCCCGGCCGCGGGGTCGGCACCATCGGCAGGTCGGCGCTGCCCTCCCCCGACTCGCTGCTCATCGTCCTCGGCCGCCCACCCGCGGACCTCAGGGCGCTGGGGGCGACCCGGGTCACGCAGATCATGACCACCACGCCGAGCGCCTGCCGCGACTGTTACATCGGGTTCAACGCCGACATCATGGCGGTCACCCTCTCCGTCGTCGCCGTGTCGCTGCTGTTCCCGGTGCTCATCTTCATCGGCACCGCGACGCGGCTGGCCGCAGCCCGCCGCGAGCAGCGCTTCGCGGCGATGCGGCTGGTGGGCGCGACGCCGAGGCAGATCTCGCTGCTGTCGGCGGTGGAGTCGACGCTCGCGGCCGCCGTCGGCACCGCCGTCGGGTTCGGCCTGTTCCTCGCGATCCGGCCAGGGCTGGCCGGGATAGCGTTCACCGGCGAGCGGTTCTTCCCCGCGGACCTGTCGCTCACAGCCCTGGATGTGCTGCTGGTCGCCCTCGGGGTACCGGCCAGTGCTGTCGTGGCGGCCGGGCTGGCGCTACGCCGGGTCCGGATCTCGCCGCTCGGCGTGACGAGGCGGGTCACGCCCCGCTCGCCGCGTGCCTGGCGGGTGTTTCCGCTCGCCGCCGGGCTCACGGAGCTGGCCTTCTTCATCGGTCGGCGGCCCGACGCGACGAGCGGCCAGCTCATCGCGTACTTCACCGGCTTCGTACTGATCCTGATCGGGCTGCTGCTGGCCGGGCCGTGGCTCACGATGCTGGCCGCCCGCCTGCTGGCCGGCCGGGCGAGCCGGCCGGCCGCGCTCATCGCGGGACGGCGCCTCGCCGACGACCCGCGGGCCGGCTTCCGGTCGGTCAGCGGCCTGATCGTCGCGCTGTTCGTGACCAGTGCGGCGACCGGGGCCATCACGACGTTCGTCGCCAACCGCGGCGCGCCCCGCACCGACTCCGTGGCGACGACGAGCGTGCGTAAGATCTTCTGGCCCGAGGATGGCCCGGCGCCGACGGCGGCCCAGCTCCCCGCCGGGCTCGGGGCGATCCCCGGCGTCCGCAATGTCACGTTGGTCCACCGGGACACCGACCCGGAGAAGTGGCGACCAGTGATCACGTGCGCCGAGCTGGACCGTCTGGCGGTCTACGGCCGCTGCCCGCCCGGCGCCCAGGTCGCCACCGTCGCCCCCGGCCTCGTCGGCTCGGCCAGCGCGGGAATCGACGCCATCGAGGCGGTCGACGTCACGCCCGCCGAGGTCACGCGGATGCCCATCCTGTCCGTGGTCGTCGACACCACCGACCAGGCGGCGTTCGAGCGCGCCAGGACCATGCTGGAGAACGCGTTCCCCCAGGGACAGCTGCCGGCGAGCGAGGGCGAGTGGGAGGCCGACGGCGCGCGGCCGCTGGTGCGGTTCCAGCAGCTGGCGAACGTGGTCATCCTGTGCAGCCTGCCGATCGCGGGCTGCGGGCTGGCGGTCAGCGTGGCCGGCGGGCTCAGCGACCGCAGGCGACCGTTCAGCCTGCTGCGGCTGACCGGGGTGCAGCTCGCGACGCTGCGCCGGGTGGTCGCGATCGAGAGCGTGGTACCGCTGCTGGTCACCGCCGCCGTGGCGATCGGCATGGGGTTCCTCGCCGCGCAGCTGTTCCTGCGCGCGCAGCTCGACTACACGCTGGTCGCGCCGGGCTGGGTGTACTACGCCGTCGTCGCCGGTGGGCTCGCGCTCTCGCTGGCGGTCATCGCCTCGACGCTGCCACTGCTGCGGCGGATCACCGGCCCGGAGACGGCACGCAACGACTAGCCGGACAGGCCTTGGCCCGGCTGTCCGGTCCGATGGCCACCCGGTCCGCCGGGTGGCCATCATGGTGCCCGTGGTGGACGGTGTGACGGCGGCGGCCGTGGAGTCGGAGATGACCAGCGAGCAGGTCGGCCGCTGGCTGGCGGTTGCCGGCACGATCGCCGGGATGGTGCCGCCGGGCGCGGTTCGGGTTCTCGTCGACGGCTCCGGGGCCGGGGCCATGCCCGCCCTGCTCGCGGACCGGCTGGCGGACCGGCTGGCGGACCGGCTGCGCGCGGACGGTCGCCCCTGCCGCCGGCTGGCGGGCGCGCCGCCGGCGGCGGCGAACGGTGGCACGACGGGCGGCGAGGACGACGCCGACCTGGTGGTGCTCGCGGACGGTCCGCGCTGGCGCGCCGAGCCGGCCGGCGGCGAGTGGGATGTCGTCGTCTGGTTGCGATCCCGCTCGGCGCGGCGCGACGACCGCGACGACGAGCGTCGCCCGGACGTCGTCGTCGACGTGGACGACCCGGCGTGGCCGGTGATCAGGCGCGTCGCGTCCCGGCTGGCCGGCGACGGGAGCTGGCATGTCAGCGAGAGCCAGGCGTTCTTCGGCGTCCGCGCGGCCACGTGGGACACGAAGTTCGGGGACGACCTGCCCGCGTACGCCGCCGCCGTCGGCGAGATCGGGCTGCGCCCCGGCGCGGTCGTGCTCGACGCGGGCTGCGGGACCGGGCGCGCCCTGCCCGCGCTGCGCGACGCGGTCGGACCGGCCGGCACGGTGATCGGCCTGGACCTGACCCCGGAGATGCTCGTCGCCGCGCGGCATGCGGGCCGAGACGCCGACGTGGCGCTGGTGCTCGCCGATGCCCGCCGCCTGCCCATCCCCACCGGCACCGTCGACGCGGTCTTCGCCGCCGGCCTCGTGCACCATCTGCCGGACGTGCCCGGCGGCCTCGCCGAGCTCGCGCGGGTCAGCCGCCCCGGCGGACGGCTTGCGATCTTCCATCCCTCGGGCCGCGCCGCCCTGGCGGCCCGCCACGGCCGCGCCCTGCGCCCGGACGAGCCGCTCGCCGTCACCCGCCTCGAGCCACGGCTTGCCGCCACCGGCTGGCGCCTGGACAGCTATGACGACCCGCCGCACCGCTTCCTCGTTCTCGCCACCCGCGAGTAGGACTGGTCACCGCGAGCGGCGACGAACGCCTGTCCGGATCCCTCAGACCGGATCCTGGACCGGCAGCGGCAGTGGCCGGGGCGGGACGGGGCTGGACACGACGATGGAGCTGATCGTCTGCCCATATGCCAGGAACCGGTCGAGGACGGATTCAAGGCCCGCCACGGTCGGGGCGTGGACCTTGAGCAGGAAGCAGTCCTCGCCGGTGATGCGGTGGCACTCGCTGACCTGATCGGTCGTCCGGGCGAGGGCGGCGAGTTTCTCCAGCCGCCCGGGTATGGGACGGACTCGGACGAACGCGGCGACCGGTAGGCCGACGGCCGCGGGGTCGACGTCCATGCGGAATCCGGTGATCACGCCGTTGCGCCGCATGCGCTGCACGCGCTCGGTCACCGCCGGGGACGACATGCCGACCCGACGGGCCAGCTCCGACATCGCGATCCGGGGATCGGCGTGCAGCTCGGCGAGCAGGCGCGCGTTGACGTCGTCGATCCGCTCGTCGTCATATCGACGGTCAGCCACCTAGATCACCTACATTCCGAAGGAAGTTCCCGAGCAGGGCCTTCGATCACCCATGGAGTAGCTGGCTCCAGGCTTTGAGAATAGATCCGTGGCAGCGTGCGGCGGGGTGACGGCGACGATCCACGGCCCCAGCCGGGTCGGACGCACGGTCGGGGCACTGCCACCCGCGTCGTTCTTCGGGGTCAGCGCGGTCTTTCACTACCTGGGCCCGTCACTGGCTGTGCTGCTGTTCGCCCGGGTCGACGCCCTGGGTGTGGCCTGGCTGCGCATCGCCTCGGCCGCGGTCGTCTTCGCCGTCTGGCGGCGGCCCTGGCGGGCTCTGCGCCGGTTGCGCGGGCGGGACCGGTGGGTGCTTGTCGGTCTCGGCGGCGTGCTGGCCGGCATGAACTCGCTGTTCTACCTGGCCGTCGACCGCCTTCCGCTGTCGACGGTGGGGGCTGTCGAGTTTCTCGGCGTCGTCGCGTTGGCCGCCGCCGGCGCCCGGACCCGGCGCAACGTCCTCGCGCTCGCGCTGGCGATCGCCGGGGTGCTCGTCCTCACCGATGTCCGGCTGGCCGGACAGCCGCTCGGGTTCGTGTTCGCGTTCGCCAACTGCGCCGGGTTCATGCTCTATGTGATGCTCGGTCACCGCGTCGCCACCGCGAGCGCCGCGGCCGCCGACGACCACGCTCCCGAGCCGATGGGCGGCATCGACCAGCTCGGCGCGGCGATGCTGGTCGCGGCGTTCGCCGCGACGCCCGCCGGCATCGCCGCCGCCGCGCCCGCCTTCACCCATCCGGTCTGGCTTGTCTGGGGCATCGGCGTCGGCGTCTGCAGCTCGGTCATCCCCTACGTGGCCGACCAGCTGGCGATGGCCCGACTCCCCCGGGCCACGTTCGCGCTCATGCTCGCGCTGCTGCCCGCCGCCGCCGCGGTGATCGGCCTGGCTGTCCTCGGCCAGGTGCCGACCTGGCGCGACCTGGCTGGCATCGCCCTCGTCATCACCGGCGTCGCCGCTCACCAGCCCGCGGGCCGGCCGGTGGCGGCGTCCCACGAGCCCTCTCGGCGGGTTCCGCGAGACCACCGGCACGGGCGAGGGCGGGCGGGCCAGGGCGAGAATGGGGCGGTGAGCGCTGACGAGCCGGCGGAGGTCCGTCTCGAGCGGGTGGGAGCCGAAGTGACGCTGCCATTGCGGCAGCGGGTGCTGCGGCCACACCAGACGGTCCGTGACGTGGCGTTCCCGGGTGACGACGAGCCGGACAGCGCCCATGTGGTCGCCGTCCTGGCGGACGGGACCGTCGTCGGGACCGTGTCGGTGCTGCGGGAGGCGGCGCCCTGGGGGGCGGCTGGCTGGCGCCTGCGGGGCATGGCGACCGACGAGGCGATGCGCGGCCGCGGGATCGGGGCCAGGCTGTTCGCGGCCGTGGTCGGCCACGTCCGCGACCAGGGCGGCGGGCTGCTGTGGTGCAACGCCCGTGTGCGCGCCGTCCCCTTCTACGAACGGGAAGGGCTGCGCACGCGGGGTGAGGTGCGGGAGGAGCCGGGCATCGGCCCGCACGTCGTCATGTGGCGGGACGTCTGACCTCCCCCAGCGCGGTCCGCATGGTCGCGCGGGCGGCGAACCGGCCGGCGCCCAGGGTGAGCAGGACGACGACGACGGCGACCAGTGGCGCGATCCACAGCTGGGCGTCCGGGACGACGCCCTCGTGGCGGGCGACCGAGAAGGGGATCACGGTCGCCAGCGAGCCCAGGGCGCCGAGCACCAGGCCCACGACGGCGACGACGGCCGCCTCCGCGACCACGGACCGCCTGACCTGCGTCGGGGTGGCGCCCATGAGCCACAGGCGGCGCAGCTCGGCCCGGCGGTCGGCGACGCCGGCGGCGAACGCGTTGACGACCATGATGGCCGCGAACAGGGACGCCATCCCGACGACGACGTTGTTCAACAGGTTGATCGTGTCGGAGTCCTCGGTCCCGCCGGGCAGGGTACGGGTGTCGATGCTGACCAGCATGAGCGTGCCGATCGCCGCCGACGTCAGCACGATCACCGGGGCGAGCACGGCCGCGAGCCGGTGCGCCCGCCGCCGGGCGTTGTACGCCGCGAGGTAGCCGGCGCCCCGGCCGCGGAGGCCCGTGACCACCCCCGCGAGCGGGGCCGACAGCCAGCGCAGCAGCAGCGGCGCGAGCAGGGCCAGGCCGAGGCCGACCAGGATCGAGCAGCTCCCGCTCGTCTGCATCGCCGCGTACGGGTCGTCGGAGTTCGCCGTCACGGTGATCGTCACGACGCCCCCGCCGATGCCGTAGGCGATCAGGAGCAGCGCCCCCACCACCCGGTACCAGCGCATCCGGCCGGTCTCCGCGTCGCTGTCGCGCAGCGTCACGCCGGCGGGCGCGCGGGTCGCCCGCCGGGCCGCGACCGCCGCCGCCGCGACGCTGGTGAGCACGACCAGACCGGCCGCGGCGCCAAGGGACGCGGGCCCCGCCGCGTACCCGACGGAGGCCGAGACGAGGTGGCCGCGCAGCAGGTCGAGCAGCAGCCAGCCGGTGCCGGCGGCGAGCATCGCGCCGACGAGCGCGCCGCAGGCGGCGACGGCCAGCGCCTCCCGGCGAATCAGCCGGCGGGCCTGGCGCGGGGTCGCGCCGAGGGTGCGCAGCAGCCCGATCTCGCCGGCCCGCCGCGCCGCGGTGAGGCCGACCGTCGAGGCGACGGAGAAGAGCACGATCAGCGTGCCCCAGCCGCCGACGACGGCACCCATGATGATCAGAGTCTCCCGGTCGGCGTCCCGGTCCGGCGCGGTGGGGCCGAGCGCGAGCGCGGTCTCGACCAGGGTGGCGAACGAGCCGATCAGCGCGGTGCCGAGCAGGACCGCGAGGAAGGTCGCGACCTGCGCGGTCATCCGGTGCCGCAGCGACCGGAGCGCGAGACCCGTCAGCCCGCTCATCGCCGCGCCACCCGCTCGTCGAGGTGGGCGGCGTGGGCGGCGACGACGTCCGCGGTGGGCGCCTCGATCCGACCGGCGACGCGGCCGTCGACGAGGAACACCACCGCGTCGGCGTAGGCCGCGGCCACCGGGTCGTGGGTGACCATGACGACCGTCTGGCGGAACTCGTCGACGCACGCCCGCAGGAGCGCGAGCACGTCCCGGGCGGTCGCCGAGTCGAGCGCGCCGGTTGGCTCGTCGGCGAGGACGACCGCCGGGTCGGTGACCAGGGCGCGGGCGATCGCGACCCGCTGCCGCTGCCCGCCCGACAGCCGCCCGGGCAGGTGGTGGGCGCGGTCCGCGAGCCCGACCAGGTCGAGCAGGCCGCGCACCCGGGCCCGGTCGGGCCGCCGCCCGGCGAGCCGCGGCGGCAGGCCGACGTTCTGCTCGGCCGTCAGGTAGGGCATCAGCTGGAAGTCCTGGAAGACGAAGCCGATGCGCTCCCGGCGCAGCCGGGAGCGGCGGTCCTCGTCCCAGTCGGTGACGTCCGTCCCGGCCACCAGCACCCGGCCGCCGGTCGGCCGGTCGATCCCGGCGGCGCAGGACAGGAAGGTGGACTTGCCGGAGCCGGAGGGGCCCATCACGGCCGTGAAGGTGCCGCGGGGGAAGGCGAGGTCGACGCCGTCGAGGGCGTGCACGGTTCCCGCGCCCGCGCCGAAGGTCCGGGTCAGGCCCTGTGCCTCCAGCGCTGAGGCGACTGGCGGGGCTGTCATGAGATCACTCCAGGCGAGTAGGCCGTTCGTGGCGGGTAGCGACACTCACGCTAGAAACGGGTCCGCCCGCGCACGAGGGGCCTGAACCGCCGCCGTGGGTGGGCCTAGCCCCACCGTCCGCGCGGGCGGCCGACGACGTGCCGTCGCGGATCCGCGTCCGCACCTGGCGAGGGCCGCCGACGGCCACAAGGCAGACGAGATCGGCTACGGCATGACATGCATGAGGGCGTCCGACCCCGGCGGGCAGAGGCGGGCGCCCCCGGTCGACCGGACCCACCAGATCATCACTGAATGAATTCGGTTGATTGCGGTAAGCTACCGGTGGGATGCAGTGATGTCTGGACTCCGCGGCGTCGACGCCGCAGACAGGCTGTGGCGTCCGACCGGTCTGGGCCGCGCGCCACGGTTGTTCCGGTATGCCGTCGTCGCCTCCGTAGCGCTCCTCGGGCTCGATGTCGCCCTCGCGGCGCTGCTGGAGCTGCACACCGCCCGAGTCGCCACGGACCTCGTCAACGCCACCCTCCAGCTCGCCGCCGCGATCGCCTGCTTCTGGTCCGCCCGGCGGGTGCATGGCGCGGAGCGCCGCTGGCGGGTGCTCATCGCCATCACCGCCGCGGGCGGGATGTTGGCGAGCCTGTCGGTGATGCCGGCGCTCCTGGCCGGCCGCATGCCCCACCAGGGCGGCATCTCCGCCGGGTACGCCGCCTTCCTCGTCCTCTACGTCCTGGCCCTGGCCGGTCTGCTGTCCCTGCCCACCGACCGGGTCGGTGAGCACGGCGGCGATCTGGGCCGGCGGCGGCACAGCGCCTACCGCTGGTACACGATCACCCTGCTGGACTGCATGCTGATCGTCGGCTCGATCGTCCTGCTGCAGTGGGGGATGACGCTCGCCACGCTCGTCCAGGCAGGCCACCACACCGAGACGTTCGAGCTCGCCCTGATCCACCAGGTAGCCGGTCTGATCCTCGCCGCCGCGGTTGTGCTGATCGCCACCTTCCGCCGGCCGCGCGCCCCGGTGGTACTGGCCCTGCTCGGCACCGGCCTGCTGGCCTACGCCGTCACCACCAATCTCATGCCCTACGTAGCGGCGGTGCATGGGCTGGAGCTGCCGCCCTGGGGCATGGTCGGGTTCGCCCTCGCCTATCTGCTGATCTTCCTCGCCGCGCTCGCCCCCGTTCCGCGCCCCACGCACCCGGACGGCCCCGCTCCACCCGGCCCGCGGGCGATGTGGGCACACGCCGTGCTGCCCTACGCGACGCTCGTGGCCGCGGGCCTCCTGGTCGTCGACAAGCGGCTCGCCGGGGTCCGGCTCGACCTGTTCGAGACCTACGGCATGATCGCGCTGGTGGTGGTGGCCCTGATCCGACAGATGGTCACCGTCGCCGAGAACACCCGGCTGCTCACCGAGACCCAGGAACAGCAGGAGCAACTGCACCACCAGGCATTCCACGACCCCCTGACCGGCCTGGCGAACCGGGCGCTGTTCACCCGACGTCTACAGCGGGTCCTCGCCTGCGCCCCCGATGGCGACGGCACCAGGATCACCGCCGATTACGCCCCCGACACACGAGTGTCCCTTCTGTTCCTGGACCTCGACGGCTTCAAGCGGGTGAACGACACGTTCGGCCATGCCGCCGGCGACGAGCTCCTCAA
Organism: Pseudofrankia saprophytica; assembly: GCF_000235425.2. Classification (NCBI taxonomy): domain Bacteria; kingdom Bacillati; phylum Actinomycetota; class Actinomycetes; order Frankiales; family Frankiaceae; genus Pseudofrankia; species Pseudofrankia saprophytica. Next base: position 4,753,297 of record NZ_KI912266.1, read on the forward strand.
GATCATCGCCGACCGGCTGCTGACGGAGACCCGCGCGGTCGACACCGCCGCCCGTCTTGGCGGCGACGAGTTCGCCGTCATCCTCGACGGCGGCGGCCCTGACGACCCCCGCCACGTCGGCGAGCGGCTCGCCGTCGCCATCCAGGCGCCCTGCCTGCTGGTCGGACAGCACTACACCCCTAGCGCCAGCCTGGGCATGGTCATCCTCGACAGCGTCGCGTCCCGGCCCACCAGCCCCGACGTCCTGCTCCGCCAAGCCGACCTGGCCATGTATACGGCCAAACGGGGACGAACGGGGACGGTCGTCGTCTACCACCCCGCCCTCGCCGAGAGCGCCAGCTGAGTCCTGGGACCGGCGGGGCGGCCCCGCCGACCTCGCCGGCCGGCATGGGCGCCCGGAGTAGCCGCGCGCTCAGGGGCTGTCGGGCACACTGTCAGCCCGGCTGGCCGCCGGGCGGCTGACCGCCGGGCATGCCAGCCGTCTGACCGTTGCCCGAACTGGTGGTGGTGTCGACACCGACGGCGAGGGTGACGGTGTAGCCGGCGGTGGTGGAGCCGGTCACGGTGGCGAGTTGCTGGGCGCCGCCGTCGTCCCCGAACACGTTGTCGCTGGTGAGGCTGACCTTGGAGAGGTTCGCCACGGACGCCTCGTAGCCAGACTGCGCGTAGACCTGGTCGCAGATGTCCTTGGGCAGCGCGACTTGGGACGTGGCGATGGCCTTGCTGGCGTCGGTGATGCTGGCCTGGTCGGGGTAGACCTCGAAGTGGATGTGCGGCCACCGTCCGCTGTAGCACGCCGGGAAGATGCTGGTGAAACGCACCTTGCCGCCCGTGTCGGCGACCTGGACGCCGCGCAGGTAGTTCTGGTCGGTGACGCCCTGCGAGTACATCGAGTAACGGCCCTCCCGGTCGCAGTGCCACACGTAGACGGCCACACCGGTGAATGCGCCACCACCTGCGAGGTCGGCGATCGTCAGTTCCAAGGTCATGGGGACGCCCTTGGCGGTATCCGTAGCCGTCCCGAAGCTGGACCGGATGTCGCTACGCACGACGCCGCTCTGCTGGAGCACGTCGGGACCGTTGGAACCGTCGCCGGGGTACGGACCCGCCGTCTCCTCCGGGATCTCCCCCGACGCGCCGCTCGTTGACGTGGACGCCGTCGCACCGGCGGTCGTGGACCCGGCCGTCGCGGCACCGGCGGTCACGCCCGCCGACGTGCCGGAGCCTGACCCGCACGCCGCCAGGCCCGCCGTCGCCGCGCCGAGCCCCACCATGGTCAGAAGCCGCCGCCGGCTCAGCAGGGTGCCAAGGTCGAACGCGAGTCCCTGGTCGACGACATCCTCCGCCGGCCGGGCGAGCGGACGTCCCTCATAGGACGAGATCCCATCGGTCCGCTGTTTCCTGGTCACGCGCGTCCTCCTGTGACGATCGGATGGTTCCGCGCTTCACAGCATCACAGGATCAACTTTGCCCCGGCTGTGCGCTCGCTGTGCTGCGCCTTTGCAACCTCCCGTCCACCCCCGGCGACGTCCGGGCATCTCGGCACCCGGCAGCGCGTCGTCGAAGCCGCCACCGACGCTGGCACGTCGGCTCGCCGGTCCTCGTCATCGGCCTCGCCGCGGGCGGCGGCCTCGCCGCGGGCGGCGGCCTCGCCGCCCTTCTTACCGCCACGACCCTCGCGACCCGCCGCCGGCGGCGGGTCGCCCGAACCACCAGGCGCGGCGCTCACCGGACCTGACCGTGCCGCTCGCCGCGCCTCCCCGCCGCTCACCGTGCCCCTCGAAACCGCCGTCCGCCGGCTCGTCAACGCTGGTCGCCGCGGGCGGCGGCCTCGAGGGCCGGGGCGACCGCGGTGACGCTGATCGTGTCCCCGTTCGGCACGGCACCGTCGGGCTGGCGCAACAGCCACGCGACGACGGCACCCACCGCTTCGGGAGGCCGCCCGTACTCGGCGACCCAGCGCAGGTCGGGGCGGGCGAGCACCCGCTCGGTGGCGACCGGTCCAGGCTCGACGTTGAAGCACCGAATACCGCGCCCGCCCAGCTCGGCGGCGATCGCGCCGGCCATCCGGTGGAAGCCGCCTTTGCTGCACCCGTAGGTGACCGCCCAACCGCCGGCCGTGCCCGGGCCACTGCGCGGGTCGGTCGTCCCGGCGGCCGAGGTGATGCCGACGACCGTGCCGCCGCCCGCGTCGACCATCGCCCGGACCACCCGCTGGGTGAGCAGCAGCTGCGCGGTCAGGTTGGCGTAGATCCGGCGTTCGATCTCGGTCCGGCTCACGTCGAGAAAGCCGGCGTCGCCGCCCGGCCCGACGTAGATGGCGTTGTTGACGAGCACGTCGAGCCGGCCGAACGCGTCGAGCACGCCCTCCACCGCCGGGGCCAGCTGGTCGGCGTCGAGCAGGTCGAGCCGCACCGGCACGACCCGGGCGCCGAGCGCCGCCGCCTCGGCCGCCGTCGAGTCCAGGCTGCCCGGCAGGCCATGGGGGCGGTCGCCCTCGCGGACGGTGCGCGCCGTGATCGCGACGTCGTAACCGTCGGCGGCGAGGGCAAGTGCGACGGCCCGGCCGATGCCGCGGCTAGCACCGGTGACCAGCGCGGTGGGGCGCCGGCCCCGCTCGCTCCGATCGCCCTGCTCGTCGCGCGGCTGGGTGCCCTGCTGGGCAGCCGGCTTGGCGACCGACTGGGCAGCGGGCTGGGTACCGGCCTGGGTGGCCGTGGACTCGGTGGGCTCGTATGCCGTCATGACTCGGGAAGCTCGGGCGCCCAGGAGACGCCGTTGATGTGGCTGCCGCCGTCGACGAAGAGTGTGTTGCCGGTCAGGTAGCGGGCGTCCTCGCTGGCAAGGAACACGGCGACACCGCCGATGTCGGCCTCCGGGTCGCCGAGGCGTCCCATCGGGTTCATGGCCGCGGCGCCGGCGAGCAGCGCCGGGTCCTGCTGAGCGAGCCGTTCGAAGGCGGCCGACCGCGCCGCCGGGCAGATGACGTTGGCGACCACCCCGTACGGCGCCCATTCCCGGGCGGCCGTCCGGGTGAGGGTGCGCAGCGCCTCCTTGGCGGCGTTGTAGTCGAGCGAGCCGACGTGCGCGTTCACCCCGTTGAGCGAGCAGATGTTGACGACGCGGCCCCACCCCTGCGCCTTCATCAGCGGGAACGCCGCCTGCATCGCCCAGAACGGCCCGTAGAAGCCGACCCGCAGGGCGTGGTCGAGCTGGGCATCGGTCTTGCGTTCGGCCCGGCCGAGTCCGCCGCCGCTCCAGGCGTTGTTGACCAGCACGTCGACCGTGCCGAACTCGTCCTTGGCCGTGTTCACCGCGGCGACCACCTGGGCCCGGTCGCTGACGTCGGTGAGCACGAACCGGACGTCACCGCCGACGTCCGCCTCCAGCTCGGCCGCCGTCGCGCGCCCCAACGGCTCGTTGTACTCGGCGATGACGACCTTGGCTCCCTCGCGCAGGAATCGGCGGGCGATGCCGCGCCCGATCCCCTCCCCCGCGCCGGTCACGATCGCCACCCGTCCCGCCAGACGACCCGTCGGACCTGTCACCGGTACTCCTTCGCCCTGACGTCACGCGGACGGGCGGACCGTACGGGCCGAGACCTGGCGGGGTCAATCGTTTCTGATGACCCGTCAGATCTGGCGACGGGCGCGGCGGGGCTCCGGCCAGCCGAACGTGCGCGAGATCCGGGTCCATACGATCGGCGTTGTCGACGTGACCGACGATCCACCTTCGCCGGATAGGGGCAGTCCGATGCTCTGGCGTCACCTCAAGGCACAGCTGATCGTCCAGTTGTGCGGCGGCCTGGTCGGGCCGATCTTCCTGCTCGTGTACTTCTCGACCGGCCCGGAGAATCGTCATCTGCTCTCGTGGATGCTCGTCGCGGGCCTGCTGATCACGGCGATCGACGTGGTGGTCGCCATGCTGCTGGCTCGCGCCGACACCAGCGCGGTCATGCTCATCGGCCGGGCGGCCTTTCCCGGTCGGGCGGGCTTTGCCGGTCGGGCGGCGTTCCTGGGCCAGGCAGTCACCGGAACCGGCACGCGGGCCGCCGAGCTGGAGCGTGACGGTGTGCTGGCGCTCGCCCGGATCACCGGCATGGCCGAGACCGGCATCAGCGTCAACGACCAGCCGCTGGTCGGGATCCGCCTGCGCGTCGAGGGACCGGGCTTCGCGTTCGACGCCCAGGAACAGGCGGCTGCCGGGGTGACCCGCATGGCCACCCTCAACGCGCGCAAGGTCGTCGTCCTCGTCGACCCGGCCACCCAGGCCGTCGCCATCGACTGGGACCGCAGCGCCCTGGTCAACGGCCAGGTTCTCGCCCGGTTCACCCTCGCCGAGGACGACACGGCCTATGACCTGACCGGCCAGGCCGGCCCGCTGCTGGAGATCCTGCGGATCCTGAAAGCCCACGACATTCCGTTCGACCGGATGGTCGACGCCCGCTCGAACCCGGACCTGCGCGACCAGCTGCGCGCCGTGGTGCGACAGGCCACGGCCCGCGAGGGCACGGCCCGCGAGGGCACCGCGGCCTGGTCCCCGCCGACCACCGACGCCGACGGCGCGCCCACGTTGCTGACCAAGCCGAAGCGGCCCGCGGCCGAGCGTCTGCGCGAGCTCGACGCGCTCCGCGCCACGGGCGCCATCAGCGACACCGAGTACACGACCAAGCGCGACCAGATCATCGCCGAGATCTAGCCGCCTCCGCCTTGCGCCCCTGACCCGCTCGGCGACCCGAGGGCTTCGCCGGGCAGGTCGGCCGAGTTCGCCCACGCCCGGGCGCGATGGCGAAAATCCGCCAGACACACCGGACCGTCGATCGAATGATGAAGGCATGACCACCGCGATCACCACCGCCTACCGCCTCCGGCCGATCGATCCTGACGACGCCGACCGGCTGCGTGCCGAGCACCCGGACGCGCCGGTGTACGCCGTCGACGCCCACCCGGGCTACCCGTGCCGGCAGTGCCTGCGGGACGCGGCCGTGGGCGAGGAGGTGATCCTCGTGTCGCACGATCCGTTCACGGCCGACAGTCCCTACCGCTCGGCGAGCCCGATCTTCCTGCACCGCGCCCCCTGCGAGCCACCTTCGGACCTTCACGCCCTTCCGGCGCAGCTCGCCGGCCGGCAACTGTCCGTCCGCGCCTTCGACGGAGACGCGGTGATGATCGACGCGGCTGTGATCGCTGGCACCGACCTCCCCGGGACGCTCGACCGCTTCTTCGCACTCGAGGCGTGCGACCACGTCCACGTGCACAACGCGAGCCGTGGCTGCTGGGCCACCCGTGTCGACCGCGCTCGCTGACCAGCGAGACCGCCTGCCTTCCGAACCATGAAAAGCGCGCCTTTGTCACCGTTGTCACCGCTGTCACCGCTTGGCGGGCAGCTCGCCACAGCTGGTCGCCGGCTCGCCCCAGACCGGGAATGCCGTCCCGCGGCCAGGTGGTTGCGCAGGCATGACGACGATCGGACTGATCGGAAGCGGGAACATCGGCTCGACCGTGGCCCGGCTGGCGGTCGCGGCCGGCCACGACGTGGTGCTGAGCAACTCGCGCGGTCCCGAGACGCTGGCCGGCCTGGTGGCCGAGCTGGGTCCCCGGGCGCGGGCCGGCACCGCGGCCGAGGCGGCGAGGGCCGGCGACCTGGTGGTCGTGACCATCCCGTTGCGGGCCTACGAGAGCGTTCCGGTGGAGCCACTCGCCGGCAAGATCGTGCTCGACACCTGCAACTACTACCCGCAGCGTGACGGGCAGATCGCCGAGCTCGACGACGAGAGCACCACGACCAGCGAGCTGGTGGCGCGCCACCTGCCCGGCTCGAAGGTCGTGAAGGTCTTCAACAACATCTACTTCAAGCACCTGCTGTCGCTGGCGCGCCCGGCCGGGGCGCCGGACCGCTCGGCGCTGGCGATCGCCGGGGACGACGCCGACGCGAAGGCCGCGGTCGCCGTGTTCCTCGACCAGATCGGCTACGACACGGTCGACGCCGGCCCGCTCGCCGAGGGCTGGCGGTTTCAGCGCGACACGGCCGCGTACGCCGGGCTCTACTTCGGTCCGGATGGACGCGCGGGCGACGCGGGCGAACCGATCGACGGCGCTGCCCTGCGCACCAAGCTCGCCGCCGCCCGCCGCTACGCCGACACCGCCGCCGGCTGACCCCAGAGCGGATCATCCGCAGACGCCACAGCCCACCATCCACCGCGACCGCCGATACCTGACAAATGGGCACCGCCTGGGCGGGTTACCCCACGGGTACGGTCGATAACTAGCGGCAGTCGGGACGCAACCCGTCCGGTCGCGGTGGCCAGCCGGAGTTTTCCGGCATCGCCTGGTAGGGCAGGTGCGGGGCGGACGCCAGCGGAGAGCCCGCGGGCGCGGACGCCACGGCCGAGACCGGCGACGCACGATGCGGACGGGACGGCCTCGCCAGACTCTGCGACCGCATCCTCACGGACGTCGCCGGCCTGGCCGGCGGCGAGGACGACCTGCGCCTGCTCGCCGTCGCAACTCCCTGACCCACAGGCCGTCCTCGGGCGCCGGCGTCGCGAGGTTCGAAAAGCTGATCGTCGTTCCTGCCTTCCGGTGGTCGCCCACCAGACCAGGTCAGGCCTTAAATTGAATCTCGAACCAGTGCCGTATGTGTTCGTCGGTATGAGTACGGCCGATGCGGATTGCCTCGCCGATCAGCACACGGAGATCTGCGGGGTAGTAGTCCTCGTTCCTGAGAGTCAGCTCGCGCAGGACGAACCGGCGCACGGCAAGGTCTTCATTCGACACGAACTCGCGCAATATGGCTTCACGCCATGCTGCGCGCAGGTCCGCCAACGACGCCCATTCCGCCGGATCCACCGGCTCCATGATCCCCACTGCGTGGGCTTTGTGCCGCCAGGGCATGCACGTCCAATACCATGCTCGAACCGCGCCGGCACGCTCGGCATTTGTCCCGCCGCGGAGGAAGCCGAGCAATGCGGTCTGGACCCGACGCCGGCCGAAATTTTCCACGGCCGGCCTGATGAACTGGGCGTTGAAGCTTGGATCCGGCTCATAGACCCCTGCCCGGACAAGTGCCTCGAAGAACTGTTCCGGCAGCTTGTCGTGCTCTCGCAGTCTGCGCCGGATGGCAGCCCTGGCCGCGTGTTGCCAGGCCCGGGTCCCGGGCTCCGTCGGCCGGATGTCCGCGCGGACGAGGCTCGCAAGATCCACCAGATGACGGCGATATATGGCGGCGACATCCCCGGCGCACGGGGGTCGCGGCTTGGGTGCCTCCGGGGGCCGCTCCAGTGCGTTCGCTGTTTCGTCCGCGTTCATGGCCATCCATGTCGAACAGGTCCGTGTCGGCGTTGGGGTTTCGCCGGCCCACGTCGCCGGTCTGCCAGGCCGTACCTTGATCTCGCGCCTCGGGACACGCTGGATCCAGCTTGCGAGGTGCCCCAGCGACGTCTGCCTGGCACCCGCGACGGCGGCCCAACCAGCGTGGCAGTGACGCAGGCCCAACCCCTCCGTGATCGCCGGTTGCGCCCTGCCATGGCTGCCAGCGGGGCCAGGCCATGGCCACCGGAGGGCGCGAACAGTGATCAAGCCTCAGGCCGACCACCAGGGCAGCGATGGTGAACCTCACGTCGGCGTTCCTGGCCGAATCCAGTCAGAGCCTGTGGCGCCCGTAACGGCCCATCCGGCGCCACAGGCCATGGCTCGATCCCATGCCGACGGAAGGACAACCGACGCCGGTGCCGGCGTCGGTGCCCCGACGGACGTCGAAAATCAGGTGCAGGCGTTCTGCAGCGCGGTGCCCGCGCTGATCAACGGGGTGTTGTCGGGCATCTGCGGCGTGGTGGAGGTGGAACTGGAAAGGTTCCCGACGAACGTGCCCAGACCGTCCATCGCCTCGGCGACCTGCAGGCCGGCCGTCTTCACATCGCCGCTCGCGCCGTTGGCCGTGGCCCGGATCGCGGCCGCCTGGTCGTGGTAGGTCTTCGCCATCGCGGTGGGATCATTGACCTGCGACATACTGGTCGTGCCGAGATCCTGGATAGCCTTCTGCATCGACGTGCAGGCAGCGGCGTTGTCACCGCTGCTCGAACAGGCCGCCGTCAGTCCGAACATTCCCGTGAGGGTTCCGACCGCGATTGCCGTCGACAGGCGGCGGGGTGCACTTGGCATGTGACGTCCCTTTTCGTTGCTTTTGGGAGGAATCTGCGCACACGGTACACCGCCCAAACCGGGCAGCCTCAGCGGCCTCACGTGCGGCCGGCGCGCATGGCCAGCTCAGGCACCGAGAAGGCGTCGCCGGGCGACGGCCTGCAGAAGTCACCTATCCACATGTCGGGTTTCCGACACGCGGATGCGTCACCATCCCGTCCCGCGGAGGTGGGGCCGGGGCCGAGCCCTCAGCGTTTGTGCCCGACGGCGAAGACGCGACGGAACGGCAACAGCACTCGGCCGGCGTCGTCGACTGGGAATGCCTCGGCCAGGCGCCCTTTCAGTTCCCGCTCGAACGCGGGGCGCAGGTCGGCCGGCAAAGCGGCGAGGGTGGGCCGCAGGCTCGTTCCGGAGATCCAGGTGAAGACCGGGTCGGGTCCGGTCAGCACGTGCAGGTAGGTGGTCTCCCAGGCGTCGGCGATGAGGCCCTCGGCGGCCAGGGCACGCAAGTACGCCGCCGGGTCGTGCGCGGCCCCCGCCTCGACGTCGGCCGTGTGGGCGGCATACGGCGGCTCGGCGGCGAGCTGGGCGCCCAGCGTGTGGCTCGGCGCGGCGAAGTTGCCCGGCACCTGGAACGCGAACCAGCCGCCCGGCGACACCGCCCGGGCGAGCGCGGGCAGGAGATCGAGATGGCCCGAAACCCAGTGGAAGGTGGCGTTCGAGACCAGCACGTCGACGCTGCCGGCCGGCGCGGCGCTCACCCAGTCGCGCAGGTCGGCGACCCGCCAGGTGATCCGCTCGTCCGTGGCCTTCGCGATCATCGCCGAGCTGCTGTCGACGCCGACGACGCGGGCCGCGGGCCACCGGTCGGCGAGCAGGGCGGTCAGGTTGCCGGGGCCGCAGCCCAGGTCGACGACGGTGGCCGGCTCGGCCGAGACCCTGGCCATCAGGTCCGCGAACGGCCGGCCACGCTCGTCGGCGTAGGTCAGGTAGCGGTCCGGGTCCCAGGTATCCGCCATCGCAGCCTCCAGGCCACCCGACTTCAGAGCAGTAGCAGGCTAACCCTCATGGGCTCACCGCGCTCCGGCGGCCAGCCAGGCGTCGAAGGTGGTGGGCATGATGCGGGCGCCCGCGCCGGGCAGCATGGCGTTGCCGGCCATGCCGAGGCCGTGTACCCCCTCCCACGTCGGCACGAGCCGGATCTCCCGGCCGCGTGCCGCGTAGGTGCGCCGCGCCATGTCGACCAGGTCCTGGGTCTCAGGGCCGGCGATGTCGAGCCGCTCGCGCCGGGGCTCACCGACGGCGGTCTCGGCCAGGACCGCGGCGACGTCGGCGGGGGCGATCGGCTGCATGAGCAGCGGTGCGACGACAGCGGTGCCGTCCCGCTCGGTCCAGGAGGCGACCATGGCGGCGAAGTCGTGGAACTGGGTGGCGCGCACGATCGTCCACGGCACCGGTCCCCGCTCCACGGTGGTCTCCTGCGCCAGCTTCCCCGCGTAGTGCGCGTTCGCCGGCGGCTCCGACATGCCGACGATGGACAGCGGCACGTGATGCCCCACCCCGGCGCGCTGTTCCGCGGCCAGCAGGTTCGCGGTGGTGGTCGTGAAGAAGTCGACGACCGTAGTGACGTCCTGTGCCGGGGTGTTCGAGCAGTCGATCACGGCCGCCACGCCGTCCAACGCCTTGTCCAGCCCCTCCCCGGTCAGGACGTCGACGCCGAGTGACCGGGCGACGTCGACCACCTCGTGCCCGCCGTCCCGGAGGACCTCGCTGGTGAGCCGCCCGATCCGGCCTGTGGCTCCCACTACCGCCACCCGCATCGCTACCTCCCGCACGTCTGGCTATTGCGGAGAAAACATATCCTAAATCTCCTAGATCCCGCCACCTCCGATACGGTGGCGGCGTGAGGCTGCCGGAGAGCACCGAGTGGCTGTTGCACTGCGCCGTCACGCTCGCCCTGCTGAAACCCGGGCAGGCGGCCTCCGCCGGCCAGCTGGCCGGCTACTACGACCTGCCTCTGCCTTCGCTGGCCAAGCAGCTTCAGGCGCTCGTGCGTGCCGGCGTGCTCACGGCGACGACCGGCCCGCGAGGCGGGTTCCGGCTGGCGCGGGACCCAGCGGACATCACGGTCCTGGAGGTCGTCGAGGGGGTCGACGGCGCCGCCGCCCCCTACCGGTGCCGCGAGATCCGGCAACACGGCCTCGGCGCCCTGCCCACCGAGGACTGCGCCGCCCCGTGCGTCCTGGCCACCACCATGGCCCGGGCGCATCAGGCCTGGCGCGACAGCCTGGGCTCGGTCTCTCTCGCCGACATCGTCAGCGACCTTCCACCCGGCGCCCCCGGCCGCACCCGCCGGTTCCTTCCCGGGCGGTGAGCCGCCCGTGCCTCACTGATCGCTAGCGCACGGTGAAGTCGCAGGCCAGCCGCTTGACGCCGTTGATGAAGCTGCTGGCCAGCCACTCGGGCTCACCGACCGCCCGGATGTCGGGGGCCTGGGCGAACAGCTCCCGCCACATCACCGAGATCTCCCTGCGGGCCAGGTGGGCGCCGAGGCAGAAGTGCGGGCCGGCGCCGCCGAAACCGAGGTGGGGGTTGGGGTCGCGGCGGACGTCGAACCGGTCGGCGTCGGCGAACACGGCCTCGTCGCGGTTCGCCGACGAGTAGAACAGCAGGACCTTGTCGCCGGCGTGCAGCCGCTGCCCCGAGACCTCGACGTCCTGGGTGACCGTGCGGCGCATCCAGCGCACCGGGCTCGACCACCGGACGATCTCCTCGACGGCGGTCCGGCTCACCCCCGCCACGTCGCCCCGCCAGGCGGCCCGCTGCTCGGGGAACGCCGTCAGCGCGAGGAGCGCGTGGCTGATCGCGGTGCGGGTGGTCTCGTTGCCGGCGACCAGCAGCAGGATGAAGAACGAGGCGATCTCGCTGTTGTCGAGGCGTTCGCCGTCGACCTCGGCGAGGGCGAGCGCGGTCGTGAGGTCGTCGGTCGGCGCGGTCCGCCGGCGCGTCGCCTCCTGGTTCAGGAGGTCGGCGAGCTCCGCGCCGGCGCCGAGCAGGGCGGCCACGATGTCGGCGCCCTCCGGGACGTAGTCCGGGTCACCGGAGCCGAGGATCACGTTCGTGCAGCGGAAGACGTCGCCGTACCGCTCCTGCGGCAGGCCCATCATCCGGCAGATGACCTCCAGCGGGAGCCGGGCCGCGACCCGCGAGACGAAGTCACCCGGCCCCTTGGCGACCAGGTCGTCGACGATCGCACGGGCGATCGCGGCGATGTCCTGCTCCGTCTGGGCGATGATGCGCGGCGTGAAGGCCCGGGAGACGATGCGCCGCAGCCGGTGGTGCCGCGGCGCGTCGAGGTTGATCATCCCGCCGAAGAACTCGAGGAACTCGGGCGGCAGGTCCGGGATCGAGGTCGCGCCGCGGGCCGAGGAGAAGGTGCCCGGCTCCGAGCTGATCCGGACGATGTCCGCGTGCCGGGTGGCCGCGTAGTAGCCCGGCCCGGTCGGGATCAGCTCGCTCACGGACGACGGCTCGCGGTAGAACGGCAGGCCCGGCCGCCCGCGCAGCCGGGTGAACGCGGCGTCTATCTCGGCACGAGGCCGGACCCAGAAGGAGAGGTCGGAGAGGTCGACGTCGTCGACCGCCCGAATCGGACCGGCACCGGTGGCGGCTGACATGACTCTGCGTCCCTCCTGACGTGCGGCTGACCTGCCCTCTTCCGCTGCCACCATCTACGCGTCCGCGACGCTTCGTCGTCCCGGCGCGCCGCCCGCCGACGACGAGCCGTGGCCGTCCGGGTTCACGCCATCCGGCGAGGCCCCGGTCCCCGGTAAGTGTGACCTGGATCGCAGGACCTGGTGATCGGAAACGGCATACAGGTCTCCACGAGTCTCGCGTTCCGGTTCGGCGGCGGCCTTCCCCGAGCTGGTCGCCGGGTGGGTCAGTCAGCCGGCGGCGCGGCGCGCCCGGGCCTCGAGCCCACTCGGGGCGAGCAGGATGGCGGCCAGCGCGGCCAGCTCGACCACCGGCGAGACGTGGCTGCCCAACCACGGCACAGCCAGGCAGACCAGCGCCGTGACGGCTCGCGGCCCCGCCGGCGCGAAGCGCAGCGCCCGACGGAACGCGGCCGACCCGAGCGCGAAGGTCGCCGTTCCGATCGCGATCAGCATGGCGGAGGCGGTCGATCCGCGGGCCAACAGGTCCTCGCTGGACAGTCGGATGCCCGCCGCCAGCAGCAGGACCCCGAAGATCATTATGTAGTGGGCAAGGAAATAGCCGGTGATGGCCAAGATTGGGCGCCGCCGCGGGTCGGCGTTCCGCATGGCCGTGACCGCCCGGTCGTCGTCCCCGCCGAAGTACCACCACCACATGACGGTGAGCACGACGAGCCCGGCCAGGGCCCCGGCTATCAGGCGCGGGACGATCCGGCTCTCCTCGCTGGCCAGGGCCACCCCGACCAGCGACTCGCCGAGCACGATGAGAATCACCAGGCCGTGCCGCTCGCCGAAATGGGCCGCGTTGATGTCGAAGTTGCTTTCCAGCCGGACGAGGAACGGCGTCACCACCTGGACCAGCGCGGCCATCGTCCACAGCACCGGCACGACCCGTCCACCACTGAACCCGGCGGCCAGAATGAGACCGGTACTGAGCAGGTTGGACGGCAGGAACCGGGCGACCGCCCGGTAGGCCGCCCGCCCGGTGAACATGATGAACCCGGCGGCGTGGACGAGAATGACGGCCAGGTAGGCAAAGCCGAACGTGATCCCGCCACCGTGAAACGCGGTCGGCACCGCCATGGCGACGACGAAGAACGCGGCCATCCCGAACAGCAGCACCGCCCGACGGCCCGAGGTGTTCGGATCGTTGGTGTTGGTCAGCCACGCGAAGCCGCCGTACATCCAGAAGATGACCGACAGCTCGACCGCGGCCCGTCCCACCCCGGCCAGATCGGCCGACCGCACGATCACGGCCGTGGTCTGGGTGACGGTGAAGACGAACACGAGATCGAAGAACAGCTCGGTCGTCGAGACCCGGGACGGGGCGATCGACGGACGGCTCACGTCGGTCACGCGGGAACCGGACCCCTCCCAGCCAAACGACCCCAAGTTGCCTGCCTCGGCGACCCGCTGGTCCGCCGGCCTCACCGGCACTGGTTCGGGCAGGCCTGCCCGGTCGTCCGGACGGTGCCATGCGTGATCCTCCTGCCGGCGACCGAGCCGCTGCCTGCCCCCGAAGCTCTGGACGTGACCGGCGGCGCGGAGCGACATTCCCACTCTAATCACCGCGATCTGCCCCCGGGCATTCACCGACCACATGTCGCGGCCTGCTGCCGTGTCCGTGGGGAACGGTCGGCCGGCCGTCGCCACCGCTTCGGGTTCACGCCAGGCCGTACATGAGCACGGCGGTGCCGAACGGCGCCCCGCCGCGGCCGGTCGGTATTACTGGGTCTGACTCTCCTGTCGGCGTCGCCCGCGGCCGACCCGGTTGGTCGGTCGGCGCACCGAGGGCATGGTCCCGTCGTGGGCTTCCCGTGAGCACGAGCGCGGTTTCCCGCCACGGCCGGGAGGAATTCCCGCGCCGTTCGGGACCGGTCGCGGTGCGCACCGTGAACGTGATTCACCCGGCGGCCGGAGACGTCCCAGTGGACCATCAAATATGAAGCCCGTCTCACCCCTCCGCGAACATGATTCATTTCGCGGTGATGGACCTGGCAGGGACGCCACGGAGTTCCCTCCGTTCCCGCCGGCCGGTCCACGGCCCGACCCGGCGACACGGTCAGGCCGGGTTAGTCCCGGTGAGCCGGACGAGCAGGACGGCGATGTCGTCCTGCTGGGGTTCGTCGCCCGCCGCCTGCCGGGTGAGCGCGTCGGCCAGTCCGTCCAGGTCGGGGTGGGCGCCGCCCGCATGGCCGGAGACCGGCTCAGGGGTGTGGCCGGCGAGCAGGGCGGCGGCCTGGTCGATGCCCTCCTCGATATCCCGCCCACGCCGCTCGACCAGCCCGTCCGTGTAGAGGAGCAGGGTCGAGCCGGGTGGCACCGAGAGGCTCGCCTCGCCGCGGCCGCCGGCGTCCATGACGCCGAGCAGGAGCGAGTTCGCGTCGGCGAGCGGCTCGACCGTGCGCTGCCCGGTGCCGTCGACGGTGCACAGCAGCGCCGGGAGATGCCCGGCGTTGGCGTAGCTCAGCGTCGCCCCGCCGCCGGGGTCCGGCGCCAGGACGGCGTAGAAGACGGTCGCGAAACTGTCCATGCCGAGTCCCTGGACGACCCGGTCGAGACGCTCGAGCACCTCCCCGGGCCCGGCCAGCTCCCAGGCATAGGCCCGCAGCATGCTGCGCAGCTGCGCCATCGTCGCCGCCGCGGGCAGGTCGTGGCCCATGACGTCGCCGATGGCGATTCCGACCCTGCCGTCGGGCAGGAGCAGGACGTCATACCAGTCGCCGCCGACGCGGACCGTGTCGCTGGCCGGAAGGTACCGGGCGGCGAAGGACAGGGCGGGCACGGTTGGCATCTCGGGCAGCAGGCTGCGCTGCAGCGTCTCGGCGACCGTGTGGGCGCGCACGTACAGGCGGGCGTTGTCCAGCAGCAGGCCGGCGCGCCGGCCCAGGTCGACGGCCAGGTCCAGGTCGTCCCGGTCGTAGCGGCGGCCGGACGCCGCGGTCGTGATCAGGCGAAGCACGCCCACGACCTGGCCGCGGGCCAGCAGCGGTACCGCGAGAAACGAACGCGGTCGCATCCGGCGGTAGGCGTCGAGCTCGGCGGCGCTGGTCGCGGACCGCACCATGTCGTCGTCACGGACCTCGGGCACCAGGACCGGCCGACCGACGGACAGGACCCGGCCGACCAGTCCCCATCTGGTTCCCGGCAGGCCACGGGCGGCCTCGCCCGCCAGGAAGTCGGCCTCGATGCCGGGGTCGAGACCGGCGAGCGCGGTCCGGCCCGACTCGTCGCCCCAGGAGGCCAGGTCGACCACGGCCAGGTCGGCCAGCCTCGGCACCAGCACCCTGGCCAGGGCCCGCAGGGCGGCCGGCCCCTGCCGCAGCGCTCCCGACATGACGTCGGTGACCTGTCCGAGCAGCTCCAGGCGGTCGTGCGCGGCCCGTTCGACCCGCGCGGCCCATTCGGCGGTGGACCGCGCCTGCTGCTCGCGGACGAGGAGTTCCTCCCGCCGGGCCCTCGCCTCGACCCGATCTGTCACGTCGCTCTGCACGCCGACGAAGTGCGTGAGCCGTCCGTCCCGGTCGAGGACGGGGGCCAGCGCGATCTCGCTCCAGAAGGTGCTGCCGTCCTTGCGGTAGTTGAGGATCTCGACCCGGGTGGGCCGGCGCTCCCGCTGGGCGGCGCCCAGCCTGGCGGCGGCCGCCGGGTCGCTGCGCGGGCCCTGCAGGAAGCGGCAGTTTCGCCCGACGGCCTCGGCGAAGGAGTAGCCGGTGATCCGGGTGAAGGCGTCGTTGACCCAGGTCAGCGGGGTGTCGGGCTGGTACGGGTCGGCGAGCGTGAAGCTCACGTCCGTGCTCCGCAGGACACGTTGGTAGAGGTCGTCAGCCGCCGCCATCCCCAGGGACCCATCCGCCGGGCCGCCGGATGCCATCCGGTGGTGCCCGGCGCGCCTCGATCGACCGGGCACCTCACAGCCCGGCGACGCACGATCATCCCACCCTTGCTCACCGTACGTGTCGTCGCGATTTCGTCGCGCATCCACTCCTCCACCTTAGGTCCGACTCGTCACGACGGCCGCTCGGCGACCGATGCCCCGCGCGGGACCTCTTGACGAGCCGAGGGGCGTCCGAGATCATCTCCCCCGCGCCACGTTTTTCTGACGGACCATCAGATTTGAACCAGTCAACAAAGGGGCATCATGACTCGTCACCACGAGCCCGCACCCCACCGTCCGGACGAGGATCCGGGCCGGAGCCACGCCTCCCGTCGGGCCGTCATCGCGGGAGCGGGCCTGACCGCGTTCAGCCTGCTGCAGTGGACGCCCGCCTTCCGGCTGACGCCGGCGGAGGCGGCCACCCCCGCGCCCCCGAACTTCCCGACGTCCGTTCCCCTGTACCTGCAGGCCTTCCAGAACTGGTCCGGCGAGATCAAGGTCGACAACCTGTGGACCGCCGCGCCCGCCTCACCCGCCGACGTGGTGACCATGGCGAACTGGGCGCATGCCAACGGCTGGCGATTACGGCCGCGGGGCGCGCGGCTGAACTGGTCACCGCTGGTGGTACCGGCGGGCGCATCGGGCGTCGTGCTCGTCGACACCACCGCACACCTCACCGCGATCACCGTCCACGCCGGCAGCCCGGCATCGGTGACCGTCCAGCCGGGCGCCACGGTGGACGCCGTGCTGGCGGCGCTCGAACCGGCCGGCTACGGGGTGACCGCGACCCCGGCGATCGGTGAGAACACAATCGGCGGAGTGCTGGCGGTCGGCGGGCGCGGGACCGGGATAGCCGCACAGGGCGAGACCCTCCCCGCCGGCCACACCTTCGGGTCGCTGAGCAACCTGGTGGTCTCCCTGACCGCGGTGGTCTGGGACGCCGGCCAGAACCGCTACGTGCTGCGCACCTTCCAGCGCGGCGACGCCGAGGCCGGCGCGCTGCTCGTCCACCTCGGCCGGGCCTTCATCACCGAGGCGACGCTGCGGGTGGGGCCGAACCGGCGCCTGCGCTGCCAGAGCTGGTTCAACGTCAGCGCCGACACGTTGTTCGCTCCCCCGGCCTCGGCCGGGGCCCAGTCGTTCGCGAGCTACGTGAACTCCAGCGGCCGGGTGGTGTGCATCTGGTTCCCGTTCACGGCGAACCCGTGGCTGCGGGTCTGGACCGTGAGCCCGAACAAGCCGGTGCTGTCCCGGCAGGTCTCCAGCGCGTACAACTTCCCGTTCAACGACATCATCCCGCAGCAGGTCTCGGACCTCCTGACACAGATCATCACCGGCGACGTCTCGCAGACGCCGACGCTGATGCAGACCCAGATCAGCCTGGTCGGTGCGGGCCTGGTCTCGACGGCGAGCTGGGACATCTGGGGCTGGTCGAAGAACCTGCTGTCCTACGTCAGATCGAGCACGCTGCGGATCACGACCACCTGCCACGCGATCCACACCCGGCGCGCGGACATCCAGCGGGTGGCCGCCGAGTTCTACGCCTTCTACAAGGGCAAGCTCGCCGAGTACCAGGCGCGCGGCCAGTACCCGATGAACGCCCCGGTGGAGTTCCGCGTCACCGGTCTCGACAATCCTGCCGACTCGCTCGTGCCCGGCGCGCGCCCGGCGCTCCTGTCACCGCTGCGGCCGCGGCCGGACCACCCCGAGTGGGACGCGGTGGTGTGGGTCGACGTGGTGAGCGTTCCCGGCACCCCGTACCAGGACCAGTTCTACCGGGAGCTGGAGACGTGGCTGCGCAGCAACTACGCCGGCGCCTACGCCGCCGTCCGGCCGGAATGGTCGAAGCGCTTCGCGCACACCGACGCCGGCCCCTGGACCGACCCCGCGGTGCTCGGCACGACGATTCCGGCGAGCTACTCCGCCGGCGCACCGGCCGGCGCCGACTGGAACGCCGCCCGGGCGATCCTGTCCGCACTGGACCCGCACCGGGTGTTCAGCAACGCGTTCCTGGACACCCTCCTACCCTGACCCAGCCGCGGCGGCCTGCCAGGCAGCACGGCCGTCAGCCGAGGGCGCGGTCGAGGTTGAACGCGGCGCTGATCAGCGACAGGTGGGTGAAGGCCTGCGGGAAGTTGCCCTGCTGCTCGCCGGTGCGGCTGATCTGCTCGGCGTACAGGCCCACGTGGTTGGCGTAGGTGAGCATCTTCTCGAAGGCGAGCCGCGCCTCGTCGAGCCTTCCGGCCCGGGTGAGCGCCTCGACGTACCAGAACGAGCAGATCGAGAAGGTGCCCTCCTCGCCGCGCACGCCGTCGGGGCTCGCCGCGGGGTCGTAACGGTAGACCAGCGAGTCGGACACCAGCTCCTCGCCGAGTGCGTCCAGGGTGGACAGCCACTTCGGGTCGGTGGGCGAGACGAACTTGGCCAGCGGCATCATCAGCACCGAGGCGTCCAGGACGTCGTCGTCGAGGTGCTGGACGAACGCCCGCCGGTTCGCGGACCAGCCGCGGCGCATGACCTGCAGGTAGATCTCGTCGCGGCAGCCCCGCCAGCGCACGATGTCGGCGGGCAGGCCACGGTGCGACGCCAACCGGATCGCCCGCTCGACCGCCACCCAGCACATCAGCCGCGAGTACAGGAAGTTCTTGCGGCCACCGCGGGTCTCCCAGATGCCCTCGTCGGGTTGGTCCCAGTGGTCGCAGACCCAGTCCACCAGCACGCAGACCTCGTCCCACAGGCCGCTGGAGATGGGCTGCCCCCACTTGTCGTAGAGGTAGACGGAGTCGAGGAGCGCCCCGTGGATGTCCAGCTGGAGCTGGTCGGCGGCGGCGTTGCCGACCCGGACCGGGGCGGAGTCCCGGTACCCGCTGAGATGGCCCAGCTCCTCCTCTGACAGCTGGCCGCGGCCGTCGATGCCGTACATGATCTGGAGCGGGCCGCGGGGGCAGTTGTCGCGCAACGTGACGCGCTCGGACAGGAAGTCCATGAACGCCCGCGCCTCGTCGGTGAATCCCAGCCGCAGCAGCGCGTAGACGCAGAACCCCGCGTCCCTGATCCACACGTATCGGTAGTCCCAGTTACGCTCCCCGCCGATCTGCTCGGGCAGGCTGGTCGTCGGGGCCGCCACGATCGCCCCGGTCGGCGCGTAGGTGAGCAGCTTGAGGGTCAGCGCGGAGCGGTGCACCATCTCCCGCCACCGCCCCCGATAGCGGGACGCGGCCAACCACCGGCGCCAGAACGCCACCGTGGCGGTGAACTCCCGCTCGGCCTCGGCATGCGGACACCCACGCGGCGCGATGTCACCGCCCACCCGGTCGAGGGCGAAGACCGCGGACTCCCCCTCCAGCAGCTTGAAGATCGTCCACACGTCCCGGCCGTCCCCGTCGAGCGGCACCGTGGCGGTCAGTGCGAGGGAGAGCGACGCCGACTCGAACAGCGTCGCGCCGCCCTCTGTCCTGACGGTGTGCGGCAGCCGGGCGTAGTCGAACCGGGGGGCCACCCGCGCGCGCATCGGAATGGACCCGCGCACGCACACCACGCGCCGGATCAGCCGGTGCCGGTCGCCCGCGCTCGCGTCGCCGATGATCGGCATGAAGTCCTGGACCTCGCCCACACCGTCCTCGGTGAAGAACCGGGTGATCAGGACGTTGGTGTCGGGGAAGTAGAACTGCCTCGACCTCGCCGGCGCGTCGGCCGTCAGCTCGAAGTGCCCTCCCCGGTCCGCGTCGAGGATCGAGCCGAAGACGCTGGGCGCGTCGAAGGACGGGCAGCAGTACCAGTCGATGGTCCCGTCCGTGCCCACCAGGGCGACGGTGCGCAGGTCGCCGATCAGCCCGTGGTCGGCGATCGGCAGGTAGCGCGGGCCCCCGGCCCACCAGTCCTGCCCGGTCATAGACCTGTCGTTCCCCGGGCGGGCCGGCCGTGAACGGGCATCGCCGTTCGCCGTGCCGCTCCACCGTTTCGCACCGCACCGTCTCGGCGGGGTCGGTTCAGGTCGAGGGTGATCTGAAGTAGGTGGGGGGATTGGCCGCGATGTCCTGGAGCCGTTCGGGGAGGCGCCAGGTCACGTAGGCGGCGATGGTGGCTGCCCACACGGCGGTGACCAGCACCACGCCGCTCGTCGAGATCAGGGGTTCGAGGAGGGCGATGCAGACCCCACCGCGCGGCGGCGCGCATAGGTCGCGACCAGGTTTTGCGTGGGTGGCCGGCCTGGTGATGCCTGTGGCTAACGTTCCTGTGTGGTGCCGGTCTCGGTGAATCGGGCCAGCTGTTCGGTGACTGTGCCCCAGCCCTCCAGGAAGCCGAGGTCCTGGTGCCGGGCGCGGGCGGTCGGGTCGCCGTGGCGGACGACGATCCGGTAGTCGGTGCCGCTGGGATGGTCCAGGAAGGTGATCTCCGCGGTCATGGGTACCGGCGCGGGGACCGCGGGGCGCCAGGCGCTGTCGATCGCGTTGGTGAACACGAGGCGCTCAAGCTCATCGACGACCAGGAAGCAGGCGTCGAGGTGTGGGGTGAATTCGGTGCCGTCGTCGCTGAGCCGCGTCACGAAGGCGCCGCCGGGCCGTGTGTCGAGGCGGTCGACGCGGCAGAGCGTCGGAGCGGGAAGCCACCAGCGTTCGAGGCTGGCCGGGTCGGTCCAGGCCTTCCAGACAGCGGCGCGCGGCGCGTGGATGAGGCGTTCCAGCGAGAGGTCGAGGTCGTGGTTCATGCCTGCTCCTCGGGCGAGGTGACGAACTGGACGAGACGGTCGGTGCGGTCCTCCCAGCCACGCCGCTGCTCCGCCAGCCAGTTCTCGAGCGGCGCGAGGCCGTCGCGGTTGAGCTCGCAGGTGCGGACCCGGCCGGACTTCGCCGTACGGATGAGGCCGTTCTTCTCGAGCGTGCGGACATGCTTCATGAAGGAAGGAAGGGCCATGGGGAAGCCGTCGGCGAGGTCGCTGACGGTCGCCGGCCCGCGGCCGAGGCGGCCGAGCACCGCGCGCCTGGTCGGATCCGCGAGAGCCACGAGCAGCCCGTCGAGCCGCACCGAATACTGTTCCACGCGGCTAAGTATTGCGGGCCGCGATACTTAGCGCAAGAGCTAAGTGTCTGGCTCTACCGCGCGCCCTGAGCCTGGCCTGGTGCGGCCGGTGCTTCGGCCGCCGGAACCGAGGATGGTTCCGGATCTGGGGTGTCGACGAACTGGCGGGCCTGGAGGGTGAACAGGTCGTGGTAGATGCCGGGGCGGCTCATCAGCTCGGGGTGGGTTCCCTCGTCGACGACGAGCCCCTCGTCGAGCACGTAGATGCGGTCGGCGGTCCGGACGCTGGCCAACCGGTGGGTGATCAGCAGGACGATCCGGTCCCGGCCGAGCCGCTGGATCAGGCTGAACAGCGTCTGCTCGGCGCGGGCGTCGAGGGCCGCGGAGGGTTCGTCGGCGATGAGGAACGGGGCGTCCCGGTAGACGGCGCGCGCGCAGGCGATCCGCTGCCACTGGCCCCCGGACAGGTCATGACCGGCGTTGTACTGGCGGGCCAGCGAGGTGTCGTAGCCGTGCGGCAGCTTGTCGACCACCTCGTCCGCGCCGGTGGCCCGGGCGGCGGGGATGACGCTGTCCGGGCCGTCGGTCGCCAGCCGACCGACGCGGCCGACCGCGATGTTCAGCCGGGCCGACATGGGCCACTGGGTGTAGGACTGTGGGATCAGGCCGACCCGGTCCCGGACGCTGTCCGGGTCGACGTCGGCGAGGTCGACGCCGTCCCAGGTCACGGTGCCGGCGTCCGGCAGGTACAGGCCGGCGAGCAGCTTCGCCAGCGTGGACTTGCCGCTGCCGTTCGCGCCGACGAACGCGACCACCTGGCCCCGGCGCAGCTCGACGGAGACGCCGCGCAGCGCCTCGGTGCCCGTGTGCGGATAGCTGTAGGTGGCGCCGTCGACGCGGATGACGGTCGGGTTCACCGGGGCCGTCGGCGTCCGCCGCTCCGGGATCCGACGGGCCGCCTCCTCGATCCAGGCCCGGTACTCGCCGAAGTAGAGGAAGTTCTCGTAGGCGTCGTTGAGGCTGGACAGCGCGGTCGACAGGGCTCCCCGCCCGTTGCGGATCGCGAGGACCGCGGTGCCCGCCGCGGCGAGCGGCATCACCCCGGCGTCGAGGAGCAGGACGAGCATGCCGTACACGGCGCCGAGGGCGAGCCCGGCGACGCTCTCGCCGATCAGCCGGTACCGGACCTGGCCGCGGCCGACCCGCAGTTGCTCGGCCTCGTTCGCGCGGGCGAGCAGGGTGTACTCGTCGAGCAGGAAGCGCCCCAGCCCGAACGAGCGGATCTCGGCGGCGCTGCTCCGATCGATCATGTAATACCGCAGCATGTACTGCCGCCGGACCTGGCGGATGGTACCGAGCCAGGACGCGTACGCCAGCCGAGCCGAGCGCGCCGTCGCCCAGCCGTCCGGCAGGATCGACAGGACCAGCAGCGGCAGCAGGAGCGGATGCAGCACGCTCAGCACGCCGCCCGCGGCCACCATCCGCACGGCGGAGGTGAACACGTCGGCGGTGTTGTCAACGAGCTGGCGCCCGCCCGAGGCACCGCGCTCGGCGGCGTCCAGGTCGTCGACGAACCGTGGGTCGTCGAAGGCCATCACGGAGGTGCGGGTCGCGACGTCGAGCAGCCGGACCATGCAGACCCGGTCGATCCGCGGGCCGAACCGGCGCCGCAGCAGGCTCTCGACCAGGGACAGCGCGGTGCGCACGACTCCCGCACCCGCGACCAGCGCCAGCGCCGGCAGCGCCTCGCGGATCCGGTCCGGCGTCGGGCCCGCGCTCAGCAGCTCGGTGAGCGCGCCGGCCACGGCGAGCAGGCCGGCCGCCTCCGCCAGCCCGGACACCACCCTGACGGCGACCAGGGCCAGCAGCCCGGCGCGGTCGGCCTCCCAGGCGAGCGACCACGACAGCTTGAGCAGCCCCGGAAGCCGTCTGGCCATGGTGCGTACGCCGGTACGTTCCATCGTCTTCTTGTGCTTCGTCCACGCCCCGGTGGGGTCCTCGTCCTCCTTTCCGTACGTCAGGACGGGATCGTGGAGCGCGGCGCCGGGCGGCGAGCCGTCCTCCGGTGACGGACCGCTGGTCTCTTCGCCCCGCTCGGAGCTGGGAACGTCCCGCTGCGCCGGTAGCGCGCCCGTGCGGTCTGGGTTGCCGTCCACCGGTTCAGCGTCAGCGAGAACGCCGGTCCGAACCTCGGATTTTGGGGGTCTTTCGCTTCCCGCGCGCCGGTGGGCGCCCCTGCCACCATTTGCCCGGTTTCACTATCGGCTGCGTGTCCGGTCCCCGCCGGCCAAGCTCGATCCGGACGCACCGCCCGGCGACGGCGCCGTCCACGTGCCGAACCGACGAGGGAGCTTTCATGAAGGCTGTGCGGGTGTTACCGGGTGGTGGGCTGGAGGTCGCCGAGGTGCCGGTGCCGGAGGTGGGCGCCGGGGAGGTGCTGGTGAAGGTCGCCGGCGCCGGGCTGTGCCATTCGGACTGCCTGATCGCGGCGGCTCCCACGGTGTACCGGCCCGACGGAGCGGGATTCACGCTCGGTCACGAGACGGCCGGCTGGGTGGAGGCGGTCGGGCCCGGCGTGCGCGGACTGAGCGCGGGGCAGCCGGTCGTCGTGCACGCCGAGTACGGCTGCGGCCAGTGCCCGACCTGTGTCGCCGGCCACGAGCGGTACTGCCCGGTCATCAGGCCGGCGAGCGGCGCGGGCCTCGGGTTCGACGGCGGCCTGGCGGAGTTCCTCCGGGTGCCGGCGCGGACGGTGGTCGCGCTCCCCGACGGTCTCGACCCGACGGACGCCGGGCCGCTCGACGACGCCGGGCTGACGCCGTACCACGCGATCCGGTCGTCGATGCCGTGGCTGGGCGCGGGGGCCGTGGCCACGGTCATCGGCATCGGCGGGCTCGGCCACCTCGCCGTGCAGATCCTGCGCGCGCTCTCGCCGGCGACGATCGTCGCCATCGAACGCGACCCGCGCCGCCGCGAGTTCGCCCTCGAGCTCGGCGCCGACGTCGCCCTCGACCCGGGCGACCACGCGGCGGGGCGGGTCAGGAAGCTGGGTCGCTCGTCGTTCGTGCTCGACCTGGTGGGCGCCGACGAGACGCTCGCGCTCGCCGTCGCCTGCGCCGCCGAGCGCGGCAAGGTCGTCTGCGTCGGCGCCGCCCTCGGCTCCGTCCCCTTCGGGCTGATCCACGCCCCCTGGGAGTGCGTCCTGCAGAGCAGCTACTCCGGCGAGGCCTGGGAGCTGCGCGAGCTCGTCACGCTCGCCGCCGCCGGCAAGGTGCGCGTCAGCGCGAACCACATCTCGCTCGACGAGGTGCCGGCGGCCTACGAACGGCTGGACCGCTCCGAGCACGGCCTGGGCCGCACCATCGCCGTGCCGTGAGCCACCCCGGCCCGTGACCGGCCGCGCCGCCGGCGGGCCACGGCGTCAGGCCGCAGCGTCAGCGGCCCGCCGCGCCGGCCAGGGCGACGTCGAGGGTGGGTAGCACCCGCGCGGCGAGCCATCCGGGTCTGACGCCGGCCGCGCCGTCCGGCAGGCGCCGCCAGCCAAGACCGGGCGCGAGCAGGGAGAGGTCACCGGTCGCGCGCCGAACCAACGGGAACCGTTCCTCCCACCCGCCAGCATGCGGGTCGGCGCCCGCGGCGAACCCGACGACCAGCTCGGCCGGCGACGACTGACCGGCGGTGATCTCGTCCGGTCCGGTGATCGCTCCGGTCGTCAGGGCAAAGGTGTGGGTGAGCGCGCCGGCGCCATCGCTCCCGCCGGGAGGCAGGGCGGCGAGGTCCAGCGAACGGGTCTCACCCCCCAGCCGGATGTACATCCGCGCGCCGGCTCCGACGCTGGCGGGCGCGGCGGCGTTCCCCCCGGTCGCCGCCGCGGGCGGGCGGATGGTCACCCGGATCTCGACCCGGGTGCCGGTCACCTGGCGCAGCGGGACGAACGAGCCCCGGTAGCTGCCCGGGACATCCGCGTCGACGAGCTCGTCCGGTCGCAGCCGGTAGAGCGTGCGCCCGGGCATCCGCTCGGGAAGGGCGGCGACGGCGGGCCCGATGTCCGCCGCGTAGACGATGGGGCCGTCCAGCCCGGGGCTGTTGCGCAGGGTGTGGTACGGGACCTGGGTGTACCGGCTGGCCACGCCGGACGTGACGACGACCAGCGCCGGGCCGGGCAGGTCGTCCGGGACGAGCGCGTCCAGGAAGTCGTTGCCGGCGTCGACGTTGTGCTGCACGTCGATCCTGGCCTGCAGGGTGGGCACGGTGAGCGCCACGAACCCGACCGCGGTGAGCGCGAGCGCGGTCGGTCGGACGAGGCGGGTAGGCAGGCTGGCCCGCGCCGGGCGGGCCGGGCTGCTGGCCGGGCGGGCGGCGGGCGCGGCCGCCCGCCGCGTGCGCGGCCGCCCCGGTAGCAGGGTCCAGAGCCACCGGGCGCCGGCGGCGGCGAGGATGACCAGGGGCGTGAACCCGGCCAGGTGGTAGTGCGGGCCGAGGCCGTTGCGCAGGCCCGGCACGGCGAACGCCGAGCCCCACCAGAAGAAGTAGCCGGCCAGCACCGCGGCGGTCGTCGCGAGGAGCAGCAGGCGTTCGGGGCGTCGCCGGGGGGCCAGCAGGCCGACGGCGGCGAGAGCGACCAGTCCCAGGCCGCCGAAATACCAGCTCGGTGCCGCGCCCAGGGTGTCCCAAAGGGCCTGTTCGGCCGCATGCCGGGTGAACAGGAAGCTCGGTTCGGTGGGCAGGATGCGCCGCGCGCCGAAGCCGAAGGTGTCCAGCGGGTCCGAGGCCGACAGCGGCAGCCGCAGCGGCGATCCCGTCACGTGCCAGCAGTAGGCCAGCAGGACGGCGACCAGCGGCGCGGCGCCGAGGGCGGCCCAGGCCGAGCGGGTCAGCAGCCTCCGGGGGGTCCGCCGCTGCCGCGCGGCCACGAAGAGCACCAGGGGCAACATGACGAGGACCACGTCGTACGGCCGGTTGAGCAGCGCGAACCCGACGAGCGCGCCGCCACCGATGAGCGCCGGTCGTGATCCGGTACGGGCCCCGCGTAGCAGGAGGGCACTGGCCAGCGTGAGCACTGCCGCGCAGCAGGCGTAGGCGAGCGGAAGAGCCGTGTGCAGCAGGACCAGCGGCGAGAGCGCGAGGAGCACGGCGGCCACGAGGGCCGTCCAGACGTCGTCGAACAGCTCGCGGGCGAGCAGGTAGGCGCCGATGACCCAGCAGGCCGCGACCGCCGCGGGAGCGACGGTCATCGTGCCGAACAGCGCCTGGGAGACGGCGAGCAGCGCGGGCCAGCCCGGCAGGTACTTGGTGAAGACATGGTTGCCGTGGACGCCGGTCAGCCACGGCTGGAAGAACGGCTCCACCACCCGCGCGTCCAGCGTGAGCCGGCCGTCGAGCAGCATCCGCGCCTGCAGGACGTAGGCGGCCTCGTCGGCGTCGCCGGAACCGCGTGGGTAGAGGAAGGCCTGCAACAGGAGGCTGCCGACGAAGGAGCAGAGCGCCAGCAGCAGGACCGCCGCGGCCGGTGCGCCGATCCGGATCCGCCGGAGCCCCCGACGCCCTTGGAACGCCTGAAGCTGGAGCCCCTGAAGCCCACGGAGCCCTCGGGGACGCGGCGGGAGGTCCTGAGCCGGTCCGCCGGGCCCGGTCCGGGCGTCGACCGGTCCGGGCTGTGCCGGAATACCTGACTCGGGGGCGACCGCTTCGGGTGCTGACGAGTCGATGGTCATCGCGACATGCCGCGTCCGGCCCTCACCATCATGAAGGCCTCACGGCCCAACCCCGTCGTCCCCGGTCATGCGTCCGCACCATCCGTCGCCCGCCTGTCCGCCGGCCCCGTCTCACGGCATCCGTAACAACCAGCGCATTCGCGCCAACTGGGATGATAGAGAGTGCGCCAGTCCAGGCAGGAGAGGGTTCCTCCGGCCGGAAGCCGCGCGAACGCCGGGTTTCGATCAGGCGAACAGCCGCCCGCGGGACGAAGATCGCGGGCGGTCGGCAGAGTCGGGATTGCGGGTGGCGATCGCGGCGTTCAGTGCGGTGGCGAAGCCGGTCCAGGCCACATACGGCAGCAGCGCCGCCGCGGCTGGCCGGTCGGCCCGCCAGGCGCACGCCAGCAGCGCCAGGTTGGCCGCGTCCAGCGCGGCGATCTCAGCCAGCGCCCAGCGCGGGCGCCTGGCCCGGAAGAACAGCGGCGTCCAGCCGGCGTTCAGCGCGAGGTCGATCGCGAACACGCGCCGCAACCGCCGCCGCTGCTGCTCCTGGGCGGCACCATCCAGCGCACGGGCGCCGGCGAACGCGATCAGCGCGTACAGCGGGGTCCAGACGGCGGGGAACGCCGCCGGAGGCGGCTGCCAGGCGGGTTTGTCCAGAGTCCGGTACCAGTTGGAGTCAGGGCTGGTGGCGACGGCGCCGAGGGCGGCGGCGCCCGCCGTGGCCAGGCCGGTCCTGACGAGAGTC
The DNA here is from genome assembly GCF_000235425.2 of Pseudofrankia saprophytica. Lineage (NCBI taxonomy): Bacteria > Bacillati > Actinomycetota > Actinomycetes > Frankiales > Frankiaceae > Pseudofrankia > Pseudofrankia saprophytica. Next base: position 4,780,488 of record NZ_KI912266.1, read on the forward strand.
GGAACGCTCATCCTGGCCTGATACCCGGCGGACGCCCAGCATCTCCGGCACCGAGCATTCCCGGGCACCGAGCATTCCCGGGCACCGGGCGTCCCCGGACATCGGGCCCGGACTAGGTCAGATCATCGCCTGGAACATCCAGTGCTGCATCTCCAGCTCCTTGAGCGCACCGATGATCAGGTCCTGGGTGACGGGGTCCGGCTCCGCGGTGGCGTCCATCCGGCCACGCATCCGGGCGACGACCTCGGCCAGGACGTCGGTCATCAGCCGGACGACCTTCTCGTCCTGGACATAGCCGGACTCCACGCCGTGGATCTGACCGCGGTGGGCGACCGTGGCCACCTGACCGTCCGGGTTCACCCCGATGGCCACCGCGCGCTCGGCCGCCAGATCGGTGTGGCGGCGGGCGACGTCGACGACCTGGTCGAGCTGGCGGTGAATCGAGCGGAAGGTCCGGCCGGTCACGTTCCAGTGCAGCTGCTTCGCGAACAGCGAGAGGTCGATCAGATCGACGACCATGGCTTCCAGGGCCTCGCCGGTTATGGTGCGCGCGTCGTCTGACAGCGGGCTGCGAATGGCACTCATGGAGTTCCTCTCCTCGCGATGGCGGTCAGGTCCTTGTCTGGAAATGCCCGCAGAGAAGATCGTTACAGCGGCCTCGTACGCGTGACGGTGACGGGCCGGTCCGACGGTTTGGTCCCGGGCTGATACCGGACTGATACCGGACTGATGGAAGTGAGGAGAGGACGATCCGGGTCGTGGCCCGGCGCCGGGGCCGCCCGTGTCGGAACACCCTGAATGACCGGAACTCATCGCGATGGCCCTGACCGCCGAGTGCTCTCGTGCGGCACCACAGTCCCGGCAACGACCGGTCCGCCATCCCGCGTCGGCGTGTGCGGCCCAGGGGCGGTACCGGGCCGAATCGGTCCATGCCGGGCGTCGCTGACCCCACTCGACAGCCGGCTGGGGCAGACGCCCGCGACGGCCGTGTCCGGGGAGGGACGAAGACCGCATGATCCGCCGCACGGGCTCGCTGCGGCAGGTGGAATTGGGGTCCAGACCGGGTCTGGACCCCAATTCCACCTGCCCCGAGGATCTGCTCCGTCCGCGGGCGACGATCACCGCGGGCCGCGCCGTTCGTCGGACAGTCCTCCGCGACGCGAGGCGGCTGTCCTCTGGCCCGCGATCCTCGAGGTGGTCGTCGGGCGTCGTGGCGGATGTGGCGGAGTTGGGCGGCGAGTTGACGGGCGCGGGCGAGCGGCCTGACCGATTCGGGCGGCCTGGGAGTGCGGGATCGTTGCGCCAAAACGGTCACGGGCGGCTAGCATTCGCGCCATGAGCAGGTACCTGGAGAACGCTGCCCGCATGCTCGAAAAGGCCGAGAAAATGGCCGATGAGAACGGGATTGATTCCGGTGAATATCGCGTCTGCGTGGAACTTGCCCGCGAGTACCAGAGGCTTGCCGAGATCGAGCGGGGGCAGGCCCCAGCCCATTTCCTGGCACCAGGAACACCCAGGGATGAATTACAAGGTTACTGTCCGATGTCGGGGCAGCCGCTCGCGCCCGCTTCTGCCGGCGGTATTCGGATGACCTCGGACCGTCCTGGCGGCCGCGGCCAGGGGCGTAGCAGCGTGCTGAACTGCAACAATGGCTTCTGCGGTTTCCTGTCGACAGGGCAACCCCAGTGCGGATGATCGATTTTTGATCGCGCCTGTGGGTGTCGCGCGCGACGCCGCTCACCGCGGACGGCCGGCTGGCGAGCTGATCTGGGCCATCGCGATCAGGCCTGGTCCGGTGGATCGCGGTCGGGGGCCGCGGGCAGGGTCACGGTCACCACCAGGCCGCCGCCGTCACGGGCCTCTGCCCTGGCCGCGCCGCCGTGGGCCTCGGCCACGGACCGGACGATCGACAGTCCGAGCCCGGCCCCCTTGGCGGTGATCAGCCGTTCGGTCGCCATCCGGTGGAACGGTTCGAACAGCGACGGGACCTCGTAGGACGCCACCGCGGGCCCGGTGTTGGACACCTCGATCTCCACCAGGCTGTCGTCCCGGGCGCGACTGGCGACCCACACCTCGCCGCCGTCGCCGATGTTGTGCCGGACGCCGTTCTCGACCAGGTTGTGCACCAGCCGCTCCAGCAGCAGCGCGTCGCCGCTCGTCGGGGCCTCGGTCGCCGACTCGTGCACGACGATCCCGGCGCGTTTCGCCTCCGGCGCGGTCTGGCCGACGACGTGGGTGACCACGTCCGCCAGATCGACGGGCCGGCGCGCGGTGATCTCCTTCTCCGAGCCCGCCAGCAGCAGCAGTCCACTGATCAGCCGCTCGTGCCGAAGGTTGATCTTCAGTAGATCGTCGCCCAGCTGCTTCACGTCCTCGGAGGCCGACCGCCGGTGCATCGCCACCTCGACGAGGGCGCGACCCACGGTGAGCGGGGTGCGCAGCTCGTGGGAGGCGTTCGCGATGAACCGGCGCTGCCCGTCGAACGACCGGTCGAGCCGTTCCACCATCGTGTCGAACGCGTCGGCCAGCTCCTTCACCTCGTCGTGCGGGCCGCGCAGGGCGATCCGCTCGTGCAGCCCCCGGTCGGCCGCCGGCGCGGCCGCGATCCGGCGGGCCGTGTCGGTGACCCGGTGCAGGGGCGCGAGGACCCGACCGGCGACCAGCCAGCCGAAGCCGGCCGCCGCGCCGCCGACCACACCCAGCGCGATCCCGCCCTGGACGAGCAGCGACCTGGTCGCCGCGCGGCGAAGCTGGTTCTGCTGGTCCCGCAGCCAGCGCTCAGCGTCCGCTCCGGTGATCAGAGTGTCGCTGCCATCCGGGGAGGACGTCTGCCTGCCGAGCGAGGTGGTGGTCGTCACGTTCCCGTTGGACTCGACCCGCTGGGCGAGCACCTTCGTCCCGGATCCGCGCATCTGCTGCTGGAACAGCGCATACGTGGCGCCGAGCAGCACCACCCCGGCGACCAGGAACAGCCCGCCGTAGATCAGCGTCAGCCTGGTCCGCAGCAGGCGGCGCCGGGACGACGACGGTCGGACGGCGGTGGCGGTGGCAGCGGTCATGAGATTCGATAGCCGACGCCGGTGACGGTCTCGACAACCGGCGGGTCACCGAGCTTGCGGCGCAGTTTGAGGATGGCCAGCCGCACCGCGCCGGTCAGCGGGTCGGCGTGCTCGTCCCACGCCTTCTCCAGGAGGAACTCGGCCGACACCACGGCGCCCTTCGCCCGCAGCAGCTCGGCGAGGACGGCGAACTCCTTGCGCGACAACGGCACGTATCGGCTGTCCCGGAACACCTGCTGGCGGGCCGGGTCCAGGGTGATGCCCGCTCGGTTCAGCACCGGTGGCGCGGCCGGCCGGGCGCGCCGGCCCAGCGACTGGACCCGGGCGGCGAGTTCCGCGACGGCGAACGGCTTGGTCAGATAGTCGTCCGCGCCAAGGTTGAGCCCGTCGACCCGGTCGGTGACCTCGGCGGCGGCGGTGAGCATCAGCACCCGGGCGGTCGCGCCGGAGGCGACCAGCTCCCGGCAGACATCGTCGCCGTGCACGGCCGGCAGGTCCCGGTCGAGCACGACCACGTCGTAGCTGTGGACGGTCAGCCGGTCCAGCGCCGCCTCGCCGTCGTACGCGACGTCCACCGCGTGTGCCTCGTCACGCAGCCACTCCGCGACCGCCTCCGCGAGCATCGGCTCGTCCTCCACCACCAGTACCCGCACGGCGCCACTCCGCTCATCCCGTCGACCCGCCGACACATGCTCGCCGACCACTCTGTTTCCTCACCGTTAGCGCAAGCTGATGATCTTGAAATCGCCCCGGTCGGAGGGCGGGCCACCAGCCGCCGACGGCGGCCATGGAAACGCCGGCGAAACGCCCCGGTGCGTTGCATCAGCGCTCGACCGGTCGCGACCAGCGCCGGTCGAGACAGAGCGACCTGGCAGGGAGACGACGTGACGCGAAGGCTTTCCCGGCGAATGCCGACGGTTCTGGCGGCGCTGCCGCTGGCCCTCATGCTGGCCCTCGCCGGCTGCGGTTCGGGCGACGACAGCGGCACGGTGGCCTCGGCCGCCGGGGTCGGGTCCGGGGGCGCGGGCGCGGACGGAGCGACCGACGGCGCCACCGCCACCAGCTCTCCGCGGCCGGGGGATCTGGCCGTCAAGTTCGCGCAGTGCATGCGCGAGAACGGCATCGACATGCCCGACCCGGTGGACGGCCGCATCGAGCTACGGATCGACCCGAGCACCCCGAAGGAGACCGTCGACGCGGCCATGGCGGCCTGCCGCGAGTACAGCCCGCAGGCGAACGGGTCCGCGGGCAGCGACCCGGAGATGGAGGCCAAGTCCAGGGACTTCGCCGCGTGCATGCGGAAGAACGGCGTCGAGGCGTTCCCCGACCCCGATCCGGGCCAGCGCGGCATCATCATCGGCCCGGAGGCCGGGGACGACCCGGACTTCCAGACCGCCCAACAGGCCTGCCAGGGCATCCTCTCCGGGAAGGCGTGACCCGGGTGACCGTCAGGGAACAGACAGACCAGCCAGACCGGACACGGGAGTCCGGACCGACCGATAGCAACAAGCCAGCCGAGACCACCGGGCCCGCGGAAACCATTGAGACCACCGAGACCACCGGGACCGCGGAGACCGTCGAGTCCGCCGGGAGCCGTCGGCGCGGCGGCCGCGGACGGCGACGTGGCTGGCGCGTCGCGGCCGCCGTCACCGTCGTCGCCGCGGGCGGGGCGGCGGTCACCGCGGCCGTGCTCGGCACCGCCGACGACGGCGAGGCGGGCGGGCCGACCGCCGGCGCGCTGCCGCCGAACACCGCCGAGGTGACCCGGCAGACGCTCACCGACGCCCGGACCGTCGACGGCGATCTCGGCTACGGCCCGTCGACCACGGCGGTCAGCCGCGTGCCGGGCACCGTCACCGCGCTGCCGGACACCGGCGCGGACGTCACCCGCGGCCAGGAGCTGTTCCGGGTCGACGACCAGCCGGTGACCCTCCTGTACGGGACGACGCCCGCCTACCGGCCGCTGCGCGCGGGCACCGAGGGCCAGGACGTCCGGCAGCTGGAGGAGAACCTGGCGGCCCTCGGCTACTCGGGTTTCACCGTCGACGACTCCTACACCGGCGACACCGCCAGCGCGGTCGCCCGCTGGCAGCGGGACGTGGGGCTGCCGGAGACGGGACGGGTCGAGCTCGGCCGGGTGGTGTTCGCGCCGGACGCCGTCCGGGTGGACAGCGTCACCGCCGCGCTCGGCGCCCCGGTGGGCCCCGGCGCCCCCGTGCTGAGCTACACCGGAACCGCCAAGGCCGTGACCGTGGAGCTGGAGACCTCCGACCAGCGCCTGGCCACGAACGGCGCCGAGGTCACCGTCACCCTCCCGGATGGCGCGAGGACTCCCGGCAGGATCGACGACGTGTCGACGCGGATCGACCCGGGCAGCGGCCCCGACGCGGATCCCACCACCACGGTCGAGGTGGTCGTCGGCCTGCCGGAACAGCGGGCCGCCGATGCCTACGCGCTGGCCTCGGTCGACGTCACGTTCACCGCCGGACGGCGGCCGGACGTGCTCACCGTCCCGGTCGCCGCGCTGCTGGCGCTGCGGGAGGGTGGTTTCGGGGTGGAGGTCGTCGACGAGGCGGCCGGGACCTCGCGGTACGTCGCGGTCACCACCGGCCTGTTCGCCGACGGCCGGGTGGAGATCTCCGGACCCGGCATCGCCGCCGGCGTCACGGTGGGGATGCCGGCATGATCGAACTGGACGACGTGACCAAGGTCTACCCGGGCGGGGTCGCCGCGCTCGCCGGCATCACCCTGCGGATAGGCCACGGCGAACTGATGGCGGTCGTCGGGCCGTCCGGGTCGGGGAAGTCGACGATGCTCAACATCCTCGGCGCGCTGGACCGGCCGACGTCCGGGACCGTGCGCATCGACGGGTACGACGTGGCCCGGCTGGCCGACGCCGAGCTGTCCGCGCTGCGGGCCAGCCGGATCGGCTTCGTCTTCCAGCAGTTCCACCTGGCGGCCGGCGTCAGCGCGCTGGGCAACGTGGCGGACGGGCTGCTCTACTGCGGCCTGCGGCCGGCGGCGCGGCGCCGGCTGGCCGCCGCGGCGCTCGAACGGGTCGGCCTCGCGCACCGGATGGACCACGAGCCGCACGAGCTGTCCGGTGGCGAACGGCAGCGGGTCGCCGTCGCCCGGGCCGTGGCCGGCGACCCGCCGCTGCTGCTCGCGGACGAGCCGACCGGGGCACTCGACTCGGTGTCCGGCGCCGGCGTGATGACGCTGCTGCGCGAACTGCACGGCGGCGGGACCACGGTCGTGGTGATCACCCACGATCGGGAGATCGCCGCGTCCCTGCCCCGGCAGGTCCGGATGCGGGACGGCCGGCTGGTGGCCGACTCGGGTGCCGGCCAGGTCCGCGAGCCGGCTGGGGAGGTGGCGTGATGCCGGCGCCGTCCGAGGTCGCGGCCGCCGAGCCGACGGCCCTCCCGACACGGGCGCTCCCGGCACGGGTGGGCCCGCGGGAAGGCCGCGCGCTGGCACCGGCCCGGATGTGGCCGGGGGACGTGGTGAGGGTCGGAGCGGTGGGGCTGCGCACCCGTCCGCTGCGGGCGTTCCTGTCCGCGCTCGGCATCGCCATCGGGGTCGCCGCGATGATCTCGGTGGTCGGGCTCTCGTCGTCGTCCCGCGCCGATCTGGACCGTGCGCTCGACGCGCTCGGCACCAACCTGCTGACCGTCGCGCCGGGCACAACCCTGTCCGGGGAGCAGGCCCGGCTGCCGGCCGAGGCCGAGGCGATGGTCGGCCGGATCGGCCCGGTGGAGTCGCGCTCGGCGGTCGGGCGGCTCGAGGGTGCGAAGGTCTACCGCACCGATCGGATCCCGGCGGCGCAGACGAACGGGATCGCCGCCTACGCCGCGCGCACCGACGTGCTGGCGGCGGTGGGCGGACGGCTGGCGAGCGGCACCTGGCTCAACGAGGCCACCGGCGGCTACCCGGCGACGGTCCTCGGCGCCGACGCCGCGCGGCGGCTCGGGATCGGCCACGCCTCACCGGACACCCGGATCCTGCTCGGCGGGGACTGGTTCACCGTGGTCGGCATCCTCGAACCGGCCCCGCTCGCTCCCGAGCTGGACACCGCGGCGCTCGTCGGGTGGCCGGTCGCCGAGTCCAGGGCGGGATTCGACGGGCGTCCGACGACCATCTACGTCCGGGCGCGGGCGGGCCAGGTGGAGGCGGTCCGCGACGTGCTCGGCGCCACCGCCAACCCGGAGGCGCCGAACGAGGTGGAGGTGTCCCGCCCGTCCGACGCGCTCGCCGCCCAGCGGGCGGCCGGTGACGCGTTCACCGGCCTGCTGCTCGGCCTTGGCGCGGTGGCGCTGCTCGTCGGTGGGGTCGGGGTCGCCAACACCATGGTCATCTCGGTGCTGGAACGGCGCTCCGAGATAGGGCTGCGCCGCTCGCTGGGCGCGACCAGGGGCCAGGTCCGCGGGCAGTTCCTCACCGAGTCGCTGCTGCTGTCCGCGCTCGGCGGCGCCGGCGGGGCGCTGCTGGGCGCCGCGGTCACCGTCGGGTACGCGGCGGCGCGGGGGTGGCCGCCGGTGCTGCCGGCCTGGGCGGTACTCGCCGGCCTGGGCGCGACGGTCGTCATCGGCGGGGTCGCCGGTCTCTACCCGGCGGTCCGCGCCGCCCGGCTCTCGCCCACCGAGGCGCTGGCCACCCCGTAGGCGGTCTCCAGCGCCTCCAGCGCCTGCGCGTGCCACCCGGCGACCAGCTCTGCGGCGGGCACCGCGCGGCTCAGGGACGCCGTCTCCCCCGCCCACAGGTTGACGAGCTCCGGGTCGTGGCGCCGGCGTCCCTCCGCCCGTAGCGGCGCGGTGATCCGGTGGACCCGCGGGTAGGCGGCCGGGGCGACGGGCCCGTGTTCGCGGGTGAACGCGTTGTCGAGCCCGCGGGCAAGCCGCCCGGTGAACGCCCGGCTGACGACGGTGCGCCGCCCGCCGGCCAGCGCCGCCCGGTGCACGTCGGAGGTGCCCGCCTCCGGCGTGCGCAGGAAGGCGCTCCCGAGGACGGCGGCGTGGGCGCCGGCCGCCAGCACCGCCGCGACCCCGGCCCCGTCCGCGATGCCACCCGCCGCCAGCACCGGCACGTCGACGGCCGCGCGCACCCTGGCCAGCAGCGGCATCAGCGCCAGCCGCCCGTCGGCGCCCTCCACGTCGTCCGGGTCGATGCCGCCGCGGTGGCCGCCCGCCTCCCAGCCCTGCGCGATGAGCGCGTCCGCGCCGCGGGCCGCGGCGGCGAGCGCCTGCCGCTCGTCGGTGACCGTGACCGCGACCGGTATCCCGGCGCCATGGCAGCGCGCGACGTCCTCGTGCGACGGCAGGCCGAACGCGACGCTGAGGAGGGCGGGGCGCGCGGCCACCGCCACGTCGAGCTTCGCCGCGAAGTCGTCGTCGTCCGGCGCCCCGGCCGAACCGCCGACCCCAGGAGGACCGGGGTCGCCGGGTGCCACGTCGAGGCGGGCGGCGAGCGGGCCCAGGCGCTCGGCATAGGCCGCGACGGCCGCGTCCAGGGCCTGAGCGTCGGTGCCCCGGGCCCGCTGCCCGCCCAGGAACAGGTTCACGGCGAACGGCCGGCGGGTCAGCCCACGGGTCCGCTCGATGTCCGCCGCGAACCGGTCGACGGTCAGGTAGCCGGCCGCCAGCGTCCCGAGCCCGCCGGCCTCGCCGACCGCCGCGGCGAGCTCGGGCGTCGAGGGCCCGCCGGCCATCGGGGCACAGACGATCCCGGTCGGCACGGGTGGCAACTCCATGCTCGCGACCTTCCCATGGCCAGGCCCGGCATGGTGCCACCAGCGGTCCGACGAAGGTTCTCCGCGACGACGGCACCCGCACACCGCAACCAGACAATAAGAACCTGGTTCTTGCACCGAGCGGAGAGTTCCTTAGGCCTATCGTCCCTTATTTCCAGCGAAAAGAAGGCAGACATCGCGCCTCATCCAGACGAGGCTATGCTCACGTTTCAGGCCAGAAAGGGCGGCCGACCGGGGCGGCCAGACCGTCGGCTCGACGGCGGTCGAGAGCAGTACGTACGAGCCCGCAGTGGTCCGGCGGGACACCAGCTGGGAGTCATGCATGCACGCGGCAAGCAACGGGCCTGGCACGCGCCGTCAGCCGGCGGCGGCCAGCCGATTAGTCGCTCTCGGTCGCGTACCGGTCGGCGGACGGCCGCCGCGGCAAGCGGCGCGCAGGCGAATGCGGGCGGGAACGCTTTCCCTGGCTCTGGCCGTCGTGGCGGCGGCCGGCTGCTCCGCCAAGGCGGGTGAGGAAGGCGCCGCCGCCGCCGACTGCGCGGCCCCGGGCGTGACCCCCGATGCCGTCAAGATCGGGCTGCTCTATCCGAACACCGGGGTCCTGTCCGAGGCGTTCAAGTCGGCGCGCAGCGGGGTCGAGGGCCGGATCGGCCTGGCCAACCAGTCCGGTGGCGTCAACGGCCGCGGCATCGAACTGATCTGGCGCGACGACGCGGCCGCGGCGAGCACCAACGGCACGGCCGCCAAGGAGCTCGTCGAGAAGGACCATGTACTGGGGCTCATCGAGCTGAGCACGGCCGTCTCCGGCTCAGCGGACTACCTCGACAAGAGCGGCGTGCCGGTGACCGGCCTCACCGCCGAGTCGCTGTGGAACGACCACGCCAACATGTTCTCGTTCTCCTACCTGTTCGCCAAGGGCACCGCCGTCACCACCTTCGGCCTCTACGCCAAGGCACAGGGCGGTACTAGGGCCGCGGTGCTTGAGGACGCCGCCGACGGCCCGTCCCTGGAGATCGCCAACCAGCTGATCGCCAGTCTCGCGAGCCAGGGCATCGAGACCGTGGACCGGGTCGGGTACACGACCGGGTCGAGCAGCCCCACACGGACCGCCGACGAGATCATCGACAGCGGGGCCGACGTCATCGTCGGCACAGTGGCGATGAGCAGCATCGCCGACGTGCTGGCCGCGGTGCGCGACGCCGGCGGCCACCCCAAGGTCGTGCTGAGCCCGAGCGGCTACAGCCAGGCGCTGGTACGCGAGCAGGGACCCGCCATCGCGGGTCTGACCATCTGGGTGAACTACACCCCGTTCGAGTCCGCGTCGCCGGCGATTCAGAAGTACCAGAAGGCCATGGCCGACTTCGCCCCCGAGCTGGACGACCCCGACCAGGAGGTCGCCGTCGCCTCCTACATCAGCACGGACCTCTTCCTGCGCGGCCTGGAGGCCGCCGGCCCCTGCCCCACCCGCCAGGCCTTCATCACCAACCTGCGGAAGGTCACCGACTACGACGCAGGCGGACTCGTCCCCGGCACCATCAACCTGTCCCAGAACCGCGGCCAGCCCAACACCTGCTACGCGTTCGTGCGCGTGAACGCCCACGCCAGCGGTTTCGAGGTCGCCAAGGCCGACGGGAACGGGCAGTGGTGCGGCCAGCTCCTGCGGCAGACGCCCGCCGGCAACGGGTGACCCGACCGCGGCCGGGCGGTCCCGCGGGCAGGCCTCGCGCGGGACCGCCCCGACCGGGCGCGGTGTAGATTCATCCGCTACCGCCGCCGCGGGTCCACAGCTTCTGGAGGCCGCCCAGGGTCCCTGGACCGGCGTAGCGGGAGCTCGGAGGGCACGCGAGGTCGACGGAGGTCCGGTGGTGGTCGATCAGCCCTCCCCCGCTCGCGGGCGGGGCCGCCCCCGGGGTCTTTCCGAGCGGGTCCGCCGGGACGTCTTCACCGCCGTCCGGTCCATGCTCATGACGGTCGGCTACGAGGCGTTGCGGATCGACGACGTCGCCACCGCGGCCGGCGTGCACAAGACGACGCTCTACCGGCAGTGGTCGAGCAAGGCCGACCTGGTACGCGACGTGCTGGTCGCCGCCGAGACCGCCGCGATGCCGCGGCCGGACGAGGGCAGTTGGGTAGGCGACCTCGAGAAGCTCGCCGAGGGCCTGCAAAGACTGTTCAACCACCCTACGACGCTGGCCCTGCTGCGGACCAGGATGACGGCGAACGACGAACGGCTGACGGCGGGCCTTCAGGAGGTCGCCACCAGCGAGATGGAGTTCGTCGGCGCACCCTTCCGACGAGCCGTCAGCCGTGGGGAGATCGATCCCGACGCGGACGTGTCGATGCTGGTCGAGTGCATGCACTCGATGCTCATCACCCGGGCGACCTTCTCCCGGCGCCCCATCGACGACGAGTTCATGGACCGGCTCGTCCGCCTGATCAGGACCGCCGCCGGCACCGGCCCGTCGGCCCCCGCGACGTTGCCGCCGGCCACGGACGCCTGAGCGAGCTCCACCCGGAACGTCCGCTCCACCTCGCCGTCCGCTTCACCGTGCCGTCCGCTTCACCGCGCCGCCGGCGGACCGTTTGACGCAGTCATTGGTTGCATAAATTATGCGAAGACAGGCGGGCGAACGGGTTCCCCTCCCCCGGAGCCGTCAGCCCACGAACCAGCCGCCGCGCCGACACCCGCCCTCCGGGCACCTTCCATCCTCCTGGAGTTCACCGTGACCGAAGCAGTCATCGTCTCGACCGCCCGCACGGCGATCGGGCGGGCCCGCAAGGGCACCCTCGTCGGCCTCGACGCCTTCGACCTCGCCGAAGCCGTCGTCCCCGCCGCCCTGGAACGCAGCGGCATCCCCGCGACCGACCTCGACGACCTCATCCTCGCCGAGTCCTACCAGGGCGGCGGCGTCATCGCCCGGCACACCGCCGTCCGTCTCGGCCTCACCGGCGTCTCCGGCGCCGCCACCAACCGCCACTGCGCCGGCGGCCTGACCGCCGTCGCCATCGCCGCTGGCAGCATCCGCGCCGGCATGGACCGCGCCGTCATCGCGGGCGGCACCGAAAGCCTCAGCAACCAGGTGCTCGGCTCCAAGCGCGACGCCGAGGGCAACCAGAAGATCTGGATGTCGCCACCCAACCCCGACACCCCCGAGGCCCCCGCCTTCGACATGTCCATCACCGTCGGCGAGAACACTGCCCGCGAGATGGGCCTCACCCGCCGCGACGTCGACGAGTGGACCGTCTACACCCAGGAACGCGCGATCGCCTCCATCGACTCCGGGGCGTTCGTCGACGAGATCATCCCCCTCGACGTGACTCGCCCCGACGGCACGACGGTCCGGTTCGACACCGACGAGCACCCCCGCCGTGGCACCACCCTCGAGAAGCTCGCCACCCTCAAGGTGCTGCACCCCGAGCTGCCCGACGCCACCGTCACCGCCGCCAACGCCGCCGGCCTCAACGACGCAGCCGCCGCCGTGACGCTGACCAGCGACACCTACGCCACCGCCCACGGCCTCACCCCCCTCGCCCGCATCCGCGCCTGGGCCACCGCCGGCATCGAACCCGCACTCACCGGCCTCGCACCCACCCTCGCCATCCCCAAAGCACTCGACCGCGCCGGCCTCACCCTCGCCGACATCGACCTGTTCGAGATCAACGAGGCCTTCTGCTCCGTCCCCGTCGCCGCCATCCGCAAACTCGGCATCAACCCCGAGATCGTCAACGTCAACGGCAGCGGCGCCAGCCTCGGCCACCCCATCTCCGCCACCGGCGCCCGCATGGTCGTCACCATGATCGGCGAACTACGCCGCCGCGGCGCCACCCACGGCTGCGTCTCCATGTGCGCCGGCGGCGGCATGGCCGCCGCCATGATCATCGAGATCGTCTAGCGTGCGGGCCTGACCTGCGCATACTGACGCAGGCATGCCGGGCGGCGTTCCGAGCCGTTCTCGTTGTCGTCGAGCACGGTCGCGAGCCATGCTGGCTGACGGTCGATGAAGCCTCTGTCGACGACGGCCCGAGCACACGATCGGCGTGGATCCAGTCAGTCGCCGCAACGAAACGGCGAACCGCGTACCAGTCGGCGACGTGGAACTCGTCGGTGCCGGGCCGAGTAGCGACCGCGCAGGCGTCAGGGCGGCAGCGGCAGCCGACAACGTCGATCCCCAAGCCGACCTGGCGCTGGTTACCGGCCTCGTCCCACCCGTCTCCGAAGATCGCCACGTGTGTACGCGGATCCGAACTCCGGGCCGTGACCAGTTCGGATCTGGATACAGAACTGGTGATCAAGCTCGCCGAGCGCGGAGGCCTGGGCTGTTTGGCACGGTGTGGGGCCAAGTGGCGGGCGGCCTGTGGACGTCGCCTCCTGGTTGGCTGACGGTCTTCGACGTAGCGAACACCGCCATCGGTCATCGACCGCAGCGAAACGGCGAACCATATAGCCACATATAGCCAATAGCGACTCGGGTCGCACAGTGGCCCCATGGTCCTGGAGTGCCGTCTCAGACCACGGGCGTGTGGTCGATGAACGCGGCCATCGGAACGCGTGCCTCAAGACATGCAGGAGAGGTAGTGGATGGCTGCCGATCAGCCTCGCGTGCTGTTGGGCGCCTCATCGCACGAGAGCACTACTACTCACGGATCGTTGATCTAACTTCCGCACCGACCGACGCCTGGGCCAGCCCTCAACCACCATCAAGATCGTCTAGTGACGCCCTGGCGCGGATCGTGGCTGGGTGATCCTCGCCCAGCACCCGCCGACGCCGAGCCAGCACGTCCTCCCCCAGGGCACGCGCAGCCGGATAGTCACCCAGGTCCGCCAGGATTGCCGCGAGGTTCGCCGCCGCGCGGATCGTGTCCGGATGATCCTCACCCAACACCCGCCGACACCGGGCCAGCGCGTCCTCCCCCAGGACACGTGCAGCCAGATAGTCCCCCTGGTCCGCCAGGGTGACCGCGAGGTTCGACGCCGCGAAGATTGTCTCCGGATGATCCACACCCAGCACCCGCCGACGCCACACCAGCACGTCCTCCTGCAGGACACGTGCAGCCGGAAAGTCCCCCTGGTCCGCCAGGGTGACCGCGAGGTTCGACGCCGCGCCGATCGTGTCCGGATGATCCTCACCCAACACCCGCCGACGCCGAGCCAGCACGTCCTCCCCCAGGACACGGGCAGCCGGATAGTCGCCCAGGTCCGCCACGGTGGCCGCGAGGTTCGACGCCGCGCCGATCGTGTCCGGATGATCCTCACCCAACACCCGCCGATAGCGGGCCAGCGCGTCCTCCTTCAGGACACGCGCAGCCAGATAGTCCCCCTGGTCCGCGAGGGTGACCGCGAGGAGAGACGCCGCGAAGATCGTGTCCGGATGATCCTCACCCAACACCCGCCGATAGCGGGCCAACACGTCCTCCTTCAGCGCACGCGCAGCTAGATAGTCCCCCTGGTCCGCCAGGGTGACCGCGAGGTTCGACGCCGCGCGGATCGTGTCCGGATGATCCTCACCGAGCACGCGCCGACGCCACACCAGCACGTCCTCCTCCAGGACACGCGCAGCCGGAAAGATACCCTGGGCCCACAGTGTGTCCGCGAGGTCCGCCGCCGCACGGACCGTGTCCCGATGATCCTCACCGAGTGAGGTGGCCCACCGATCGTGGACGTGTTCACCGATGCGGCGACTGGTCGGATAGTCGCCCTGGTCACGCAAAGCCTCGGCCAGCGCCAGCACGAAATCCCGGCCCGTGTCACTGTCGGTATCCAACAGACCCGTCGCCAGGACATGCGGATACAACTGCGCGTACCGGCCCCAGCCCGCAGGAGTCGTCCGATCGGGCGGATGGCCCCGGGCAAGCAGCCCCTGCGCCACCCGGCGCAGCACTGGCCGAAGCGCCTGCGGGGTGTCGTCCCGCAAAACGGCATGGACCAGCCGGTGCATCACCACCTGGTCACCCTCAACTAGTCGCACCATCGCAGCACGCACCAGCGTCCCGACGACATCCCGCAACGCCAACGGATCACGCACAGCCTCATCCAACGGCGCAGGCAGCAGATCTGCGACCTGCGGTCGGATCAGGTCCACCGGGATCGGCTCCGGACCGAACTGCGCCCACAACCGCACCAACAACACCGCCGACTCATCCAGCCCACGTAGCGCCACCGTCCACGTCGCCGCGACCGGCACATGATCCAGCGGCGTCCCCCGGGCCATCACCTCAGACACCCGCTCGCGCAGCAGATCCACATACTCACCAGCAGGCATACCGGTCTCCGCCAGCCACGCACCCGCCTGCTCCAACGCCAACGGCAAATCGTCCACCGCCGCCGCGATCCGCTCCGCCTCCGCCACCGACAGCCGCGGCGTTCTCTCCCGCAGCAGTGCCACCGACCTGTCACGGGGCAGCACATCGACCTCCACCGTGCCGGCAAGCCGCGACCAGGTCGGATCTCGGGTGGTCACCAGCACATGCCCACCACCACCAGCCGCCGACAGCACCCCACACAGGTCGTTCGGCGTTTCCGCGTTGTCAACGATCAACAGCCAACGCGCGAAACGGCCCCCCTGGCGCAGCAGCTCCACCACCGCGCGGACCGACTCGTCCGCCTGCCCAGCCACCCCGACCCCGACCCGATCCGCCAACGCCGCCAACGCACCCAGCACCAGCGCCAGATTCTCTGCCGGCACCCACCAGACCAGGTCATAGTCACCGGCATGCCGGTAGGCGTACTGCACGGCAAGCTGCGTCTTGCCGACCCCACCCAGACCGTGCAGGGCCTGCGGTACAGCCACCGCCCGACCATCCCCCACCAGACGGGCCCGCAGATCCGCCAGCTCCCCCTCACGGCCCGTGAAATGCGGATTCCGCGGCCACGGCAACGACCACACCACACCACCCGCCGCCGCCGCCGAGCCTGAACGGGCAGCATCCGCCCGAAACACCGGATTCGCCGGAAACAGCTCCAGGGCAGCCGCACACAGTGCTGCCCGACCGTCCTCGATCAGCCCGTTCGCCAGCAGCCCCGACACCGCCGACCAGAAACCCAGACCATCCGTCACCGCCCACGACGGCAACCGCTCCACCGGCACACCCGCAGCCACCAGCACCCGCCCAGCCGAACCCGCATCCGGGAACACCCTCGCGAACTCCGCGACCTCACCCACCGACAAGCCACCCACCGGCAGCCACCCCCGTCACCGACCAGCCACCAGCCGTGGCACGCCAGTGACTCAGACAAACATCATCCCACCAGGGACGCAGCTACAACCAGCACCACCGAACACATCACCAGACACCACTGGGTGACCGACATCACAACCTGAGGGTGAGTAATTTCGGTTCCTTGCCTCATCACAAGAGAGCACTACTACGCGAGGATCGTTGATCTCTTCCCGCACCGATGAACGCCAGGGCCCAGCCGTCAATCGCCGTCAAGATCGGCTAGCACTACTCTGGCGCGGATCGCGGCCGGATGATCATCACTTAGCACCCGCCGATACCGGGCCAGCACGTCCTCCTTCAGGGCACGCGCCGCCGGATAGTCCCCCTGGGCCTGCAGGGTGACCGTGAGGTTCGACGCCGCGAGGATCGTGTCCGGATGATCCACACCCAGCACCCGCCGACGCCACGCCAGCACGTCCTCCTTCAGAACACGCGCCGCCGGATAGTCCCCCTGGGCCTGCAGAATGACCGCGAGGTTCGACGCCGCGAGGATCGTGTCCGGATGATCCACACCCAACACCCGCCGATACCGGGCCAGCACGTCCTCCTGCAGAACGCGCGCCGCCGCATGGTCGCTCTGCTCATGCACGGTAGCCGCGAGGTTCAACGCCGCGCCGATCGTGGCCGGATGATCATCGCCCAACACCCGCCGACGCCACGCCAGCACGTCCTCCTTCAGGACGCGCGCCGCCGGATAGTCACCCTGGCCATGCAGGGTGACCGCAAGGTTCGACGCTGCGCGGATCGTGGCCGGATGATCATCGCCCAACACCCGCCGACGCCACGCCAGCACGTCCTCCTTCAGGACGCGCGCCGCCGGATAGTCACCCTGGTCATGCAGGGTGGCCGCAAGGTTCAACGCCGCGCTGATCGTGTCCGGATGATCCACACCCAGCACCCGCCGACGCCGAGCCAGCGCCTCCTCCTGCAGGACACGCGCAGCCGGATAGTCCCCCTGGGCCCACAGCGTGCGCGCGAGGTTCAACGCCGCGCTGATCGTGTCCGGATGATCCACACCGAGTTCGGTGGTCCACCGGTCGTGGACGTGTTCGCCGATGCGGCGGCTGGTCGGGTAGTCGCCCTGGTTACGCAAGGCCGCAGTCAGCGCCAGCAAGAATTTCCGGCCCGTGTCGCTGTCGGTATTCAGCAGACCCGTCGCCACGGCATGGGGATACAACTGCGCGTACCGTCCCCAGCCCGCAGGAATCGTCCCATCGGGCGGATGGCTCTGGGCAAGTAGACCCTGCACCGCCCGGTGCAGCATCGGCCGAAGCGCCTGCGGGGTGTCGTCCCGCAAAACGGCCTGGACCAGCCTGTGTATCACCACCCGGTCACCCGCAACCAGACGCACCATCGCCGTCCGCACCAACGTCCCGACGACATCCCGCAACACCAACGGATCACGGGCTGCCTCGCCCAACGGCGCAGGCAACAGACCGGCGACCTCAGGTCGGACCAGGTCCACCGGGATCGGCTCCGGACCGAACTGCGCCCACAACCGCAACAACAACACCGCCGACTCATCCAACGTCCGTAGCGCCACCGTCCACGTCGCCGCGACCGGCACATGATCCGCCGGGACGCCGCGGGCCATCACCTCCGACACACGCCCTCGCAGCAGATCCACATACTCCCGGGCCGAGATTCCGGTCTCCGCCAGCCACGCGCCGGCCTGCTCCAACGCCAACGGCAAATCGTCCACTGCCGCCGCGATCTGCCCCGCCTCGGCCACCGATAGCCGTGGCGCCCTCTCCCGCAGCAGTGCCACCGACCGGTCCCGCGGCAGCACGTCCACCTCTACCGTGCCCGCCAGCCGCGACCACGCCAGATCCCGCGTCGTCACCAGCACATGCCCACCACCAGCTGCCGACAACAACCCGTACAGATCGTCCGGCCCACCCGCGTTGTCCAGGATGATCAACCAGCGCGGGAACCGCTGACCATGCCGAAGCACCTCTACAACCGCACGCGCCGATTGCTCCGCCTGCCCAGCCGCCGCCATCCCGACCCGCGCCGCCAACGCCGCCAAAGCCCCCAGTGCCAACGCCGGATCCTCCGCAGGCACCCACCACACCAAGTCGTAGTCACCCGCATGCCGGTAGGCGTACTGCACCGCCAATTGCGTCTTCCCGACCCCACCCAGACCGTGCAGGGCCTGAGGCACCGCTACCGCCCGGCCATCCCCCACCAGACGGGCCCGCAGGTCCGCCAGCTCCTCCTCACGGCCCGTGAAATGCGGATTCCGCGGCCACGGCAACGACCACACCACACCACCACCCGCCGCCGTCGCCGAGCCCGAACGTGCAGCACCTGCCCGGAACACCGGATTCGCCGGAAACAGCTCCAAGGCCGCCGCACACAGAACGGCCGGGCCGTCCTCGATCAACCCGTTCGACAGCAGCCCTGACACCGCCGACCAGAAACCCAGAGCATCCGACGCCGCCCACGACGGCAACCGCTCCACAGGCACACCCGCAGCCACCAGAACCCGCCCAGCCGAACCCGAATCCGGGAACACCGTCGCGAACGCCGCGACCTCACCCACCGACAAGCCACCCACCGGCAGCCACCCCCGTCACCAACCAGCCACCAGCCGTGGCACGCCAGTGACTCAGACGAACATCATCCCACCAGGGGCGCAGCTACAGCCAGCACCCACCGAACACATCACCAAACACCACCGAGTGACCGACATCACAACGTGAAGGTGAGTAATTTCGGTTTCTTGCCTCAGCACGAGAGAGCACTGCTACTCGAGATCGCCGATCTGGGAATCCGGTGGTAAAGTCCGCAGCCGCCCCCAGCCGTCAGGATCGGCTAGTGCTGCCCTGGCGCGGATCGTGTCTGGATGATCCTCACCCAACACCCGCCGCCCCCGGGCCAGCACGTCCTCCTGCAGGACACGCGCGGCCAGGTAATCACCCTGCTCATGCAGGGTGGCCGCGAGGTTCGACGCCGCGACGATCGTGTCCGGATGATCCTCACCCAACACCCGCCGCCCCCGGGCCAGCACGTCCTCCTGCAGGACACGCGCGGCCAGGTAATCACCCTGGTCCGCCAGGGTGGCCGCGAGGTTCGACGCCGCGACGATCGTGTCCGGATGATCCTCACCGAGGCTCGTGGCCCACCGGCCGTGGGCGTGTTCGCCAATACGACGGCTGGTCGGATAGTCACCCTGATCACGCAAAGCCGAGGCCAGAGCTATCAGGAAATCCCGGCCCGCGTCGGTGTCGGTGTCCAGGAGACCGGTTGCCAGGACATGGGGATAGAGCCGGGCGTACCGGCCCCAGCCCGCAGGAGTCGACCTGTCCGGCGGATGGCCCTCGGCAAGCAGCCCCTGCACTACCCGGCGCAGCACCGGCCGGGCCGCCTCCGGGGTGTCGTCGCGCAAAACGGCCTGGACCAGCTGGTGCATCACCACCTGGTCATCAGCGACCAGACGCACGATCGCTGTCCGGGCAAGCCTGCTCACGGTGTCCCGGAACCTGATGGGATCATGGGCGACCTTGCGGAGTCGTCGCGGGAGCAGGCGCGCGACCTGCGGCCGGATCAAGTCCACGGGGATGGGCTCCGGGCCTAGCTGCGCCCACAACCGCGCCAGCACCACCGCTGACTCATCCAGACCACGTAGCGCCACGGTCCACGTCGCCGCCACCGGCACATGATCCGCCGGAGTGCCCCGGGCCATCACCTCCAACACCCGCACCCGCAGCAGATCCACGTACACCCCCGCCGGCATACCCGTCTCCGCCAGCCACGCCCCCGCCTGCTCCAACGCCAACGGCAAATCCTCCACCGCCGCCGCAATCTCCCCCGCCTCCACCTCCGACAGCCGCGGAGCCCGCTCCCGCAACAACACCACCGACCTGTCCCGCGGCAGCACGTCCACCTCCACCGTGCCCGCAAGACGCGACCAGCCCGGATCCCGCGTCGTCACCAACACATGACCACCGCGACCAGCCACCGACACCACCCCGTACAGATCGGACGGCGCCTCCGCGTTGTCAACTATCAGCAACCAACGCGCGAAACGGTCCCCCTGGCCTAGCAGCTCCACCACCGCACAGGCGGACTCCTCCGCCTGCCCAGCCACCCCGACCCCGACCCGCTCCGCCAACGCCGCCAACGCCGCCAACGCCAGCGCCGGATCCTCCGCCGGCACCCACCACACCAGGTCATAGTCACCGGCGTGCCGGTAGGCGTACTGCACCGCCAATTGCGTCTTCCCGACTCCACCCAGACCATGCAGAGCCTGCGGTACGGCCACCGCACGACCATCCCCCACCAGCCGGGCCCGCAGGTCCGCCAGCTCCCGTTCACGGCCCGTGAAATGCGGATTCCGCGGCCACGGCAACGACCACACCCCAGCCCCCACCGGACCACCCGAAGGCAAAGCACCCGCCCGAAACACCGGATTCGCCGGATACAGCGCCAACGCCGCAGCACACAGGACCGCCCGGCCGTCCTCGATCAGCCCATTCGCCAGCAACGACGACACCGCCGACCAGAACCCCAGCGCATCCGACGACGCCACCCACGACGGATGCCGACTCACAGGCACACCCGCCGCCACCAACACCCGGCCCGCCGCCAGCGCGTCCGGGAACACCTCCGCAAACGCCCCAACCTCATCCGCCGACAAACCACCCACCGACAGCCACCCCCGTCACCAACCAGCCACCAGCCGTGGCACGCCAGTGACTCAGACAAACATCATCCCACCGACGATGCAGCTACAGCCAGCACCCACCGAACACATCACCAAACACCACTGAGTGACCGACGTCACACTTGAGGGTGAGTAATTTCGGTTCCTCGCCTCGTCGCAAGAGAGCACTACTACGCGAGGACTGTTGATCCGACTACCCGCGGAGACGTTCCGAATGGCATGGTCCTGCCGAGCCGTTCGCCGGCCGCCAGCTGGGCACCGCTCGGCCGCCAGTCCTTTCTCGTCAGGCCGGCGAGTCGGCCAGGTACTCCTCCCGGAGCTTTCCCTTGGCGAGTTTGCCGGTGGGCATCCTCGGCAGCTCCTCGCGGAACACGACGACCCGCGGCACCTTGTAGCCGGCGATGCCGCGACGCAGGTAGGTACGGAGTTCCTCGGCCAGTTCGGGCGAGCCCTCGACGCCGTCGGCGAGCTGTACCACGGCGTGCACGTACTCCCCCATCTCGGGATCCGGCAGCCCGAACACGGCGACGTCGGCGACCAGCGGGTGCATGACCAGCGCGGCCTCGATCTCCGCCGGGTAGATGTTCACGCCGCCGGAGATGATCGTGAAGCTCTTCCTGTCGGTCAGGTAGACGTAGCCGTCCTTGTCGAGGTAGCCCATGTCGCCGGCGGTCGCCCAGGTGGGGTGGCGTGGGTGGCGGCTCTCCCGGGTCTTCTCCGGGTCCCGGTGGTACTCGAACGGCTCCTCGTCGCGTTCGAAGTACAGCGTCCCGGCCTCGCCGGTCGGCAGCTCCCGCCCGGCCTCGTCGCAGACGTGCGGGGTGCCTATCAGCGGCCGGCCCACCGAGCCCGGGTGCGCCAGCCAGTCCTCGGCGCCGATGTAGGTGAGCCCGGCGCCCTCCGTCCCCGAGTAGTACTCGTCGACGATCGGGCCGAGCCAGTCGATCATCTGGCGCTTCACGTCCACCGGGCACGGAGCGGCGGCGTGGATCAGTCGCCGCAGGCTGGACAGGTCGTACCGGAGCCGCACCTCGTCGGGCAGCTTCAGCAGCCGGACCAGCATCGTCGGCACCACCTGGACATGGGTGACCCGTTCACGCTCGATGACGGCCAGCAGCTGCTCCGCGTCGAACTTGTCGAGGATGACAAGGGTCCCTCCGATCTCGTGCACGCCGGTCGACCACTGCAGCCCGGCCGCGTGGTACAGCGGCGTCGGGCACAGGTAAACCGATTCCTCCGTCATCCCGAACAGGAACCGCGCGAGGGTGGAGATCCCGCCCCGGCCCGGCTCGTCGACCGCGTCACCGGACAGCCTGCGCCGGATGCCCTTGGGCCGTCCCGTCGTTCCCGACGAGTAGAGCATCACGTCGCCCCGGGGCTGCTCGGCCAGCGGCTCGGCGGAGCGGGCGGCGATGGCGGCCTCGTAGGTCTCGAATCCGTCCACGGAGCCGTCCATCATCAGCCGGATGCCGCACTCCGGCGCGAGCTGCGCCACCCGCGTCGCCAGCTCGCCGAACCGCCTCGTCGCGACGAGCGCCTTCGCCGCCGAATCGTTGACGAGGTACGCCGCCTCGTCCGCGGCGAGATGCCAGTTCACCGCCGTCAGGTAGAAGCCGGAACGCAGCGCGGCCCAGACGACCTCCAGGTAGCGCGGATGGTTCTCGGCGACGATCGCCACCGCGTCACCGGGGCGCACCCCGCGCTCCCGTAGCAGGCGGGCCAGGCGGATGGACCGCTCGTCGAGCTCCCGGTAGCTGACGCGCTCGCCCGAGGTGCCCATGACGACGGCGGCCTTTGCCGGGTGAGCGGCCGCGTGCAAGCCTGGGTACATCAGCGGACCTCCAGCGTCTGTGTGCCAAGCCCCGAAGGCGGCCGAGGACTCGAGGATCGCCGCGCCCGCTCGGTCATGCCTCCGCCTCGATGAGTTCCAGCGCCTCCAGCTCACGGATGGCCGCGCAGGCGCCGTGGGCCATCGAGAGGAACATCCGGTCGGAGTTGTCCGACCGGACGCCGGCGGCGTAGACGCAGCCGAGCACCGTGATCAGTGGCCCGTGCGGCAGGCCGCGCCGGTAGTCGTCGAAGCAGTCGGCCACCGTGTAGCCGGTGACGCCGAGCTCGACGAGCCGCCGGTGGTAGGCGTCGACCAGCTCGCCCTCGTGCGCGCGGCGCACGTCCGGGGACAGCGCGGTGGACAGGAAGTAGGCGAGGTCACGGCCGGGCAGCCCGATCGAGATCGTCTGCCAGTCGACCGCGCACACCCCCGGGCCGTCCGCCGGGAACAGCAGGTTGTCCAGCCGGTAGTCGCCGTGCAGTACCGAGTAGGGCGCCTCGTAGGCGCTCTGCCAGCGGTAGGTCAGCGCGGCGGCGCGCCGCAGTGTGTCCGCGTCGCGCGGGTCGAGCTCGGCCCGGTAGCGCTCGACGAAATCCGCGGTGGCCGCCACGTGCAGCTCGCCCATGAACGCCCGCGCGGCGTCGTCGGAGCGCGCGAGCCAGGACGACTCGGCGTCGAGCAGCGCGCTGTTCCAGAACGGGGCGTGCAGCCCGGCGAGGTTGCGGACGGCGTCGGCGGCCTGGTCGACGTCGCAGCCGGCCTCCTGACTGCCCGCGCGGGCCGGGTGCGCGTCGGCGAGTACCAGCGTGAAGAAGCGGGAGTCCGGGCTGATGGCCGCCTGCCAGCAGTGCGGCGTGCGGATCCGCACGGAACCGGCGAGGTGGGCGTAGAAACCGACCTCCTTGCGGTAGCCCTGCCGGACCACGCCGCGCCCGTCCGGGTCGCCCGCGCCCATCTTGACCACCACCGTGCGCGGGGCGGTGCTCACGGCGTCATCGGGCCCGCCGCTGCCGGGCCCGCCGTCCGCGTACTCCAGGTGGAAGCGGTAGCTGGAGCCCATCTGCCCCGTGCCCACCGCCTCGTGGCGCAGGCCGGTCACGGTGACGTCGCCAGCGCCGCCGCCGCGCAGCGCCGCGGTCATCCAGGCCGGGGTGATCTCGCCCGGGTCGTCGACGACCTGCGCGGCCGTCCCGATGGCGTCGACGTCGTCGCCCTCACCGGGCGCCCGCCGCGCGGCTGTGTCGTCAGCCGTGGCCGTGCCGTCCGCGGCCGTCATGCCGACCGCCCCGGGTTGGCCGGCAGGCCGGACAGGCCGGCCGGGCGGACGCCGCGGTAGGCATGGACGACGGGCGCGAGCTCCGCGGATGTCGCGCCGTGCATGATCACTCCGGTCACGCCCAGATCGAACTGGCGCGCGACGGCCCGGGCGCACTGCTCGGGGCTGCCGGTCGCGGCCGTCGCCAGCCATTCCGCCGGGATCAGCGTGGCGATGTGCTCAAGCTGTTCCGTCGTCGCCTTGGCGTCGATCCCGCCCTTGACCGAGGTGACCACCTCGTCCGCGCGGAACCGGGCCAGCACCGCCGGGTCCCAGTCGTTGACCCGGACCATCAGGTCGCCGTAGCCCTGCAGGTAGGAGCCGAGCCGGCCGACGGTCTTGAGCAGCCGGCGGTCCTCGGGGACCTCGTCGGAGACGGTGGCCAGCACCGACCAGACCCGCACGCTCGCCGGGTCGCGGCCCGCCGCCTTGGCGCCGCGGGCGACGGCGGCCAGCGCCTCGCGGACCGCGGTGTCGGAGTAGAAGGTGTGCAGGATGACGCCGTCCAGGCAGCGGCCGGCGAGCTCCAGCGAGCGCGGCCCGAGCGCGGCGAGCATCACCGGGATGTCGTCGTCGAAGTCGGCGTCCTGGTGCAGGTACGGCCAGGCGCCGGCCGGGCCGTCGTGGCCGAGCACCATCTCGCCGTGCCACAGCCGGCGCAGCACGCCGACGAAGTCCTCGATCTGCGCCCCGGTGATCGGCTTCAGCCCGAACGCCTGGAACAGCCGGTCGAAGCCCCGGCCCAGGCCCAGCGCGAACCGGCCGCCGGTCAGCCGGTGCATGGTGGCCGCCATCGTCGCGGTCACGATCGGATGGCGGGTGTTGTGGTTCGTCGCGCCGGTGGCGATGCCGATCGACGTGCTGACCGCTCCGGCGGCGCCGGACAGCGTCGCCGCGTCCTTGGTGCTGAACCGTTCGGAGATGAAGGTGGCGCCGATACCCAGTTCCTCGGCGGCGCGTACCTCGTCGACCAGGTCACGGGGTGCCGAGCTGTGCCCGGCTAACGTGTAGAAACCCAGCTCGGTGAGCTGGGGACTGCCCGTCGGCTGGTCGGGCGGCTGGTTCGGCGTCACGTCGCGCTCCGTCCGGATCGGTCCGGCCGGCCGCACGCCGACCGACTGGTACTGCGGGTAGGCCTAGACGCCCCCGGGCCGTCGATGAACGGTTCCGCGCGTACTCACCGCGCTCCTCCCGAACACCTCGGCGCGGCCGGGGGTGGACGCCCGCCGCGAGCGGCAGGCCGTGCGACCAGATGTTGCATAAAGTATCCTTTCTGCGAGCGGCAGACAACGGCCGCCGACCGGATCCGCCGGCCGCGCCGTCACGGCGGGCCAAGCACGAGCCTTCGGGCCAGTCCTGTCCCTCCACACATTTGCCAAGACTCGGCAATACCGTAAAGCGCCGGAGCCCTCGGCTCCCTGCCGCGAACGGACTCGACGCGCCGGTCCGCCCGATCAACCGGCAGTCGCTCCGCCCGCCGTGCCACGGGAGAGGGGCCCCGCCGGCCGCGCCGTGCCCTTCGGAGGACCCATGCCGTCGCTGGACACCATCAACGTCTACGACCCCGCCCGCTACGAGAGCGGCATCCCCCACGAGGACTTCCGGGTGCTGCGCGCGCAGGCCCCCGTCTTCCACCATCCCGACCACGAGCGCCCCGACGGCCTCTGGGCGGTCACCCGGCACGCCGACGTCACCCGGGTGTCCCGCAACCCGGAGCTGTTCTCCTCGAACCGGTGCACCGCGAACCTGGGCGAGATGACCGAGGAGAGCATCGCCCAGCAGCGGCTGATGATGCTGAACATGGACCCGCCGGAGCACAACCGGCTGCGCGGCCTGGTCAACCGTGGGTTCACCCCGAAGATGGTGAGCCGGATGACCCAGCACCTGCGGGACACCTGCGAGCGGATCGTCGACGAGGCGCTGGCGGCCGGCTCCGGGGACTTCATCGAGCTGTGTGCCGCCGACCTCCCGCTGATCGTGATCGCCGAGCTGATGGGCGTGCCGGTCGAGGACCGGGGCAAGCTGTTCGACTGGTCCAACCGGCTCGCCGCCGCGACCGACGGGCAGCTGGACAGCGACGGTGACGCCGCGGTCGCCGTCATGGAGGCCTACGGGTACGCCAACGACCTCGGCGCGGCCAAGCGCGCCTGCCCGGCCGACGACATCGTCAGCCGCCTGGTGGCCAAGGACGAGCAGGGCCAGGAGCTGTCCGAGCTGGAGTTCGACCTGTTCTTCCTGCTGCTGATGTTCGCCGGCAACGAGACGACCCGCAACGCGATCGCCGGCGGGATGCAGGCGATGATCGACCATCCCGACCAGTGGGAGCGGCTGCGCGCGGACCCCGGCCTGGCGTCGAAGGCCGCCGACGAGATCGTCCGCTGGGTCAGCCCGGTCAACGGATTCCGCCGCACCGCCACCCAGGACGTCGAGCTCGGCGGCCAGCTCATCCGCGAGAACGACAAGGTCGTCATGTTCTACGCCTCGGCGAACTTCGACGAGGCGGTCTTCGACGACCCGTACACCTTCGACATCGGCCGCAGCCCCAACCCGCAGCTCGGCTTCGGCGGCGGCGGCCCGCACTTCTGCCTCGGCCGCCACCTCGCCATGCTCGAGATCGAGCTGATGTACCGGACGCTCGCCGCCCGGGTGCGCCGCGTCGAGCCGCTCGGGCCGCCGACCCGGCTGCGCTCGAACTTCGTCAACGGCGTCACGGCGATGCCGGTCCGCCTCATCCCGGCCTGACACGGCCTGGGAAGCGGCTTGTGACGGTGGGCCGGCGCTAGCACTGTTTCTCGCCAGCGCGCGTCTCCCGCCGGCGTGACCGGTTCAGGCGGCCGGTCCGGACCGAGCCGCCCGGCCCCGCCCTCGTCCACGTCCGGCGCCACCGAGGGGCGTACCGCGTAAAGCGCGTCGCCCATGCTGGCGGCGAGGCTCGCGGCCGGCAGGTCGAGGCCTCGGTCGCGGGCGAGCTCGACCGCGTGCCGCAGGTCCTTCTCGAGCAGCGCCGAGACGGTGGCGAAGTACTCGTGGTCGGGGTCCACCGGCTGGCCGCGGCGCCGCTCGTGGATGTTCAGGAAGACGTCGGCCTGAGCCGAGAGCGTCCCGGAGGCCCGGGTGACCTCGACCAGCAGGCCGTCGGCCACCCCCAGTGCGCGCGCCAGCTGGGCGGCCTCATAGGACGCCAGGTAGTCGAGGTAGACCATGACGTTGTGGGCCAGCTTCAGCGCGGCGCCGCTGCCCAGGGGCCCGGCGCGCACCAGCCGGCCGGTGAACGTCGCCAGCGCCGGCTCGACCGCGTCGACCGCCGCCGGCTGCCCGCCGACCAGTGCCCACATCGACCCTTCCCGGACGCCCTCGGCGCCGGTTCCCGTCAGCGGGGCGTCCACCAGGTCGACGCCGCGGCCGGCGGCCGCCGATGCGAGGTCCGCGACGGTGTCCGGGTGCACCGTCGACAGGATGGCGACGACGTGCCCGGGACGCGCGCCCGCGAGCACGCCACGCTCACCTGACAGCACGTCGACGCACTGGGCGTCGTCGCGGACGCACACGAGCGTGACGTCACTGGCCGCCGCGACCTCGGCGGCCGTCGCGAGGCCGCGGGCGCCCGCCTCGACGGCGTCGGCGACCGGCGCGGGCCGCACGTCGTGGACCGTCGTGACCAGGCCCGCGCCGACCAGCCGGCGCGCGATCGGCGCGCCGAGGATCCCCAGCCCGACCAGCCCGACCGACGGGTGTCCCACGGAGCCTCCAGGAAGGCAGGGGTGGGCCTGAGCCAGACCACCCGAGGAGCAGGGATCAGATATTGCAGGTTATATACATCCCGATCGTTTACTACAGACTGTTGATCGGGTGCTGCGGACGGTGGTAGCCGTCGAACCGCAGCTGGCCGCCGCGCAGCTCCCGGATCGTCAGGAAGTCGCCCTTGTAGCCCTTGTGGTCCCAGGGGCCGAACTGGATGTAGGTGGCCGGGCCGCCGTTGGTGGCGGGCATCCAGCGGATGCGCTCGATGCCTTCCTTGACCTCCTCGGGGGTGGCCATCGCGGCGTTGGCGACCCCGTGGATGCCCACCCGCGCCGTGTCGTAGCCCAGGGCGACGACGACGTTCTTCGACACCCGGCCGAAGCGCTTCTCGAACCGCGCGACCATGGCCTCGTAGTTCGGGTTCGTGCCCTCCACGCCGAGCTGGTCGACGCCGTGCCAGCCCTCCAGGCCCTCCGCCCACGTGTTGGTGTTGGAGTAGAACATGAACGCCGTGCCCATGACCCGCGGCGGGTCCCAGTCGAGCGTCCTGAACGCCTCGGCGAAGTGGAAGGTGGAGTAGCCGTACCCGCCGTAGTAGATGCCGGTGATGCCGTCCTCGCGCATCGACCGGAGGTGGTCGGTGAGGCCCCGCGGGTTCGGCCCGAGCTTGATGTCGCGGGCGATGGTCAGCCCGAGGCTGTTGCACTCGTCCCGGAAGAAGCCGGCGTAGTCACGCCCCGAGCTGCCCTGCTCCCAGAACATGCCGACCTTCTGGTGCCCCTGGCTCTTCAGCCACTGGGCGCACATCACCCCCTCGGTGGGGACGTCGCCGTTGGCGATGGTGAAGCAGTACTCGCTGGCGAACCGCCAGGCGCCCGTCCAGGCGATGACGGGCACCTTGCGCCGGTTGACCAGCTCCTGCAGCGACAGCGAGTTGTCGCTGACCTCCGGGCCGAGCACGACGACGCACCCCTGGTCGCAGAGCCACTCGTAGCCGGTGCGGGTCTTCTGGAAGTTCTCCCGGGGAAGGCCGCGGGCGTCGGCGACGACGAGGCGGACCGGCCGGTCGTAGATCCCCTCGTTCAGCGCGTCCTCGAAGGCAAGGATCGTCGCGTTGATCCAGTCGAAGATGAGCTGGCCGTTCTCGATGTCCATGAGCAGGCCGATCTTCACCGGCTCGAACGCGTCGCCCTGGGTCTGCAGGCCGCGGGTCGGGGGGTACACGACGATGTCGGCGTGTGCCTTCTCCCCGATGCGGCCGCCGCCTTCATACCACTTCGTGGCCGCGCCGGCGTCGGGCGCGTCGGTGCCCGACCGGACGTTGGTCACCGCGCGGTCGGGCTCGGCGATCCCGTGCTCCGTCGGCTCCGGGAACATCCGCTCCACGAACTCGCTGTCCGAGTACGAGTGGCTCATCCATCGCTCCGTCGATCAGAAGGCTAGAATAATTACGTGTCGCAATATAACGAAACGCACTCTAGCGACGGTTCGCCGGCCCGGGCAACACCCGGCGTCGCCGACCCCTCGCGCGGACGGCCGCGCGATCCCCAGGTCGACGAACGGATCAGGCAGGCCACGCTGGAGCTGCTGAGCGAGAAGGGATTCGCCGACACCACGATCGCCGCCGTCGCGCGCCGCGCCGGCGTGGGAGCGCCCGCCATCTACCGCCGCTGGCCCTCGCGGACCGCGATGATCGAGAACGCGATCTTCCCCGGCTTCGACCGCCTCGTGGTGCGGCCGACCGGCGATCTGCGGCGCGACCTCAAGCGGTACGTGGACGCCTTCGTCGCGACCTTCGACCTGCCGGCGGCCCGGGCCGCGCTGCCCGCCCTGCTGAGCGTCTACCAGTCGGATCCCGAGAACAACGCGCTCGCCGGGCAGCGGGTCGGCGGCAGCGTCCGCGAGCCGTTCCGCGAGATGCTCGCCAAGGCCGTGCCCGACCACCCGCACGCGGACGTCGACAGCGACGACGTCCTCGACATGCTGATCGGCTCGGTGCTGTTCCACCTGTTCATCCGCCGGTTCTCCGGTCGGGACATGACCAGCGACTACATCGTCGACCTGCTCGCCCGCGCCGTCCTGGCCGGCCGGGACCGACCGTAGCCGCGGCGGCCCCGACTGCTCGAACGGCGGCTCGAGGGCCGAGCGGTCAGGAGCGAGCGTCCGCGGTCGCCGGCCGCAGAAGGCGCGCGCAGATGTCGACGAGACGCTCCAGGGGGCGGTTGCGCTGGGCGACGGTGGGGATCAGGGTTCTCGCCAGGACGCAGCCGAGCAGCGTGTCGAAGACGTCGTCGGGGTCGGCCGCCGGGTCCACACTGCCGGGTGGCGCCGCCCGGAGGATGTCGAGGAACTGCGGCCGCGCCGAGACCGCGAACCACGTCTCGGCGGCGTTCGCGCGCCCGGCCGACTGATAGACGGCGAGCAGCCCCGGCACCGCGGCGCGCGCGGCCGGACCCGCCATCGTGGCCGCGTAGGCGCGGATGAACCGGCGCAGGTCGCGGCGCAGGTCGCCGGTCGGTCGCACCGTGACCGGCGCCAGCCCCGGGAAGACGGCCTGCTCGATGATCTCGATGCGCGACGGCCACCGGCGGTAGATAGCCGACGCGTGGACCGCGGAGCGCTCGGCGATCGCCTGCACCGTCGTCGCCTCGAACCCCAGCTCCACGAGCAGCTGCCGGGCCGCCTCGAGCACGCGTACATCGATGCTCGCGTCACGGGGACGCCCCCGACGCCCGTGGGGCCGGTCCGGGGTCATGAACAGATGCTATGGCGGGAACCAATTACGGGAGAAGGTGTTCCGTATTGGTCGGCCGGTCGACGCGACGAGCGACGCCTGCGTGCCTGGCCGCGCACCGGAGACCGGCCGTCATGCGGGCCGCTGGGCGGCGGGCAGGACCTCCTCGGCCACGGTCTTGAGATAGCGCCAGCCGATCTCGGGTGGCAGGCCGCCGACCAGGGGGTGCAGCCGGAGCATGCCGCCGCCACGCACGAGCTCCACGGCCTCGTCGACCGCGAGGATCTGGTGGCTGCGCCGCTCCGCCCGCAGCTCCTCGGCGGTCCGCGCGAACGACAGGCTCGCGGTGTCGGTGTTGCCCTCGTTCCAGGCGGCGTAGCTGCGCACGTCGTGCATCAGGTACGGACCCAGCTCGTCCCACGCCTGGTCGACGTCCTGCGCGACGAACACCGTCGAGGGCTCGTCGGGCGAGTTCAGCATGCACATCCCGGGCTCGTGGCCGGCCGCGCGCGCCGCTTCCTCGTAGGCCACGTGCAGTTCCTTGTTGTCGCTCTGGGCCAGGAAGCCGATGCCGTGCCGGCCGGCCCGGCGGGCGGCCGCGGGGCTGCCGCCGCCCCAGAGGATCGTCGGTCCCCCCGGCGTCAGCGGCGTCGGGGTCACCTGGACGCGGCGGCCCTCGTGCTCGAAGGCCTCTCCGGTCTTGGCACGCAGCAGGAGCGGCAGCAGCTCGTCGGCCAGCCGGCCGCGCCGGCGGAAGTCCACGCCGTACATCTCGTACTCGCCGGGCAGGTACCCGATGGCGGCGACGTAGAAGAGCCGCCCGCCGCTGAGGATGTCGAGGACCGCCATCTCCTCCGCGAGCCGGATCGGGTCGTATAACGGCAGCGGCAGGGCGGCGACGGAGAGCGGGACGACGGAGGTCCGGGCCGCCATGGCGGCGGCGAGGACCAGCGGCGCGGGCAGGTAGCCGTCCGCCGACATGTGGTGCTCGCAGAGCACCACCGTCACGCAGCCACGGGTCTCGGCCCACGCGGCCATCTCGGTCGCCGCGGCGTACAGGTCCCGCGCGGGCGCCCCCGTCGCCGGTGCCCGCATGTCGAACCGCATGATGAACATCGCCGAACCTCCTGCGCCGGGCGACACCTGCCGAGACGGAGACCCGGCCGTCGTGTGTCTCGACCGTCCGGGTCAGCCACGCGACCGGTACGGCATGATTTCGGGTTGGAACATCCCGAAATCGGGTGGGTCTGTCAACCGGGAGCGACACGCGTCGTGCCGCGACGCACTCAAACCGCGCGCGAGGCCGGCGGACGGCCGTGGGTGGCGGCGGTCAGGGCGTCGGCGGCCGCCCGCACCCGTTCACCGAGCCCGAGGATCTCGGCGCCCGGGCGCACCGGCATCCCGCCGTGGCCGTCCGCGCACACGAGGCACAGGACGACGACGACCGTGCCTGCGGCGTCGAAGACCGGCGCGTTGACGGCGGACGCGCGGTAGCCCGCTGCCGGGTCGATGGTCGCGGGCAGGGTGTCCGCCAGGTCGAACATGCCGCCGATCTCGCTCATCAGCCGTCGCAGCGTCTCGGCATGCTCCGCGTGGCGCTGGTCCTCGCCGAGCTCGGCGGCGAGCGTGCCGAGACGTTCCCGCACCCGGTTCTCGACCTCCAGCGCCCAGCCGCGGGCGCGGACACCGGCCAGGCCCGGAGCCACCCGGGCCAGCGCGTCCGCCGGCCGGTCCGGGCCGAGGCGCGCCAGCCATCGGTCGACGGCCCCGTCGTCGGCCCAGGCGACGCAGACCGAGCCGAGCGGCGGCTGGGGCGGTATCCGCTGACCCAGGCGCAGGCCGAAGTAGGTGGTGACCGGCTGCTGGGCCGCGCCGCCGACCGCGCCGTCCACCACCGGCCGGCCGATCTCCGCGACCAGCAGCTCGTCGTGCTCGCCCGGGATGGCGCCGGCGACCAGCGCGAGACACATCAGGCCGGTCGCCTCGGCCATCTCCCGCACGACCGGCCGGGCGCTGTCGACCACCGGATGGCCGCGGGCCGCCGCGCGGCCCGTGGCGACGAGCGCGGGGCCCAGCCGGTAGGTGTGCCGCTGGGGATGGCGCAGCAGCCAGCCGCGGCGGGCCAGGGCAACCACCATCGGATGAACCGTGGCCTTGTTGACGCCGGCCGCCCGGGCGATGTCGGCCAGCGTGAAGCCGTCGTCGGGGCGCGTGGCCAGCAGGTCCACCAGGTCGATGAGCCGCTCTGTCTGCGGCGAGGGTCTGGTCATGGCGTCCCGACGATAGCCGGCCAGCATGGCGGCCGTTTGCATAATGCCACCGTTGATTTGGGCACTGCATCCTGCGAGGGTCAGACGACCCCGCCCGCCGCCTACCGAGGAGACGCCGATGACCGACGCGGCGCACGACGCCCCTGGCCGCTTACCGGCCGCCGACCGTGTACCGCGGCAGGCGGGCACGGAGCCGACCCCGACGAGAGGCATGCCGCCTGGCTGGGTCGGCGTCGTCACCGGGGCGGCGAACGGCATCGGGCGGGCCGTCGCGCGGCGCTTCGTCGCCGAGGGCGGGAAGGTCGTGGGCGGGGACGTCGACGAGGCGGGCCTCGCCGCGCTCACGGCCGAGCTCGGCCCGGACGCGTTCGCCGCGGCGCGGTGCGACGTGACCGTCGAGGAGGACGTCGCCTCGCTGATCGGCCTGGCCGGCGCCCGGTTCGGCCGGCTGGACGCCGTGGTCGCCAACGCCGGCGGCGGCTCGTCCGCCGAGATCGCCGACCACGACTTCGCCGAGTGGCGCCGGGTGGTGGACCTGTGCCTGCACGGGGCGTTCCTCACGGTCAAGCATGGCGCCCGCGCGCTGCGGGACGCGGGCCGCGGCGGCGCGATCGTCACCCTCGCGAGCCTCAACGCCGTCCAGCCCGGCCGCGGCATGGGCGCCTACTGCGCGGCCAAGGCCGGCGTCGTCGCGCTCACCGAGGTCAGCGCCCTGGAGCTCGGGCGGCACGGCATCCGGGTCAACGCGGTGGCGCCTGGCCTGGTGCGGACCGCGGCCACGGGCCCGATGTGGAGCGTGCCGGGTCTCGTCGAGGAGTTCGTCGACAACGCCCCGCTCGGCCGCTTCGCCGAGCCGGACGAGGTCGCCAACCTCGTCTGGTTCCTCGCCTCCGACCAGGCGTCCTACGTCAGCGGCGGGCTGTACGGCGTCGACGGCGGTGCGCGGACCAGGCGCTACCCGGACATGATCGCCGCGGTCGAGCGGCTCATGACCGCGAGCCCCGCCACCTCCTGACAACCTTCGCCCGGACACGGCCGGCTGGCGCAGGCCAGCGGACAGACAGGAAAGGCACCCGTGGGCACGACTACTGGCGGCGAGCTGGTCGCCCGCACGCTCGTCGACCTGGGAGTGACGCACGCCTTCGGCGTCCACGGCGGCCATCTCGACCCGTTGCTGACGGCGCTCGACGCCCTCGGCGTCACCCTCGTCGACACCCGGCACGAGGCGGCCGCCGGCAACGCCGCCGAAGGCTACGCCCGGGCGACCGGCGGCCTCGGCGTCGCCTTCGCGACCTCCGGCCCGGGCTTCACCAACGCGTACGCGGCGCTGGCGAACGCCTACATCGACCGGATCCCGATCCTGCTGCTCACCAGCTCGCCGCCGCTGCGCGAGGCGGAGCTCAACGTGCTGCAGGGCGGCCTCGACCAGGTCGCGGCGGCCCGCACGGTCGCGAAGTGGGCGCATCGGGCCACCACCGCGGCGCGCCTGCCCGACCTGGTCGCGCTGGCCGTGCGGCACGCGACCACCGGGGTGCCGGGGCCGGCCGTGCTCGACATCCCGATCGACGTCATGTACCGGAAGATCGACGAGGCTGTCGCGACCAGGCCGTCACTGACGATGCCGACGCCGCCCGCGCCGGCGTCGGCGGCCCTGCGCCGGATGGTGGAGCTGCTGCGCACCGCACGCCGGCCGGTGCTCGTCCTCGGCGGTGGCGCCGCGCTCAGCCGGGATGTCCGGCCGGCCCTGGAGGCCCTGCTCGACCAGGTGCGCATCCCGGTGGTCACGACGTCGTGGGGGCACGGCCAGATCTCCCCCGACCATCCGTGCGCGCTGGGCGGGTCGGGGGCGCTCGCCGCGCTGCCGTTCCTCGCCGAGCGCCCGGACCTGTTCGTCCTGCTGGGCGCCCGCCAGGGCATCACGCTGGGCGCCCGAAGCGGCTCGATGATCGCTCCCGGCACGCCCGTGGTCCACGTCGACGTCGACGGGGTGGAGCCGGGCCGGCTCGGCGAGGTCGAGCTGTCGGTGGTCGCCGACGTTGGCGAGACGCTGCGCACCCTCGCCCTCGCCGCGGCCGCCGGGGACCTGCCCGACTGGGAGGACTGGAACACCGCCACCCGGGCCGCCGTCGGCGCGCATGCGCTGATGTACGCGGACGCCCCGGCCGTCACGCCCAGCGGGCGGCTGCACCCGTACCACGTGGCGCGGGAGCTGACCGAGGCGCTGGAGGACGACGCGGTCGTCGTCTACGACGGCGGCGAGACCGCCGGCTGGATCAACTTCTTCGCCCGCGCCCACCGGCCGCGGTCCTGGTTCGGCCTCGGCATGATGGGCGGGCTCGGCGTCGGCCAGGGCTTCGCCATCGGCGCCCAGTGCGCCCGCCCCGGCGCCCAGGTCGTGCTCGTCACCGGCGACGGCGCGGTCGGCTTCCACCTGCAGGAGTTCGACACGATGGCCCGTCACCGGCTCCCGGTGACGACGGTCGTCTACAACAACCTGTCGTGGGGCATGTCCCTGCACGGCCAGCAGGCCATCTACGGCGAGAAGACGAGCGTCGCCGTCGAACTGCCCGACACCCGCTACGACCTGATCGCGGCGGCCATGGGCCTGTACGCGGAGCGGGTCGACGACCTCGCGCAGGTGCGGCCGGCGCTGCGGCGGGCCCGCGAGAGCGGCCGGCCCGCCTGCCTCGACGTCGCCATCGCCGCCGACGTCGTCCACCCGATGATGGCCCCGCTCACCGCCGACCTCCCCGACGGCTCGATCCGCGTCCCCTACTACGAGGCGATCCCCAGCGGCGAGGGGTGAGGTCGAACACCGGGCGGGCAACGGGTCCGCGGCGTGCGGGGGGGGGCGGTACCCAGGCCAACGGGCCGAGACCAGGGCTCCCGTATGTTCTCGGGTGGCGCTGGCGAGGGAGGTCCCACCGACCGAACGCAGGTCCGCGCCGCGGACCCGTCGCGAACGGACGGGCGGGGCGAAGCGCGGCGAGGAGACACGGATGACGGACGACCTCGACGGGTCGGTAGAGCACAAATACGCGACGGTCAACGGCGTCACGCTGCACTACGTCATCGGCGGTGAAGGCCCCACGCTGCTCCTGCTCCACGGCTTTCCGGACTTCTGGTACACGTGGAAGGCGCAGATCCCGGCGCTGATCGCCGCCGGTTTCCGGGTGGTGGCACCGGACATGCGCGGGTACAACTTGTCGACCAAGCCCGTCGGCGTCTGGAACTACCAGGCCAGGGTGCTCTGCGACGACATCGACGGGCTGATCGAGCATCTCGGCGAGGACCGCGTCCATCTGGTCGGGCACGACTGGGGCGGGCTCGTCGCCTGGTTCTTCGCCATGCGCCAT
The DNA here is from genome assembly GCF_000235425.2 of Pseudofrankia saprophytica. Classification (NCBI taxonomy): domain Bacteria; kingdom Bacillati; phylum Actinomycetota; class Actinomycetes; order Frankiales; family Frankiaceae; genus Pseudofrankia; species Pseudofrankia saprophytica. The sequence continues at coordinate 4,816,430 of NZ_KI912266.1, forward strand.
CCGGACCGGCTCCACCGGCTCGCCGTGCTGAACATCCCGCACCCGGAGAGCTTCTTCGCCGGGCTCCGCACCTGGAGCCAGCTGAAGAAGAGCTGGTACATGTTCTTCTTCTGTCTGCCGATCCTCCCGGAGAAACTACTCGGGGCAAGCGGGCGCAAGGGCCTGCTGAAGGTCTACGAGACCGAGCCCAACCCGCCCTTCCCGCCCGAGGACATCGACCGGTACCGCGCCGCCTTCAAGGACGACAGCACCCTGACCGCGACGATCAACTACTACCGCGCCTTCATCCGCGACGGGAGAGACCTGCGGCGTAACCACATGCGCCCGACGGACGTCCCGACGCTGGTGCTCTTCGGCGACCGCGACCCCCACCTGCGCAGCGACCTCGCCGACCCGCCGCCCCACCTGGCCCCCAACGCCCGGACGATCCACTACGCCGACGCGGGCCACTGGATCCAGCACGACCTGCCCGACGAGGTGACCACCCAGCTCGTCGGCTTCTTCGGCGAGAAGGACGGTTCGCCCTCTCGTCCCTGACGCCCACCGAGCGGGTTCGCCCAGCTCCGTACCGGCGACGATGCGGCTATCTGTTGTCCGGCTCCAGGACGAAGACGGGGATCTGCCTGCTGGTCTTCTTCTGGTACTCCGCGTAGTCCGGGTACGCGGCGACAGCCCGGTCCCACCAGACCGCCTTCTCGTCGCCGGTCACCTCGTGGGCCACCATGCTCTGCCGGGTGGGCCCGTCCTGCAGCTCCACCTCGGGGTGCGCGCGCACGTTGTAGTACCAGACGGGATGATTCGGAGCGCCGCCGAGCGAGGCCACGACGGCGTAGAGCCCGTCATGCTCGACCCGCATCAGCGGGCTCTTGCGAATCTTGCCCGACCTCGCGCCGACCGTGGTGAGGATGACGACCGGCCGGCCGTTCAGCATCGTGCCCCGGGTGCCGCCGGAGCTTTCGTACTCCTCGACCTGCTCGCGCACCCAATCCGAGGGGCTCGGCTCGTAGTCACCGGTGACAGGCATGCGCCGATTAAACGCCGCGCCGCGCCGTGGCGCCCGTCGACCTCGGGCCGGCACCCACCAACGACGCATCCGCCGTCGGCTCGACCGCCAGGGCCGTTGCCTGGCATGGGCATCGCCGGTTGCCAACCTCACCTGAAGCGGCAACAGCCCGGGCGACGGACGATGATCTGGTGGGATTTTCGGCGTCCTGACTCCGAAAATGCCACCAGATCATGAGCCGAATCATGATCTGGTGGAAGGCTCGCTCAGCGACTGGCGACGAAGGGGACGTTCTCGGGGGCGGCCTTGCGCGCCGCGAGCAGGGTCATGGACTGTTCGCCGATCGGCACCCGCAGCGGCGGCGCCTCGAGCTCCGCGGCATCGGCGATCGCGTGGGCGACCTGTTCCGGAGTGATGAAGCTGCTGGGGTTGAAGCGGCCGGCGAGCAGGTCCGGGTAGGGATCGTCGGGCAGCCGGTAGGCCAGGGGTTCGTCGAGCGCGCCCGAGCTCACCGCGCCGGGCTCGAGCAGCGTGACGCGGATCCCGAACGCAGCGGTCTCGATGGCCAGCGACTCGACCAGGGCTTCGAGTGCCCACTTGGTGGCGGCGTACGCGGCGTTGCCCGACAGCACGAGACGGCCGACCACGCTGGAGACGAACAGCAGCCGTCCGTCCCGGCGCTCGCGCATCTGCGGCAGCAGCGCCTGGGCGACCCGGATCGCGCCTGAGGTGTTCTGCGCGAACAGCCGCTCGATCTCGGCCACCGGGCTCGCCTCGACCGCGGCCAGGAAGATCACACCCGCGTTGGAGACCAGGACGTCGACCTGGCCGGCGGCCTCGACGGCTTCGTCGACGGTGGTCTGGTCGGTGACGTCGAGGCGTAGCCGCTGTGCCACGTCGAGGTCGGCGAGCGTGCGAGGGTCACGCGCGGTGGCGATGACGCGGTAACCGCGGGCCGCGAACTCGCGGGCGGTGGCCCGGCCGATGCCCTTCGAGGCCCCGGTGATCAGCACGGATGTCATGAGCTTCCCCTGTCAGTAGGAAAATCAGACCTACCTACGATCGGCCACGGTAGCGCTCTTGAGTCTGAAAATCGAACCCAGTATTCCCGGCGGTTCCCACAGCGGACCGTGCCCGTCTTCCCCGGTGGTCACGCGGGCTCCCCGGCACTCACGGCGGTGAGGCGGCCGAAGGCGGATGATGACGCGCTGCGCCGGAGGTGACGGCGCCCCGCTCAGCGAGTTGGAGGTACGGCTATCTGGCCGTCGCGCCAGCGCCGCTCCGGAACGGTCTGCTAGGGATCTCCCAGGACGGTGGCGATGACCTGTCCGCACAGCTCGCGGACCTGCTTCGGGTCCGCCGCGTCGCGGTGGGACAGGGACAGTGCCGCGGTTCCTCGGGCCATGCCCATGATGAGCAGGGCCGCGGCGTCGGCGTCGACGCTCCGCCGGATCGACCCTTCGTGCTGCCCGTCGCGGATGGTGTCGGCGAGGGCCCGGTGGGTGAGATCGTCGGCCTGGACCATCGCAGGGAGGTCGTAGCCGGAGGGGAAGGTCGCGCCCCACATGACGAGGACGGCGCGTTCCTCGATGCTCTGCCCCGACTCGACGATCTCAAGGAAGGTTTCGATGATCGCGCGCAGGAGATCCAGTCGGGAGAGTTGCCCGATGTCGCCCTCGGCTGGGCGGAGGGCGGCTGCCGTCGCTTCGTAGGTGCGTCCGTAGGCGTGTCCGATGAGGCGGCCGATGAGGCCGTCCTTGGAGCCGAAGTGGTAGGCCGGCATCGCGCGGCTGATGCCGGCGCGTTCCCCGACGCTGCGCAGCGACGTCCGCTCGATGCCGACCTCGGCGATGAGCTCCGCCGCGGCCCGCAGCAGTGCGGCCTCGGACGCGGCCCGGCGCTCGGCCTGCGTCCGCCGGAGTCCGCTGGCTGACGCACTCATACCTGACAACCTACGGAAGATGCCTGCCGCTCGACAAGTTTTGACTTGCCTGCCGCCTGGCAGATAAGTTGCCGACCAGGCGGTCGACGCTGGCTTCCCCGACGAGCTGCACGTGCTCGAGGCGAGTTCGTCGTCGTGTATGCCTTTCGGTAGGGAAAACGACGCCTACGCCGGCCGTGTTGCCGGTGTAGGGCGCGCTCCTACCGCCATCGACGGCCCTGCATGCCTTGAGACCACACGCCTTCAGGTCCTCATGCCCGAACGCCGAGTACATCCCACCGTCTGCGCACTCCGGCGGACATCGTTCGAGGGTGACGGCGGCAGCGTCCGCGGCCTCCACCGAACCGATGGCTCCGCGCCCAGTCAACCGCTGGAAGGCTCCCGCATCGCGCCGCGGTTCTCGGCCGCCGGCAACCGGTTCCAGCTGCCAGCTCATCTCACGAACGGAGGTCGCAATGACACACGTGGACGACATCGAGGCGATCAAACAGCTCAAGGCCCGGTACTGCCGCTTACTCGACACGAAGGACTGGGACGGCTACCGCCTGATCTTCACGGATGACGTGGTCATCGACACCGAGGATTCCGGCGGCAACATCGTCGACGGCGCGGACGCGTTCCTGGAGTTCCTGCGCGTCGCGCTCGCGGGCACCGTCACGGTCCACCAGTGCCACACCCCGGAGATCACCATCACCTCGCCAGCATCGGCCACCGGTATCTGGGCGATGGAGGACCGCGTCCGCTTCCCCGACGGAAATGACCTGACCGGCTTCGGCCACTACCACGAGACCTACGAGAAGGTCGACGACGGCTGGCGCATCAAGGCCTCCAAGCTGACCAGGCTCCGGATGGACTTCAGCAAGCCGGACACCGCCTGACCAGCTGAGGCACCAACGCCCCGCGCGCGGGGGCGTCGGCAAGTCGGGCGGCATCGGCAATCGACCGGAGGAGGACGACATGGAGTCCGAGGACCTTGCCGCGCAGGTCGCGGTCGTCACGGGGGGCGCGTCGGGGTTCGGCCAGGCGCTCGGCGAGCGCCTGGCCGAGCGCGGTCTGCGGATCGCGCTGCTCGACCGCGACGGGGAACGGGCCAAGACGCAGGCGGCGACGATCGCCGCGCGGCACGGTGTCGCGGCGATCGGCCTCGGCGTGGACGTCGCGAGCGGGGAGGCGCTGCGCGCGGCCGCCGGCGTCGTCGCCGATCGGTTCGGCCGCGCGGACGTCGTCGTGTCGAACGTCGGGGTCCAACTGTTCGGCGCGGTGGAACGCCTCACCGAGGACGAATGGCGGTGGGTGCTGGACGTCAACGTGCTCGGCGCGGCGCGCACCGCCCAGGCGTTCGTGCCACTCCTGCGGACGGCTCCCCGCGGCCGGCTGGCATTCACGACCTCGTCGTCCGTGCTGTCGCCAGCAGCCCGGCTGGGCGTCTACCAGGCCAGCAAGTTCGCGGTCTGGGGGCTGGCGGAGACCCTACGGCTCGAACTCGCCCCCGACGGGATCGCCGTGTCCGTCATCTTCCCGTCCGGAATGGCCTCGCGGCACCTGGAGACCAGCGCCGCCGCCCAGCCCGAGCATCTGCGCCGGGCGATCGGCGACCCTGACGACTTCGAGGCCATGGTCGCCAGCAACCCCGGCATGGTGCAGAACCCGGTCACACCCGACGAGGCGGCCGGCAACATCGTCGACGCCCTGCTCGCCGGCGAGCGCTACATCATCACGCACGGAGACCTCGTCGACGCCGTCGGAACACTCGGCGCCGACCTGCGCCAGGCGGCCACCGCCGCCCACCCCACCCGCGACCCGCGAACGGCACCAGACGACGCCCCGGCCGCCCCGCGGCCTCGCACGGCGGACAACGCCAACCGGAACAGTCCCTGAGCCCGTCCCGGTCCCGGGCGTTGCCGCGGCGGAGCGCCGGAGTGGTGACCGAGCAATGCACCCGGCCACCATTCCGACCTCGCATCCGTCAGACCGGCAGCAGGTTGTGGCCGGTCTCGGTCGGGTTCTGGCCGGCGCCGAACCGCTCGGCCCGTTCGCGCAGGGTGGCGGTGGCCTCGTCCCGGCCGAGCATGAGGCAGTACTCGCCGGCCCGGATGCCGCGCAGCACATCGTCGGCGAGCTCCTCGAGCGGCTGGACCGGGATCTCCTTGCCGACCTTCGCCGCCGACTCGACGAGCGTCGCCACCGTCATCGCCGGCGTCGACCGCGGCTTCTCCCTGGCGAGCTCCGCCGGGCGGTTGCGATCGGAGGTCCACAGGCCGGTGTCGAGCAGACCCTTGCCGGACGGCAGGAACAGCGACACCGCGATCGGGTGGCCCTCCTCGGCGAGCTGCGCGCCGAGGCACTCGGTGAGGATCGACACGGCCGCCTTGCTCGCCGCGTACACCGACGCGCTCGGCATCGGCGCGACCGCGCCGTCGCCGGACGAGGTGTTCACGACGTGGCCGGGCTCCCCGGACGCGATCATGCGCGGGACGAACGAGCGGATGCCGTTGGCGACGCCGTAGACGTTGACGCCGAAGGTCCAGCGCCAGTCGTTCGGCGTCGTCTCCCAGACCTTCGCCGACGGCGGCCCGACACCGGCGTTGTTCACCAGCACGTGGGTGCGCCCGTGGCGGCGGAACACCTCCTCGGCGAGGGCCTCGACCGAGTCCGCGTCCGACACGTCGGCGACGACACCGCTGAGCTCGGCGCCGGTCGCCCCGGCGAGGGCCGCGACGGTGGCGTCGAGCGCGTTCTTCTCGATGTCGGAGAGCACCAGGACGGCGCCGGCGCGGGCGAAGGCCTCGGCGAGCGCCCGGCCGATGCCCGCGGCCCCGCCGGTGATGACGACGACCTTGCCGGCGAAGTCGGTGATGTGGGCGGTCACGCGGCGGCTCCCTGGCCGTGGATGTCCTCGACCGTCAATCCGATCCGGTCGACCACCGGGGCGAGCTTCTCGAGGTCGAAGCCGTACAGCTCGGCGGCGTTCAGGCCGAGGATGCGGCGGGTGTCGGCCACCGGCACATCACTGAACCGGTCGCGCAGCCACTCCCTGGTGCGCGGCCAGGTGCCCTCCGGATGTGGGTAGTCGTGCCCCCACATCAGCCGTTCGACGCCTATCTCATGACGCCGCTCCACCTCGACGCGGCCCATGACCGACGACGCCATCCAGACGTTGCGGTTGTAGTAGTCCGACGGCTTCATCGTCATCCCGTCGCGGAACGTCTTCGGCCCGAACTTGCGGGTGGAGTGGTCGCCCTCCCACTTCGCGTCCATCCGGGTCAGGATGTCCGGCACCCACCAGGCACCGTTCTCCGCCAGCGCATAGCGCAGCTTTGGGTGGCGTTCGAAGACACCGCCGAGCAGCAGCGCCCACAACGGCCGCGCCGCCCACCAGTACGCCTCGGTGGCGTAGATCGACAGGAAGCCCGGCGCCCAGGTGTAGTCCGTCGGCCCGACCCCGGAATGGGTGTGCACGACCAGACCGGCCTCGGCGCACACCGACCACAGCGGGTCGTACACCGGGTCGTTGTACGCCGGGTAGCTCCCCCACTTCGTCGGGATCATGATGCCGCCGCGCAGACCATGCTCGGCCGCCCACTCGGCCTCGGCCACCGCCGCCGCGACGTCGTGCAGCGCCGGGACGATCGCGATGCCGAAGCGCCGCTCCGGGTCGTGCTGGCAGAACTCGGCCGCCCATCGGTTGTGCGCCTGGGCGCCGGCCATCACCAGCACCGGGTCGCTGTCCCCGGACGAGCCGAGCCCGGAGCCGAAGGGGGACGCCGAGACCCCACCGACGCCGGCGGCGTCCGCGTCCGGGAAGACCACCTCGGCCGCCACGCCCTCGGCGTCCATCTCCTTGGTGCGGATGGTCGCGTCCCAGGCGCCTTCCATGCCGCCGTGGTCACCGATCTCGGAGTTCCACTCGGCCAGGAACTTCTGGTGGTCGTCCTCGCTCACCAGCGCCGCGGCCGTGACGTCCGCGGCGAGCGCCTCGTCGAACGCCGGCCGGTACTGGGGATCGATGTACTCGCGGTACTGCTCGGGAGGCAGCCCGGCGTGCGTGTCCGTGGAGATGAGCAGGTATTTGTCGCTCATGACCCTTCTCCTGGTAACGGGTCGTACGTGCTTCGGATGCCCGGGCTCGCCGAACGTGCCGACGGAACCGCCGACGGAGCCGGCGTTGCCGGACGGTGGGACGTCACGCCGACGCCCGGGTCAGTGGTCGTAGCGGGCGTGCGCGAACGGCTCGAACGCGACCGGGTCGACCGGGCCGACGACGCTGGCGCGGTTCACCGAGGACCGGGTGGTGTAGTGGATCGACACGGTCTCGAGCACCGGCAGGTCGACGACCGGGGCGGTGGGCTCGTCGCGCAGCACGAGCTTGCCCTCCACCTTCTCGACGGTCGCCGGGGTGCGGGTCTGGTCGAGGCGGACGAGCAGCGGGTCGCCGTCGAAGCCGGAACCGGAGACGGCGGGCATGAACTTGTACCACCACTGGGTGGCCGGATACGGCTCCGGCACCGGCAGGCTCTCGGTGACGTCGCCGATGATCTCGACGAAGGTCACGCCGCCCCGGGTGATCCGCCCCTCGACGTGGTCACCGTCCCGGGTGAGCTCGAGGTCGGCGAGCTTCTTCGGCTCGCCGTGCTTCTCCCGGCTGATCGAGATCGCCGACTCCAGGTCGATCGGGATCAGCAGCGGGTACTCGCCGGTCACCCCGTCGTAGACGGCGTCGACGGCGATGTAGCCGACGAGCTCCTTGTAGTGGTACTCGCCGAAGTGCAGGTCGATGTCGGTGACCCGGACGTGCACCCGGGGCTGCGCCGGCGGGGTCAGCGGCGGCGGCAGCAGCGCGGCGAGCACCGCGGGGTCGGTCAGGTAGACGACCTCGAGCGACGGGATCGGCGGCAGGCCCGCCCCGATGCTCGCCTCGGCCTCGGACTTCTTCTCGACGGTGCGAACCCAACGGTTCCCCATCAGGACCCTCCTCGTTGACGTACCGGACGTGGGAAGACGCGGACCAGCCGGCCGCGGTGGACGGCGGCCGGGCTGGTCGATCGGCGCGCCGGGACGGGCGCGGTGCCGGGTGCCGTCAGCGGCGGCGGGGGTCGCCCTCGGGCCAGGAGTAGAACTGCTGGCACCAGCGGCGCTGCTCGGTCACGGCCTTCTCGGACGGCCGCAGCACCGGCGGGTCCTTGAAGATCTTGTTCTCCCAGATCGGCAGGTCCTGGCTGACGCCGGCGGTGAAGCTGAGCGACGCCTTCTCGGCGGCGTCGTCGCCGAGCGACCGGGGCGCCGTGAAGATCCACCGGACGTGCACGTTCTCCTCGTCGATCGGCGTGGTCGAGGAGACGAACGTGGTGTAGCCCTTCACCCGCAGCACGCCGAGGCCCAGCCCGAAGCCCTCCCGCACGAAGTTCCCGTTCATGCCGACCGTGCGCTTGTAATGCCCGTCGGTCTGGAACTCCTCCTCCGGGATCGACGGCGTGCCGTGCACGTACAGGAAGTGCGGAGTGTCGACGTTGTTCTCCGCCATCTCCTGGCAGCAGGTCGCGACCTCGAAGTCCTTGACCACGATCGGCAGCCAGTCGGCGTCGTGGAACTCGGCGACCTCGGGCACCTCGTACGTCGGCTCCGCCCGCTCCAGGTGGTGCCAGGCCCAGATCATGTGGTTGCGCTCGACCACCGGGTAGGAGCGCGCGGTGGCCGTCTTCGGGATGTACGGGTTGTCGTCGTACGGCACCTCGACGCAGGCACCGCTCGCGCCGTCGAACCGCCAGCCGTGGAACGGGCACTGCAGGCTGCCGTCGACGACCTTCCCGCCGACGCCGAGGTTCGCGCCCAGGTGCGGGCAGTAGGCGTCGAACAGGTAAGGAGTCCCGTCGTTGCCCCGGAAGAGCACCAGGTCCTTGCCGAAGTAGAACAGCGTCTTCGTGCGGCCGGGCTCGATCTCGTCGGCCCGGGCGACGATGAACCAGCCGTTCGGGACCGGGAACGGGAAACGCGGCGCCCGCTCCCGGCGGACCCGGGTACGCAGGGACAGGTCATAGAGGGTGTCCGGCCGCTGCGGCATCGGCAGGCCGACCAGGTCGTCGGCGGCCGTCGCGGCGACCGCCGACGTCCCGTAGACACCGGTCAGGCCGGACCGGCTGGCCCTGGTCTCGCCGGAGATCGTCATGTGCTGCCTCCCAGAGAGGTGCGCGCGGGGAGAGACGGAGCAAGATCGGATAAGGTATCCGGTCCTGGCTGGCGGCGGGCTGTGGCGAGCCATCCACTGAACCGCCATTCAACATGATGAACGTGCAGTTCACAACACTGGTTTCTCGGAGCGGCGACCCTGCGGGAGGCCCGCCTCAGCCGACGAGGCGTCCACCGGGAGCGGCCCGGTCCGGCGCTGACCCGCCGCCGACGAGTGCGCGCTGGCCACCGAGCACTCGTCGGCCACTGCCCCGGTCACCGCTTCGATCACGGCCCCAGTCACGGAACGAAAGGTTCTGACGTGTGCGGGCTCGCGCGGGCGGCGACCCTGGAGTAAAGGAGGGATGAGGTGTCGCACGACGGTGATCTCACGGCGGGCCGCCGCCCGCCCGCCGCGTCCGGACACCGCCGCCCCGCCGACCCGGCCCCGGGTCCGACCGAGGCGGAGGCGGCGAGCGCGCAGGTGGCGCCCAAGGCCGGGACGGTGAGCGAGCGGGCGTACTGGCGGCTGGCCGGTGGGACCGCGCTGCTGGTGCTGGCGGCGCTCGTGCCGCTGGACTTCCTGACCGGCCGGCAGCTGGTGGTCTTCCAGGGGGTGACCCTGGTCGCCGCCAGCACGTTCGCGGTCGCCCTGGCCGTCTTCTCCATCGTGCGCAGCCGAGGCGTCGAGCGCCGTTGGCGGCTGCTGCTGAGCGCTGGCCTGCTCACTACCCTGATCGGGGCGTTGTACTGGAGCATCGGCTGGGCGGTCGCCGGCCGCACCTCGCTCCGGCTGCGCGCCGAGGACGCGGTCTACCTCGTGGCCCCCCTGCTGGGCCTGGTGGGGCTGCTGAGCATCCCGACCGGGCCCGCCGACAGGTCAGCCGGACAGCGCGCGCCCCCATCCGATGACGACGGGCGCCGGGTCGCCGCGGTGGTGGTCGCGCTGGACAGTCTGATGATCGTGGTGTCGATGTTCCTGATCGCCTGGGTCGCGGTGCTGAAACACGTCACCGAAAGCGGCCTGCGCGGCTGGCCGTTCGTGGTGGCGCTCGCCTACCCGCTCAGCGAGGTGGCGCTGGTCGTGGTCGCCCTCCTGCTGCTGACGTTCCGACGGCCCCGCAACGGCCGGGCGATGTGGCTGATCACCGCCGGCCTGCTGTTCTTCTCCATCTCGGAGTCGGCGTTGGTGTACCTGACGGCGCGGGGGCCGTTCCACGTGGAGGACACGGCGCTGTACTGGGTCGGCACCGTCATCGGGCCGCCGGTGCTCGCGCTGGGGATGGTGATCCCGCCGGGACCCGCCAGCACGCGACAGACCGGCTTCGGCCGGGTTGGCAGGGAGGACCTGTCCCTGTGGGCTCATGCCTACCTGCCGTACCTGCCGCTGGGCGTCGCCTCGCTGCTCGTCGTCGTGCCCGCCGTGCGGGGGGAGGCGCTGCAGGGCCTCACCCTGCAGCTCTCGATCGCCCTCGCCACACTGGTCGCGATCCGGCAGCTGATCACGGTGGCGCAGAACACCCGGCTGATGGCCAGCCTGCGGGCGACCCAGCGCGGACTGCGCTACCAGGCGCTGCACGACCCGCTGACGGGCCTCGCCAACCGCGCCCTGTTCACGTCCGAGGTCGACCAGGCCGTCGCCGCGCACCAGGCCGACGGCCGGCCGCTCGTGGTGCTGTTCTGCGACCTCGACGACTTCAAGACGGTCAACGACACCCTGGGGCACAACGCCGGCGACGAGCTGCTGCGCGCGGTCGCCGGCCGGCTGCGCGGCGCCGTCCGCCAGGAGGACCTCACCGCCCGCCTCGGTGGCGACGAGTTCGCCGTCCTGATGCGGGACCCGTCCGACGATCCGCGCGCGACCGGCGACGGTACCGCCTGGCGCATCCGGGAGGCGATGCGCCCGGGGTTCGAGGTGCACGGGCGGCGGCGCGACGTCCAGGCCAGCGTCGGTGTCGCCGTGGCCGACGGCGGATCCCCGGTCGCCAGCACCGAGGAGCTGCTCCACCGCGCCGACCAGGCGATGTACGCCGCCAAGAACCGCCGCCGTCGCCGCACTCGCCGGACCGTCCGCGAGCCACGCCGATCCGCTCGCCGCTGAGGCCTGTCCGCTGGGGACTATCGACCGAACTTGGCGATGGCGTCCGGGGTGACCGGGGTGAAGAGGTTCACCAGGTTGCCGTCGGGGTCGCGGAACAGCAGCGCGCGGTTGCCCCACGGCATCGTCGTCGGCTCGTTGACGAAGTCGGTCGTGATGCCCTTGATGCGCTCGTACTCGGCACCGACGTCGTCAACGATGAACTCGGTGATCACCGTGCGGTTGGCGGCGGCCTGGGCGCAGCCCGGTCCGAACAGTGGCACGGTGCGCGAGCTGGCGATCGCCAGCGTGAACGACGACACGGTCAGCTCGGCGAAGACGTCGGCCGACCAGGTCGCCGTGGTCTCGGTGACCTGCTCGTAGAACGCGACGAGTCGAGGGACGTCGTCGGTGATGATCCGAATCGAGACGAACCGCATGATGATCTCCTTCGTCGTCGGGTCAGTTGTGAGACTCGACAGCGACGCTAGGAGCGATACCGGACAGATTCCGCCCGGTATTGGGGAGAATCCTCGGCATGGCCCGTCCGACCGCGCGCGTGCTCGCCCTGCTCGAGACCCTCCAGTCCGGAGGAACGCACACCGTCGCGGAGCTGGCGGCCCGGCTCGAGGTGGACGAGCGCACCGTGCGCCGCTACGTCGGCCATCTCCTCGACCTCGATGTCCCGGTGCGTTCCGTGCGCGGCCGACACGGCGGCTACCGACTGGCCCCCGGATACCGCATGCCGCCGTTGATGCTCACCGACTCCGAGGCGCTCGCCGTCCTGCTCGGCCTGGTCGCCGGCCAGCGTGCCGGCCTGGTGACCACTGCCGACGCGACGGCCGACGGCGCCGCGGCGATCGATGGGGCGGAGGCGATCGATGGGGCCGAGGCGATCAACAGCACGGCGGCGATCGACAGCGCCGCCGGCAAGCTGCGCCGCGTGCTCCCGGAGGCGCTGGGCCGCCGGCTGGCCGCGCTGCTGGAGACCGTCGAGTTCACGGCACCCGCCCGCCCGGCGGTCACCACGACCGAGACGGGTGTCCTCCTGCTGCTGGCCGAGGCCGCGCGCGAACGCCAGCCGGTCTCGATCAGCTACACGGCCTCCGACGGTCGGCACAGCGCGCGCACGGTGTATCCATACGGGATCGTCGCCCATTCCGGCCGCTGGTACGTGACGGGAGGCGACTCCGAGAGCGGACAGGTACGCACCTTCCGGTTGGACCGGATCAGCCTGCCGCGGGCGCTGCCCGGGTCGTTCGACGTCCCTGCCGGGTTCGATCCGGCCGGCCAGGTCCTGGCCGGGATCGCCCGGGCGCCGTGGCGACATGAGGTCTCGCTGCGCGTCCAGGGGACGGCGGACCGCGTGCGTGCGCGGCTCCCGACCGGCATCGCGGTGGTTGGGCCGACCGGCGGGGACGAACCGGCCGACGGGTGGGTCAGAGTTCGGATCCGGGCCGAGCGGCTGGACTGGCTCCCCGAGATGATCGCCAGCCTGGGCCGGCCTTTCGTCATCGAGCGACCAGACGAGCTGCGCCAGCTGATGCGCTCGTACGGCCAGCGGCTCGCGGCCTGCGCCGCCGTCACCACCGACGCCGACGCGCGGACGGCCTGGACGACCGAACAACGGACAGAGTGACAACGGGACGTCGGGTCCGGTCCCGGGCCGGAGGCGGACCTCGCGAGCCTGGAGGGGATCAGGCGGGCTTACGCCAGGTCACCGCATAGCGAAACAGCGGAAGTCGCCGCCAGCGCATCCCGGGAAGAACGGTCGAGGCGATCTTGCGTACCTGGGCGTAGGTGTGGGGGTAGTCCAGCTGAACCGGCGCCGTGTGGCGCCAGAGCCCACGAGTGCGCCTGTACACCTGGGTCTGGACGACGCCGACGCCATCCACGGCGAGATCGACGACGTTCCCGCTCCGCGCGCACCCGACCACGATCAACGCCCCTCCCGGGGCCGTAAGGGCGGCCAGCCTCTGCAGGCCGGCGCCCAGGTCCGGCAGATGGTGAACGGTCGCGATCGAGCCGACGACGTCGAAGTGGTTCTCGGGCAGCGCGCAACTCATCACGTCCGCCACCACCCAGTCGACGTCCGCGCCAGACCGGCGCGCGCGCTCGACCACCGCGGCGTCCCGATCGATGCCCGTCACGTTCGGAACGAGCTCCCGAAGGTCAGCCGCCAGCAGGCCATCACCGGTGCCGACGTCAAGCGCCGTCTTCGCAGCTGGCGCCACCTCGGCCAGGACCAGCCGGTGGTAGTGCGTGTTGTGGTTCCAGTGGCGACGCGGACCAGTAGGCACGTGCGCCACTCTGCCACCCACCGCCAGCCGCCTTTGCAACACCTGACGCGCTCACCCGTCATCCTGTCGAAAGGTGCCGCGTCCCATTCGGCCGGTGATCCGGGAGCCGCGGCCAAGCCGCCGCGGAGGCGCCCGTGTCCACAGATGCTCTCTTGCCCACAGACGCTCTTTCGCCTGTGCCCTTACCCAACCGGGTCTCCCGGCTGCTCGGCGTGCGGATCCCCATCGTCCAGGCACCGATGACCTACATCGCTGGAGCGAGGCTCGCCGCAGCGGTGTCGAACGCCGGGGCGCTGGGGATCATCGAGACCACCTCACCGCAGGGCCGTGAGGATCTGAAGAGGGTCCGTGACCTCACCGACCAGCCGGTCGGCGCCAACGTCGCGCTCGCGATGCGCAAGGATCCCAGCGTCATCGATCTCCTGGTGGAGGCCGGTATCAGCGCGGTGTTCACCTCGGCCGGCGACCCGACTGCGCTGACCGACCGCCTGCACGACGCGGGATTGACGGTGTTCCATGTCGTCGGGAGCCTGCGCAACGCTCTCAAGGCCGCCGATGCCGGGGTGGACGGCCTCGTCGTCGAGGGTGTCGAGGGCGGTGGGTTCAAGAGCGCCAAGGCCGCGTCGACGCTCGTGCTGCTGCCGCTGGTCGCGTCCCAGGTAGCTCTTCCGATCATCTCGGCCGGCGGAATCTGCGACGGGCCGTCGATGGCCGCCGCTATCGTGCTCGGGGCCGAGGGCGTGCAGATGGGCACCCGGATGCTGGCGTCCCGGGAGTCGCCGCTGCACGACAACGTCAAGAACGCGGTGCTGGGGGCGGACGAGACCGGCACCGTCATGATCTCGGTCCCCGGCCTGCCGACCATGCGGGTGCTGCGGACGGCGGCGGCGGAACGGGTACTGGCCTCCGGTCGCCCGGAGGTGGGCCTGGACGGCATTCCTGCGCTCTACTTCGGCGGTGACCTCACGGCCAGCCTCGCCAACACCGGCCAGGTCGCCGGCCGCATCGAACGCGTCGAACCGGTGGCGGACATCGTCCACGAGACGTGGACCGGCTGCCGCCGCGTCCTCGCAGCGGCCAGCTCGCGCGCCAACGGTTGGCAGTGAATGGTGGCCGCGGCTGACAGCGATGGCTGACACTGGGGGTGTGCCAGCGCCCGTCGAGGTCCGCCGCGCCACGGCGGCCGACGCGGTCGCGATGGCCGGACTCGCGGATCGGGCATACCGGCCGTACGTAGCCCGGATGGATGGGCGACGCCCGGGGCCGCTGGACACGGACTACGCCGCCACCATCGACCACGCCGAGGTCTGGGTCGTCGACGGGACAGCGTACCGGCTGCGTGCCTTCCTGGTGCTGGTCCCCGGACCGGACGGTCTGTTGCTCGAGAACGTCGCCGTCGACCCGGCGGCCCAGGGCCAGGGGCTGGGTGGCGCGCTGCTCGACCTCGCGGAGGAACGGGCTCGGGCGCACGCCCACACGTCGATCTGGCTCTACACCCACGTCTCCATGGTGGAGAACCAACGGATCTACGCCGCCCGCGGCTACGTGGAAACCCACCGCGCCACCGAGAACGGCCTCGAGCGGATCTTCTACCGCAAGACCGTCGGCTGAGTCAGCAGAGCGCTCGACGCCCGACGGCTGTCGCGCGATAGGCGGGTCCCTGACGCGACCCGCCTATCGCGGCTGCTCAGACTCGGTAGAGCTTGGCGGCGTTCCCGCCCATGATCTTCTGCTGGGTCTCCGGGCGCAGAGTGGCGATCTTCTCGCTGACCATGCCGACGGGGTCCGGATGCAGGGACGTCGGGTGCGGGAAGTCGGTCTCGAACATGATGTTGTCCTCGCCGACCTGGTCGACGAGGTGCTGCAGATCCCCGCGGCCGGTCTCGAACCAGAACGTGGCGTACCAGTTGCTCTGGAAATACTCCGACGGACGCTTCTTGAGCTTCTTCGCCCACTTGGGCGCGTTCTCCTCCAACTCGTAGTCCATCGCCTCGAGCATGAACGGCACCCAGCCGATGCCGCTCTCGACGGAGACCATCTTCAGGTTGGGGTTGCGGTCGAACATCCCGGAGTAGCAGCTGTTGAGCAGCAGCTGCGAGTTGTTCTGGAACAGGGACGCGCCGCCGATCGCCGGCTTGACGTAGTCGTCCTGGCTGGGCCAGTACGTCGTGCCGAAGTAGGACAGCGACGTCTGGCTCGCGCCGATGTGGAAGTGCACCGGCAGGTTCAGCCCGGCACAGACGTCCCAGAGCGCGTCCCAGGCCGGGTCGCCGAGGTCGGGCGAGCCCGAGTCCTGCGGGTGGGCGGTCATGTTGATTCCACGGGCGCCCATCGCCGCGCAGCGCTCCGCCTCGCGGACGCAGCCCTGGAGGTCCCAGGCCGGCATGATCGGCATCGGCAGCAGCCGGTTGCCGGACTCCGCCTGGATCTCCTGCATCGCGTCGTTGTACATCTCGACGCAGAGCCGCAGGAGGTCCGTGTCCTGGACCGAGTTCCGCAGGTTCTGGCCGCCGAGCCCGATCGCGTTCGGGTAGAGGATCTGCGTGTCGATGCCCAGCTGGTCCATCAGCCGCAGGCGTTCGGCCGGGTCCCACGCCGCCGGGTGCACGTCGCCGATCCCCCAGGAACCGCCCTGGGAGTCGCGGAACGGGTGCTTCTTCCCGTCGTGGTCGATGGTGCCGCCCGAGCCGGCCTTGCCGAACGTCTTGCCCTCGATGACCCACATGTCGACGCCGTCGATCCGCTCGACGTGCGGCACCCGGTCCTCGTACCCCTTCGGGGCCCGCTCGGTAAACAGATCGTGCCGCTCGGTCATGTGAGCGTCCGCGTCGATCACCCGCAGACCTTCAGCCAACTTGACCACTCTGGCCTCCTTGCGCCGTTCGACCACACCGGTCCCGATGCCGAGCTGAGCGTACGCTCACTTCCGAGGGTCCGCAATCTCCAATTTTTTATTTTTGATTGACGGGCGACGATCGGGGCGGCCACGATGGCGACGTGGTGGCCCACCCGGTGTTGCGGCGGACGAAGACGAGCGCGGCGGTGGTCGAGTACATCCAGCACGAGATCTTCGACGGCCGGCTGCGCTGCGGCGACCGCGTGGACGTCGAGCGCATCAGTTCGGCGCTCGACGTGAGCCCCACCCCGGTCCGCGAGGCCCTGGTGCTGCTCGAACGGGATGGCCTGGTCTCGACCCGGGTGCACCGCGCGACCTTCGTGCAGCACTTCGACGCCCGCACGCTGCGGGCGGACTTCCACGTTCTCGGCCTGCTGGGTGGCGTCGCGGCCGCGCGCGTCGCGAAGGGCCGCGACCCGCAGGTCGCGGCCCAGCTGAGCGGCCTCCTGCGGGAGCTCTCCAGAAGCGGCCCGGCAGGCGCCCGGCGCGACGACCTCGCCGCCGAGATAGTCCGGGTCCAGCACCGCGCGGGCGCCACGCCGCGTCTGCTGGCCGAGCTGCGCGGGCTGGGCGGTTTCCTGGAGTGGGCGGCCCGCCAGAGCGACCGGCGAAGCCATGACGACATCGTCGAGGCGCACACCCGGGTCATCGACGCGATCGTCGCCGGCGACCCGCGGCGGGCGTCGCGGGCCCGGGTCGCCGATGCGCGAGCCGCCGCGGAAGAGGTGATCGGCGAGTTGATCCGCCGCGGTGTGCTGCGCGACGACGGCAGCAACGCCGCGGTGGCACCAGAGGCCAGCTCGGTAGACCCGGCCCGCCGCCAGGTAAGTGGCATCGCCGCCGGATAACCGCCGGACACGACTACCGGCCTGGTTTTCCACCACCGTTCTGCGGCGGAAAACCAGGCCGGTCACTTCTTCCGGTCTATTTTTTGCCACCGCAGGCTTCGCCTGCGTCCGGTCTGCCTACCACCGGGATCTCACACGCAGACCCAGACGGAGCGCGCGGGAACCCAGTGTCGTTGCCCGTTCACCCAGTCCCAGTGGCCGCTTTCATGACGCCAGTAACAGTGGGCCGCGGCGTTGGTGACATGGCTGGGTGTCAGCGCGGCCTCGGCCGGAGCCGCGGACAGCACCGATCCCAGCACGGCGGCGACAATCAGCAGAGGATATTTTCGGCCGTTTCGGTACGCCATGTCCGCTCCCCCCGGCGCACTGCGCCGTCTCATCGAGGAAGTTCCGGCTGAATTACCGTTCCGAGATACCCGTGGTTACTGAGAGTTAACCGTTCCTGTGACGTTGGGTAGTACAAGCCGGCGCCCGTGGTGCGAGCGCCGGGCATGGACATGAGACTGCGAACATGAGCGGCACTGCGCGGTTGACCGCCTCCGGATCGTCCGCCGGCGCAGGCGGGCGCGTGGACGCCGCGCCCGGCGTCTCGACGACCGGCCCGGCGGTCGGCGTTCTGGCCGGGCGAACGGTCGTGGTCACCGGCGCGAGCTCGGGCATCGGAGCGGCCGCGGCGCGGCGTCTCGCCGAGCTGGGCGCCAGCGTCGTCGTGCTGGGGCGCTCCCCGGTGAGGACCCGAGCGGTCGCCGAGAGCAGCGGCGCCGTCCCGCTGCTCGCGGACTTCGCCCGGCTGGACGAGGTTCGGCGGGTGGCCGACCAGATCCTGGAGCTGTGCCCGCGCATCGACGTGCTGGCGAACAATGCCGGGGCGATGTATCCGGAACGGCTGGTCACCGTGGATGGCCATGAGATGACCTTCCAGGTCAACTATCTCGCCGGGTACCTGCTCACCTTGCTGCTCATGCCGCGGCTGACCGCGACGCCAGGCTCCCGGGTGATCATGACCAGTAGCATCATAAACCGGATCGGGCATATCGACCTCGACGATCTGGACCATTCCCGCCGTCCCTACCGGGAGTTCCAGGCCTATGCCGACAGCAAGCTGGCGGATATTTTGTTCGTTCGCGAGCTCGCCCGCCGGGCCGCGGACCGGGCCATCGCGAGCCTGGGCACCGACGGACCGACGGCGACCGCCTTCCACCCCGGCGACGTCGCCACCAGCATCGTCCGCTACACCCGGCCACTGGCCCGGCTCAACGGCCGCTGGTGGAACCGGTTCGTCACGCTTACTCCCGACCAGGGGGCGCAGCCGCTGGTCGCGCTCGCCGTCCGCGCGGACCCACGCGCCGTCAATGGCGCCTACCTGCATCGTTTCCGGCGGCACGAGCGGCTGTTGACGTCCCGTCAGTCACGCGACCCGGATCTCGCCCGCCGCCTCTGGGACCGCAGCGCCGCCCTCGTCGACCTGCCCGGGTAACGGCCGGAGCGGCCGCCAGGGAATGCCGGCGGCCGCCGGCCGCGGGCTTGCCCGCGGTCGGCGGCCGCTGAGCGCGTCGACGAAAGCTCCTGGAGCGTGGACGTGCTACCGCTTGTTGAGCAGGCCCGCGTCGACGGGGACGACCGTGCCGGTCACGTAGCGCGCGTCATCGGACACCAGCCATGCGATGGCGTTGGAGATGTCCAGCGGTTCCACCATGTCGACGGGCATCGCGTTGGTCAGCGCGCTCGCGAGCGCCGGCGACCTCTCCAGGATGGCGGCCAGGTTCCCATCGCCGGCCATGGGCGTGCGCACCGCCGTCGGGGCGACGCTGTTCACCCGGATGCTGTACTGCGCCAGGTAGTTGGCCCACGACCGCATCAGCCCGATGACGCCGTGCTTGGCGGCGGTGTAGCCCAGGAATCCCGCCACGGGAATGCCCACGCCGATCAGCCCGCCCGTGGAGCTGGTCAGCACGATCGACCCGCCCTGGTTCCGCTTGACCATCGGCGGGATCGCGACGCGACCGGTGTTCCAGACACCCGTGAGGTTGACGGCGACGACGTCATCCCACTCCGCCTCCTCCGACGCGCTTCCGCCGCCCGCGCCGATGCCGGCGTTCGCCACCACGATGTCGACCGCCCCCAGCTCGGCCACGCCCTCGTCGTAGGCCTTCCGCAGCGAGGCCACATCACGCACGTCGGCCTGCCGGGCGACGATGCGCCGGCCGAGCGCCTCGACCTCCTTCACCGTCTGGGCGAGCTCTTCCGCCGTGCCCATCGGGTATGTCACCGTGGCGATCTGGGCGCAGATGTCCACCGCGATGATGTCGGCGCCCTCCTGCGCCAGCCGAATCGCGTGGCTGCGGCCCTGGCCGCGCGCGGCACCGGTGATGAACGCGACCTTGCCGTCCAGTTTTCCCATTACCCATCCTTAGCTCATGGTGCGGAGATCAGGGCCGGGCATACCGCGATGACAAGCGGGCGCCCACGCTAGCCGACGGTGATCGGCAACGTTTCCCAACCGCGCATCGTCGACGTCGACGACAGCGCGACGTTTTTCCAGTCGACATCCCACGTCGGGAAGCGCTTCACGAACTCCTCGAGCGCGATCCTGGCCTCGAGCCGGGCGAGTGAGGCTCCGAGGCAGTAGTGGGTGCCGAACCCGAAGGTGCGCTGGTTGTTGACCTTGCGGTGGATGTCGAACCGGCCGGGCTCCGGCCAGCACTCCTCGTCCCGGTTCGCCGAGGCGAGGAGCAGCATCATGGCGCTGCCGGCGGGCACCGTCCGGCCATGCAGCTCGACGTCGGCCGTGACGTACCGGGCGACGGCGTGGCCGGTCGGCTCGAACCGCAGGGTCTCCTCGACGGTGTTCGGGACGAGCCCGGGATCGTCCACCAGCTCGGCGCGCTGGTCGGGGTGACGGTCGAGCAGCGCGGCCAGCCAGCCGATCAGCCGGGCCGTGGTCTCGTTGCCCGCGCCGGCCAGGACGGTGACGTAGGTCAGGATCTCCGCGCGGGTGAGCGTGCGGGTCGTGCCGGCCGTGTCGACGAACTCGGCGCGCAGCAGCTCGGTCATCAGGTCGTCCGACGGGTGCTGGGCGCGCCAGTCGATGTAGTCGGCGAACAGGTCGGTGTCCATGAGCGCCTTCTCGGACACCTTCATCTGCTGCCCCGGCTCGGTGCGCAGCTTCGCGTCCGCCCGCTCGCGGACCGCCGTCTGGTCCGACTCCGGGATGCCGAGCAGCATCCCGATCACCCGCATCGGCACCTCGTTCGCGAACTCTGTCATCACGTCGAAGCCGTCGGCTCCGGCCAGCCGGTCGAGACAGCGCGTGCAGAAGTCCCGGATCTCCGCCTCGAGCGAGGCGACCCGCCGTGGCGTGAACACCCGCGCGAGCAGGCCGCGGTGGATGTCGTGGGCCGGCGGGTCCTCCATCAGCAATGTGCCTGGCGGAATGCGGATGTTCGCCTTGATGACTTCCAGGATCGGTCCCCGGGCCGACGAGAACGTCTTCCAGTCGATCAGCCCGCGATTGATGTCCTCGTAGCGGCTGAGGGCGTAGAAGTCGTGCTTGTCGTTGTAGTAAAGGGGTGCCTCCGCGCGCAGCCGTTGGTAGACGGGATAGGGGTCGACGGCGATTTCACGGTCGAAGGGATCCCAGTAGACCGCGCCATCACGACTCACCTGGCGAGCCCCCTTTTCGACGACTGCGAGACCGCGGCTCGCGCGCCCGATCGGACACGCGGAAGTATTAACAGCCGTTCTAGCTGGGCGATCGCCCAATGTCAACAGATGCCGCCCGCCGGGCCGCCGCTCGCCGCCCCGCGGACCCACCGATCC
The DNA here is from genome assembly GCF_000235425.2 of Pseudofrankia saprophytica. Classification (NCBI taxonomy): domain Bacteria; kingdom Bacillati; phylum Actinomycetota; class Actinomycetes; order Frankiales; family Frankiaceae; genus Pseudofrankia; species Pseudofrankia saprophytica. The sequence continues at coordinate 4,837,477 of NZ_KI912266.1, forward strand.
CGACACCTTGAGCGACCATATGACTACCATCCGTGCCGCGGCACGTCGCGGCACGTCGCGGCTCGTCGCGACGAAGGCGCGCCTCCGAGCCTTCGCCGGATGCGCGCGGCACCATCACGGGCCGAGGTCCCGAGTAGGGTCATACCGGCGACGAAAATAATCCTCCGCACCCTTTTCGTATTTCTGATGCACAGCTGAGCGAATTTTCTGATGCGAGGCGGCTGAACAGGGTGATCGACATGGCGACGCGGATCACGGAATGAAGGTCGCGATGCTGGCGCCGGTGGCGTGGCGCACCCCGCCTCGGCACTACGGCCCGTGGGAGCAGATCGCCAGCCACCTCGCGGAGGGCCTGGTGGCCCGCGGCGTCGACGTCACGCTGTTCGCGACGCTGGATTCGCGCACGGCCGGGGAGCTGGACGGTGTGTGCCCGCACGGATACGCCGAGGACCCAGAGCTCGACGGCCGGGTGTGGGAGGCGTTGCACGTGGCCCACGCGCTGGCCCGCTCCGGCGAGTTCGATCTGGTGCACAACCATCTTGACTGGCTGCCGCTGGCGTTCGCGGCGCATTTCCGGGCGCCGATGGTCACGACGGTCCACGGATTCTCCGACCCGCGGATCGTCCCCGCCTATGCCCGGGCGGCCTCCACCTACGTCTCCATTTCCGACGCCGATCGCAGCCCGGAACTGGACTATGCCGCGACGGTGTATCACGGCGTCGATCTGGCCGCCCTTCCGTTCTCGGCCGCCGGCGGGGAGGAACTGGTCGTCCTCGGCCGGATTCATCCCGACAAGGGCACCGCGGCGGCCATCGAGATCGCCCGCCTGGCGGGCCGGCGGCTGGTGATCTGCGGGATCGTTCAGGACGAGCGCTACTTCGCCGAACAGGTGCGGCCCCACGTCGACGGGGACGCCGTGAGCTACCTCGGGCCGGTCGGGCCGTCCAGGCGAGCGGAGGTGCTCGGTTCCGCCGCCGCACTGCTGCATCCGATCGCGTTCGACGAACCGTTCGGCCTGGCGGTCGTCGAGGCGATGGTGTGCGGCACGCCGGTCGTCGCCTACCGCCGTGGGGCCATGCGGGAGGTCGTGGACGAGGGAGTGACCGGGTTCCTGGTGGACGATCCGGCGGCGGCCGTGGCGGCGGTGGACCGCGCCACGAATCTCGACCGCGCCGCGTGCCGGGCAACGGCGAGCCGGCGGTTCTCGATGGCTCGCATGGTCACCGACTATCTCGCCCTCTACGAACGCATCCTGCGCTGACCTGCCCGACGGTTCAGCCCCGTCAGCTCCGTCAGGCGCGTCAGGCCCGGTCGGCCGGCCGGGCGGTCGCCCGGGTCATCCGCGCGAGCAGGGCGTCGACCGGCACGCTCGCCACCCCGACCCGGGAGTCACCGATCCCGTAGGGGAGCCAGAGCCGCCCGTCATGGACCAGGCCGCCGCAGGAGTACACGACGTTGGGGACATAGCCATCGGTCTCGGTCCGGCCCGGGGTGAGCAGCGGCTCGGGCAGCGTCGCGACCAGGGTGGACGGGTCCTCCAGGTCGAGCAGGATCGCTCCCACGGTGTACGTGCGCATCGGCCCGACGCCATGGGTGAGGACGAGCCAGCCCGCCGACGTCTCGATGGGTGAGCCGCAGTTGCCGACCTGAATGAGTTCGAACGGCGCCCTCGGCACATGCACCGGGCGGGACGGTTCCCAGACCAGCCCGTCGTCGGATGCCGTCAGACCGGTGGTCTCCCCGTCGGATCGGCAGAGCGCGAGGTGACGGCCGCCGACGAGCCGGGGGAACAGCGCCATCCCCTTGTTCCGGGCCGCCGGGCCGGCGAGCGGAGAGGACGTGAAGATCCGCAGGTCGGGGCTGGTGAGCAGTCGTGGCACGATGTGGGTGCCGTCATAGGCCGTGTATGTCGCTCGGTAGTCGACGGTTCCGTTCGGCGCGGTGAAACGGACGAACCGCGCGTCTTCCATCCCCTTGCTCTCGCTGGCGACAGTGGGCCACAGGACCCGCTGCGTCAGGGCGCTGTCCCGCGGGAACTCGACTCCTCGCAGCGATCCGGCGATGGACCGGATCCCGGCCAGGATGCCGGCGGCCTGCGGACGGCGCAGCAGTTCCGCGGGCATGCTGGTGAAGGCCTTTTCGAGCCCGTCTCCGGCCAGACTCCTGTCGGTGGCGTCGAGGACATCGAGGACAGAGCGCGTGACCTCGTCGCCGAGGCCATGCTCGGCGAGCAGGGAGCGCAGCCGGCCGCGCTCCCACGCGACCGGTACGACCATGCCGGTGGTGAGCGGGCCGGTGCGTGACTCCAGCCGCACCGTCGGGCCTGGGCCGAGCACGCCGACCGCGAAGGCGATCGAGGACACGTGCCCTTCGCCGACGGCGCGCAGGCTGAGCACCAGGCGCAGTGCGCCGGGTGGCAGCCCCGACTGGTCGGGGTGCGCGACCGCCGACGGATTGGTGACGGCCGCGCCTTCCACCGCGTACTCGGCGGTGAAGCTCGCGCCGAGCAGCAGCGTGCGCGCCGGCGAGAGCTCGGCCGGCGCCGCGACGCGGGGAGCCACGATCGCCGCGTGCCGCGCCAGGGTGCCGCGGTAGTCCCGGTGCCGGGGCTCGAACCGGTCGAGCAGGGCGGCGACGAGGCCGTCAACCTCGTCCTCGGCCAGAGCGAGCACCCGGTCCACGATGCCCGCGGCCCGGGAGTGCCCCTCGCCGCCCTCCTCGCCGGGGAGGAAGAGCTTCGCGATGACCCTGCCGGGATCCGCGGCCAGCGTGAGCGGAAGCCGGGTGACCAGGTCCGACTCAAGGGTCACGGTGTACTCGGCGCCAGCAGCCGGCGGGCGTGCTGCTCCGTGGACAGCAGGGCGAGCGCGGACTCCGCCCCCTGGTTGGCGTTGCACCCCCCGGGTTCGAGGCCGTCGTGGCAACCACCGGTCGTGGCGTCGACCAGCGGCGTGCCGGCGTCGTTCTCGCCGAGGAACCAGCCGTGCGCCTGCCCGAGGCCGGTGAGCCACCGGTTCTGACTGGTCGCCGCGTAGGCCCGCGCGCAGGCGTCCGCGATGGCCGCCGCCTCGATGGGCTGCTGGTCGAAGCCAGGCCTGGGATCGCCCCGAGGGCGCCGGCCACCGACGGGGGTCGGCGACAGCGTTCCGTCCCTGGTCTCCACGTGGAGCAGCCAGGCCAGCAACCGCAGGCCGTCCGCGCGTGCCGTCCGGTCTGACAGGCACATGCCCGCGAGGATCAGCGCCTCCGGCACCGCCGCGTTGGCGTAGCGCAGGGTGGGCTCCGGCCAGGGCCATCCGGGACTGTCGTCGATCGGGCCGATCGCGGCGACGGCGTCGGCGAGCAGAGTACGAGCCGGCTCGTCGTCCGGGTGGGCCAGCAGCAGCTCGCCCGCTCCGAGCGCGGCGAAGGTCATGGCCCGCAGCCAGGGGGAACGGCGGGCGGCACTGACCTGGAACCCGGCCCGGGCCCGCGCCCGCAGCCGCCGGGTGGGCGCCAGCGCCGCCGCGGTGCCCAGCCCCCACAGGGCCCGGCCCCAGCAGTCGCCGAGTTCGGGGTCGTCCCGCCAGCGGCCTTCGGTGTCGCGCCGGTTGACGACCCTTCCGTCCGGCGCCTGCGCCGCCAGCACGAAGTCGAGATAGAGCTCCAGCAGCCGAATGAGTTCCAGGGGTGGCGACGGCTCGCGAGACAGCACGACCAGCCCGCGCGCGACGTCATCCACGCAGTACCCGTACTCCCGGCGCGGCACCGAGCCAAGAGCGTGCTCGAACAGGCCGATGTCGTCGCTGAGCCGGAAAAGATGAGCGAACGAGATCGCCGGCGTCACCGGGCCACCGTCGCCGTCGCCGTCATCGACATGGGCGTGGGCGCTGGCGCGAGCGCCCGCTGGGGCGTGGGCACGGGTGCGACACCCGGCCTGCTCCCGGTGCGGGCGGCCAGCCCGGTGGCGAGCCGGCGGTAGCGCCGCGCCACCGCGGGCCACAGCAGCTCGGGTGCGTGGGTGGCGGCGGCGCTCGTCAGCCCGCGGGCGACGCCGTCATCGGTGAGGATGCCGCGCACCGCCGCCGCGATCTCCGCCGGGTCACCGTGTGGCACGAGCAGGCCGGTGCCGTCGCCGAGCAGCTCGACCGCGTGCGGGAAGCGGGTGGCCACGACTGGCCGCAGCGCCGCGACCGCCTCGATGAGGATGCCGGAGGTCACCTGGTCGACGGAGTCATAGGGCAGCAGGACCACGTCGGCGCCGCTGACGAGGTCGGCGAGCGATTCACTGTCGAGGTAGCGGGGGTCGAAGGCGACGGAGTCGGCCACGCCGAGCCGGCTGGCCAGCGCGGCCAGCCCTTCCCGGTACGCCTCGCCGTCCCGGGCGAGGACCTTGGGATGGGTCTGGCCCGCGACGAGGTAGCGCGGGGCCGGGTCGAGGTCGGCCAGCTGGGCCATCGCCGCGATGCCCCACTCGATGCCCTTGCCTGGCCCGAGCAGGCCCCAGGTGAGGATGGTCGGCCGGGCGGACCGCGCCGGCGTGGCGCGGCGGTTGTCGGCCGCGCCGTGCGGGATCACCGTGACCCGGTACGGGTGGACGTGGTACCCGTCGAGCAGCCGGTCCCGCGCGGTCTCGGTCATCACGACGACGGCGTCCGCGGACGCGACCAGTGCCTCCATGACCTCGCGCTGGTGCTGGGACGGGCTCACGAGCACGGTGTGCAGGACGACCACCACCGGCACCTCGAGATTGTCGAGAACCTCGATCACCTCGTCGCCGTCCGGCCCTCCGTAGACCCCGTACTCGTGCTGGACGACCGCGACGTCGAAACCGTTCAGGAGCCGCGCCGCGCGGCGCGGGCCACCCGCGGTTCCGGCCACCAGGTCCCCCACGACGGCCGCTGGTCGCCGGCCGGGCCCCGCCGGCGCCTCGAGCAGTCGCACCACCCCACTGGTGGCGCCCGGCGCCGCGCTGGCCAGTTCGCCGAGAAGGGCCGCCGTGAAGGTGGCGAGCCCGCACTGCGTCGGGAAATAGGTGCTCAGAAAGCCGTAACGGAGGGGCACGAAGGCCCGCCTTCCGGTAGTTGCCGACACCGAGTCGGCCGGCGGTCACGCGAGCGCTGCGCTCCGTGGATGCACGATGTGAGGCTCACGCCCGCGGCGAGAGGTGCCGGCACCGGCGGGGGCCAGCAACGAAAAGATGGCCATCTGGCCCAGACACTCGTCGCGCCAGAGGTTGGCACTCGATCCTATTGAGTGCTAACTCATTTGTAGCCCTCTCAAACCCCAAAAGCAAACGGAGACAGCCCCGGGTCTCGCCGTGTCATTTGGCGCACCAGATCGCCACTTCCGGTGGCACCCGGAGCTGGTCGCCCCGGTGTCGTCCTGGCACCCACAGGCGCGCCATCCGATGCCACGACCACCGTCGCCATTTGCGTCCGCAAACGTGAGATTGCATACTATTACTTTCCGTCATTGTATGAGCGCAAATTGGGAATTCTCCTTCCGCGCAGGGCTGTACCGGTCGCCGGACGCCGGTCGTCTCGACGGTCCGCCGATATGTTTCGCGGTCCGCCGACCGCGAATTCCCAGCCGTGCGGCGGGAACTCGGCAGCGATCAGGCGACGCCCGTGTCAGGACATGGGTCGCCGTCCGCTCGTGCATGATGCACGCCGCATGCACGATGCAGGTGAGCTGGCCAGCGCACATGATGTGCGTCATGCATTCATCCAGGCCCAGCGGGTGGGGCCCCTGCCAGTGAGCGCCCCGCTGTCCCCGCCGGCGCCGACGCCCCCGGTGGCCCCCGTGTCCAGCCGGCGAGTCGTGGGTGTGCTGGCCGGCGCCGGCACCATGGTCTCGCTGATGCAGACCCTGGTCATCCCGCTGCTCCCCCAGCTGCCCAGGCTGCTGCACACCAGCACCGCCAACGCTTCCTGGGTGATCACCGCGACGCTGCTCACCTCGGCCGTCGCCACGCCGCTGCTGGGCCGGCTCGGGGACCTCTACGGCAGGCGCCGGCTCATGCTGACGGCCGTGGTGTCCCTGACGGCGGGCTCGCTGGTCTGCGCGCTGGGCTCGACCCTGCTCCTCATGGTCCTGGGGCGAACGCTGCAGGGCCTGGGTATCTCCGTCATCCCGCTCGGCATCAGCATCATGCGAGACGTGCTGCCGCCGCGGCGGCTGGGCCCGGCGGTCGCGCTGATGAGCTCCTCGCTCGGCGTGGGCGGCGCGCTCGGTCTGCCGCTCTCGGCCACCGTCGCCCAGCATCTCGGCTGGCACGCGCCGTTCTGGTTCGCCGCCGGACTGGGCTGCGTCTTCACCGTACTGATCATCACCGTGGTGCCGGAATCGCCGGTCCGGGTACGGCAGCGGTTCGACGCCGCCGGTGCGGTCGGGTTGGCGGTGGGGCTGGTGGCCCTGCTCCTGCCGATCTCGAAGGGTGGTGACTGGGGTTGGACCAGTACGCCCGTACTCGGGCTCCTCGTGGTCTCAGCGATCGTCCTCGGGTCCTGGGCGAGGTGGGAGCTGCGTGCCACGGCGCCGATCGTGGACCTGCGCAGCAGTGCCCGCCGGCCCGTGCTGATGACCAATCTCGCCACGGTCGCCGTCGGGTTCGCGATGTACTCCGCGAACCTGCTCGGGCCGCAGATGCTCCAGCTGCCCACGGCGACTGGTTACGGCCAGGGCCTGTCCATGCTCCAGGCCGGCCTGCTGATGGCGCCCGGCGGCCTGACCATGATGGCGTTCTCCCCGCTGGCCGCGCGGATGAGCCAGGCTCTCGGCCCACGGTCCTGCCTGCTGCTCGGCAGCATGGTCATCTGCGCTGGCAACGTCCTCGCCCAGCTGCTTATCGGCACCGCGTGGGGCGTCCTGGTGTTTAACATCGTGAACAGCGCCGGTGTCGGCTTCGCCTACGCCGCCATGCCGAACCTGATCATGAGATCGGTGCCGGTGTCCGAGACGGCCGCGGCCAACGGCCTCAACTCGCTGGCCCGTTCGCTGGGCACGTCCACCGCCAGCACGGTGGTCGGCCTCGTCCTCGGCCAGCTGACGATCCAGCTCGGATCGGTCGCCGTGCCCTCCGAGACCGGCATCCGCGTCTGCCTGGCGATCGGCGCCGCCGGAGCGCTCGTCGCCACCCTGGTCGAGCTGGCCATCCCGGTCCGCCCGGCGCCCGAGCCGCCGAAGGCCCCGATCGGCGACCTTGAGACGATCACGAGGCCCGCCACCAGTTGACCGCCACCAATCATGAACGGTTCTGGTCGAATCTGGACCTTGCCGCCACGGCGGTGGGTCCCGAACCACGTGGTCTGCGAGGCTGGTGGCTGTGGGACGGATTGGTGCGCTGGTGCGGGCCTGTCATCCGGAGCCGGCCGCGGCGGTGACGCTGTTCGCCGTGGCGCTGGCGGTCGCCGTCGGACGGTCGGCGGCCGGGGTCGCCGCGGTCGCTGGCGCGGTCGTCACAGGGCAGCTGTCGGTGGGCTGGAGCAACGACGTCATCGACCGCCATCGGGACGCGATCGGCGGACGGCCCGAGAAACCCGTCGCCGCAGGGGGCATCACGCCGAGAACCGTCGCGCTCGCGGCCGCCGTCGCGCTGGCTGCCTGCGTCCCGTTGTCATTCGCCTCCGGGTGGCGAGCGGGGTGGGTTCATCTGGGCGCGGTCGCGAGCGCGTGGGCGTACAACCTCGGCCTCAAGGCGACGCCACTGTCGGTCGTGCCGTACGCGGTGTCGTTCGCCCTGCTGCCCACGTTCGTCGTTCTCGGGCAGGCAGGTCATCCACTGCCGCCGTGGTGGCTGCCGCTGGCGGGCGCGCTCCTCGGGTGTGGAGCGCATTTCGCGAACACCCTGCCCGATCTCGAGGCGGACGCCCAGACCGGCGTGCGCGGGCTGCCGCAACGTCTCGGAGCCGTCGGCTCGCGCTGGTCGGCCGTGCTGCTGCTCGTCGCGGGCTCCGTCGTCGCCCTGCTCGGCCCGACCGGTCCCAGCACCTGGCGCGTCGCCGTCCTCGCCCTCGTGGCCGCGCTGACGGCGATCGGTCTCCGGCTCGGCGACAAGCACGCGTTCCGTGCCGCGCTGGCGATCGCCGCGATCGACGTCGCCCTGGTCGTCGCCAGCGGTACCCAGTTGCGTTAGGGCGTTCCCGCGGCGGAGGCCGTAACCCGGGTTCCGGCCGTCCCGCCAAGGCTGAATAACGACGTTCTGGCGCAACACAGGCACGCTTGGTCAACATATCCGCTCGCTGACAACACTCTGTGTACTAGAAATGACGCACAGAGTGGCCACAACGGGATGTGGCCCGTCCTTCAGACAGAAGGAGCAGACATGTCTCAGCGACAATGGCGAACAGGGATGTGCTCGGCGGCGCTGGCCGCCGTGGGGCTGATCGTCCTGCCCACGGCCGCGACAGCTGCCACGCCCGGGCCGGCGGTCCTGGCAGGGGAAGGACCGGCGCCGGCGCTCCTGGGGTCTTCTGACCAGGTCCAATACCCGGGGCCCGGCCTTGTCCTGCCCTGGGGCGCCAACGGCCAGGGCCAGCTCGGCGACGGCACGACCACGGGCCGCCTGACGCCAGTCCAGACCGCGGGCATAGACGAAATCACCGCCGTCGCGGCCGGCGAGAGCACCGGGTACGCGATGGCCTTCGGCGCCGTCCAGGCCTGGGGTGACAACTCACACAACGAGCTCGGTGACGGCACCACCACCGACCGCCTGACCCCGGTGCAGGTCAGCGACCTGGTCGATGTGGTCGCCGTCGGGGCCGGCGCCCACAACGGGTACGCGGTGCGCAGCGACGGGACCGCCTGGGCCTGGGGGCTGAACAACCACGGCTCCGTCGGCGACGGCACCACCATCAACCGTTCGACCCCGGTGCAGGTCTCCGACCTGACCGATGTGACCGCCGTCGCCGGCGGTCTGCACACCGGGTACGCGGTGCGCAGCGACGGGACCGCCTGGGCCTGGGGGTTCAACAACGCCGGCGCGCTTGGTGACGGCACCACGACGGACAGCCCGACCCCGGTGCAGGTCTCCGGCCTGACCGATGTGACCGCCGTCGCCGGCGGTGTGTACCGGGGATATGCGCTGCGCAGTGACGGCACGGTCTGGGCCTGGGGATCCAACAGCTTCGGCGCGCTTGGCGACGGCACCACGACGGGCAGACTGACCCCGGTGCCGGTCGCCGGCCTGACCCAGATCATCGCCATCGCGGCCGGCAGCAACAGCGGGTATGCGCTGCGCGGGGACGGCACGGTCTGGGCGTGGGGGTACAACTACGAAGGCCAGCTTGGTAACGGCACCACGACGAACAGCCCGACCCCGGTCCAGGTCTCCGGCCTGACCGGGGTCACCGCCATCGCGGCCGGCGCCTACACCGGGTATGCGCTGCGCAGTAACGGCACTGTGTGGGCCTGGGGATCCGGCGCCGGCGGCGCGCTTGGGAACGGCACCACGACCAACCGCCTGACCCCGGTCCGGGTCACCGGCCTGAGCGGCATCAATACGATCGCCGGCGGCGGCCTCAGCGGGTACGCGGTGAACTGAGACGGGCCTCGCACCCGTCCGGCCTTACCAACCGCTAACCGGATGAGTACATCGGACTCGCTGCTACCCGGCCTGTCACCCGGGTAGCAGCGAGAATCCAGGAATCCGCGACGGGAACTGTCCCAGGCGTCACCCATCACCTGGGACAGTTCGTCGCACGAGGCTGAGCAAGATCGGTCGGGCGTGGGCCGTGCCGCGCCCGACAGACTGACCCCATGCAGCAACCCGGACGTGACCGCCTGCGCGAGCTGCTCGACGCGGTGCTCGCCGGCGCCGACGAGGGCGTCCCGCGTTCCCTCGACGAGATGGCCGGTGAGGCGTACTCCTCGCCGTTCCACTTCAGCCGGCTGCTGTCGCGGAACGCGGGCGAGCCGCCGGTGGCGATGCGGCGCCGAGTGATGCTGGAGCGCGCGGCCTGGCAGCTGCGGCAGGGGTCGACGGTCACCGACGCGGCCTGGGCCGCGGGCTACGAGTCCGTCGACGGCTTCACCCGTGCCTTCACCCGGGCCTTCGGCCACCCGCCGAGCCTGCCCGCGGGCAGCCACTGGCTGCCCGCGCCCAACGGCATCCACTACCACCCGCCGATGTCGCTGTGGGTGCACTCCACGGAGAACACGATGAGCCCCCTCACCGAACAGCTGGTCAGCCATGACCTGGACGACACCCGGGATCTCCTGGAGATCGCCAAGGGGCTGCCCGAGGCCGAACTCCGCGCCGAGCGGCTTCCCTTCCCGACGGTGACGTCCTGGGAGGGCCCCGAGAGGTCGATCGCCGCAGTGCTGGAGCACCACATCTGGACGAAGGAGGTGTGGCTCGCGGCGATCGAGGGCCTCGACCTGCCGCCGCGGGACGAGAACGACGGCGTCGCGCGGCTGCTGGAACGCCACGACGCCACCGCCGGCCGGTGGCTGGCGGTGGTACGCGACATCGAGGCCCGCGGGGCGTGGAACGACCGGCTCATCGACGCGCTGTGCGACCCGCCGGAGAGCTTCGTGCTCAGCAGCGTCGTCGCGCACATCGTCACCTACGCGGCGCACCGCCGTCAGCTGGTGCGCCACCTGCTGCGCGCCGCGGGACGCGAGGTCGACGACGGCGATCCGATCATGTGGCTGCGCGCCGTGCGCGGCGAGACCGAGCACGACCCAGCCGGCAGGCCGGGCGACGAGACCGACGACGACACGACCACCGGGACGGAAGGGAACGACCGATGAGCCGCACGACCTACTACACCGCGACCACCCTCGACGGCTTCATCGCCGACGAGCACCACTCGCTGGACTGGCTGGTCACCCAGGACATCGACCCGGCCGGCCCGATGAACCACAACGAGTTCATCGAGCACGTCGGCGCGCTCGTGATGGGATCGTCGACCTATCAGTGGCTCCTCGACAACCACATCTCCACCGGCGGCACCTGGGACTACCAGCAGCCGAGCTGGGTGCTGACCAGCCGTGACCTCAAGCCGGTCGACGGGGCCGACATCCGGTTCGCCCGCGGCGACATCCGGCCGGTGCACGCCGCCGCGGCGGCCGCCGCCGGGACGAAGGACGTCTGGGTGGTCGGCGGCGGCGACCTCGCCGGCCAGTTCGCCGACCACGGTCTCCTCGACGACCTCATCGTCTCCTTCGCCCCGGTCACCCTCGGCGCCGGCAAGCCGCTGCTGCCCCGTCGGCTCGACCTGCGCCTCGTTGAGGTCACCCGCAACCGGGCCTTCGCGTGCGCCCGCTACGACGTCGTCGGCCCCCGCGCCTGACCTGGCCGTCAGCTCGGGTACATCCCGCTCGTCGCGTTGATCCAGGTGCCGGTGATCGCGGCCGCGTGGTCGCTGGCGAGAAACGTGACCGTGGCGGCGATCTCGGCGAGCCGCGGCGAACGCCCGGTCATCCGAAGCGAGTCCAGGTTGGCGGCGATGCCGGCGACGGCCTCCGGCGGCAGCGGCGCGCCGGTGACCGCCTCGAGCTTCTCGGCGGTCAGGGTCTCCGGCAGCCCGGCCGTCCAGACGCCGACGACGCGCACACCCCGCGGGCCGACCTCCTGGCGAGGTCGCGGCCGCCGCTCGTTGCACCGCAGGAAGTCCAGGCGGTGTTGGTGGCGATCCTGTACAGCCAGGCGCGCAGACTCGACGGGTCGTCGAGCTGGCCGCGGCCGCGCCAGGCACGCACCAGCGCGTCCTGGACCAGGTCCTCGGCCTCGTCGAAGCTGCCCGTCAGGCGGTAGCAGTGGACCCGCAGCTCCCGGCGATGCCGCTCGGCGGCGTCGGCGAACTCGTCGGCGGCCAGCGCTCCCCCACCGTCGGACATCACCGCAGAACCTATGCCCCCGCCGGGGCCGATGCCGCCGCGGCTACGACGGCTGGCAGCGCGGCGTGGTCTCCGCCTTGGGCAGCACGAGGTCCGTGGCGGTCGCCGACAGCGACAGGCCCGACGCGTCGGTCGACGCCCTGGTGATGTCCAGCTTGAACGGCAGTTCGCCGACCGGGATCGGGATCGAGGGGATCAGCTCGCCGAGGCCGCCCAGCGGGATGTTGAGGTTGAACGCCCCGCGCAGGGTGATCTCGGTGGGAACCAGGATGAGCTTGTTGTCCCGGACCTCGAACGTGGTGACCCCGCCCACCTGCTGGGTTCCGAGCAGCGGCACGTCCGCCGTGCCGGAGATCTCGACGCGCCGCCCGTTGTCCATCGGGTTGATCTGGAGCCCGCCCGGCTGGCCGGCCAGGAAGGTGTTCAGGTCGTCGTAGCGGACCCGGACCGTCGCCTGGGCGCTGTCGACATGCACCTCACCGACGTCGTTACCGATGATCTGGCTGAACGGGACGTGGATGCCCTTGAGGTTCGCCTGGATCGAGGCGATCCGCAGCTGCGGGGTGGAGAGGTTCTCGACGGTCACGCCGACGTTCTGGAACTTCCCGAACAGCACCTGGGTGAGGAACGGGAAACCGCCGATGCTGACGTCCTTCACGGTCGGTGGGGCGGCCCCGCAGGCCACGTTCTCCACGACGCTCGTCTTGAGCTGCTTGGCCATCTCCCGCTCGGCGACCGTGACCGTCACCCGGTCGACGATCACGAACAGCAGGATCAGCACCAGCGGGATCGCGGTGAGGATGAGGACGCGCCGCCGGGGCCAGCGCCACCGGGTCGGCGGTGGCTCCACCCCGGTGCCTGCCCCAGGGAACCCGTCCGGCGGCTGGCCGCCGGACGCGCCGGGTGGCCCGGCGTCGAAGCCGCCATAGGCCGCGGCCGGGTATATCACCTCGTAACCGCTGTCCTGGTGGGGTGGGCGCGCCCATGCCCGGGTCTCGTCCCATGGTTCGGCACCGGCCGGTCGCGCCGCCTGCCCCGGGCGGTAGGAGCTCGCGGGCGGTGGAGGATCGGTCGGGCCGAAGGAGCCCGCGGCCCGCGCGGGTACTGGTGTCGAGCGGGGCGGCACGGTCCGGCGAGGAATGCGCTGGGTCGAGGATCCGTCGGTGTCCGCCGCCTCCGGCCATCCCCGGGATGCTCCGGGCGGCGGGACACGGGTGACGTCTCCGGGCTCCTGCCCGTCCTCGTCACGCTCCTGGTTCACCGAATCGTCTCCCGCTCCCCGTCACGCCAGAACCCTGGCTCCGCCGGCCTTCAGCGACCACTCTCGCACCCGGCCGCCGTGTCGGCTCCGAAGCGTCGCGCTTCGTACTGCGCCCGAGGCGGACGCGTGCCGCGGCCAAGGGGATGAACACCCTGTTCCGGGCGACCGGCAGCTTCCTGGCCAGCGTCATCGGCGGCAGGAACACCGTGCTAGATCGCCTGGCAGGTGAACAGGCTCGGATCGGCGCCTGCCCTGGTGAGCAGCGCCCGCAGGTGCCGCTGCTCGTCCGGGGACAGCCGAGCCAACGGGGAGCGCGCGGTCAGTGTCTCGACGAACCGCGCGCGAACCACAGCACCCTGGCGGGTCAGGCCGACAACCTTCTGGCGCCGGTCCGTCGGGCCCGGCCGTCGTTCGACGAGGCCTCGCTGCTCCAGGCGGTCCGTCAGGAAGGTGACGGTGGACGGATCGCAGTTCAGCGTCGCCGCCAGGGTCCGCATCGAGGGGGCCGGCGCGTCGGGGGCAAGCCGCCACAGGACGTTGACGAGCGGCTCGGTGAGGTCGAGCTCCTTCAACAGGTCCACGGCGAGGGTGGTGGTCTCGGCCGCGAGGGCGACGACCTGCTGGATGAGGATCTGAACCGAGGACTCGTCGAGGCGGTCGCGCGTGTCACCCACCCACCGATGCTACGTGGAGACTCCAATGCTTGACATCTCCAAGCATTCGCCGCAATGCTTGGACTCTCCAATTGTTCTTGTGGTGGAAGGAAACGCGGCATGCATCTGGCGGTCTTCGGCAGCACCGGTCACACGGGGCGCCACCTGCTCGAGCAGGCGCTGCGGCAGGGCCACACGGTCACCGCGCTCGCCCGCGACCCCGGCACGCTGGCGGCTCACGAGCGGCTGCGGCCGGTGGCCGGCGACGTCCGCGACCCGGAGGCCGTCAAGGATGTCGTCGCCGGCGGCGACGCCGTGCTCAGCGCCCTGGGCCAGCGCAGGTGGGGCACCACGGTGTGCACGGACGGGATGCGCGCCATCCTGGCGGCGATGAGCACCCACGGCGTTCGCCGTCTGGTCGCCGTCAGTGGCTACGGCGTGGCGGACAGCCGGCACCGCAGTCTCTACGTGGCCGTCAACCGCGTCCTGATCAGGTCGCTGATGCGGGACAAGGAAGGAATGGAGGAACTCATCAGGGCCAGCGACACCGCCTGGACCGTCATACGGCCGGCTGTCCTCGCGCAGGGCGACCACACCGCGCGTTACCGCGCGGGCACCGACCTGCGGCTGTCGTTCTCCTCCAGGATCTCGTTCGCCGATCTCGCTGACTTCATGCTGGCCCAGCTCGCCCGGGACGACCTCGTCCGCCAGGCCGTCGCCATCACCTCGTAGTCGCCAGCTCCGACGTCAGCGCGCTCCGGGCCACGCGGCGCCGGGGGTGGCGTCAGCCGCGCTGGAAATGCGCCCGGTGAGCTTCGGCCCAGGAGCGAAACGGTCGTCGGGCGAGGTGGCCGGTGACGCGTTCCACGGTGTTGTTGACGGGGGCGGGCGAGCCGCGGCCGCCTGCCGAGCAGGCCCCCACTCCCTACCTCGTGTCGACCGGCGAGGCCCGTCCGTGTCGTCATCAGCCCCGGCCACGGCCACGGTGACCCGGCGACTGCGTCCGTTCTCACCTGGCCCGTCCTACGATCGGCCGTATGACCTCGCCGTTGGCCGTGCCCGCCGCCAGTGCCGTTCTGCTGCGCGACCGGCCGTCGGGGCCGGAGGTGCTGTTGCTGCGGCGCAGCCTGTCGGCATCCTTCGCGCCCGGTGCGTGGGTGTTCCCCGGCGGGCGGGTCGATCCCGGCGACCTCGGCGGCGGGAGCCCGGACGACGGGTCCGCCGAGCTGGCGGCCGCCCGCCGGGCCGCGGTGCGGGAGACCGCGGAGGAGGCGGGTATCGACATCGACGGCGCCGAGCTGATCCCGCTGTCGCACTGGTGCCCGCCCGCCGTGGCGGCGCGTCGGTTCCTGACCTGGATGCTGCTCGGCCGGGCACCCGAGCAGGACGTCGTCGTGGACGGCGCGGAGATCACCGAACATCGCTGGATACGCCCGGCGGACGCCCTGTCGGCGCGCGACCAGGGCAGCCTCGAGCTGCTGCCACCGACCTGGGTGACGCTGTGGACGCTCGCGCCGCACGCCGGCGTCGCCGACGCCCTGACGGCCGCGGCGGGCGTACCGCCCGAGCTGTTCGAGACCCAGTTCACCCAGGTCCCCGGCGGACTACTCGCGATGTGGCACGGCGACGAGGGATACACCGGCCCCGCGCCCGCCGCCCGGGAGGGCGCCCGCCACCGGCTGTGGATGCTCGACGCCGGCTGGCGGTACGAACGCGCCACCTGATCCCCGGGCCAGCAGACCGACGGCACAGAAGAGCGCGGCCGCCTGGTTCGGCGGCCGCGCTCCCGCTGTAGGGATCGGATCTACTTGGCCACTCCGAGCTGGCATGCCGCGATTGTTGGCCAGTGCCAGTGCCAGCGCCGCCGGACGCGGCCGTTGTTGGCCAATGCGGCGATTGGCCCATGAGCGTGCCCGCGGACGTCGAAGGCCGTGAACCCGGCCAGGTGGACGGGTGTGATCGGGAGCGCGGTCATGCCTCCTGCCGCCAGAGCGGTGTGACCTCAACGCGGGTGAGCCGCCACCCGTCTTGGGTGCGGAGCGCCTGGAACGCGAAACGCAGGCCGACGAGCCTCGAGAGCGAGGGAAAGACCGTCCTCGACGGGAAGTACGCGACAAGCTCGTTCGCCGTCATGGTGGCGCGGTCCCCGTCAAGCTCGACGAGCACGTCGGTGATCAGATGCTGAGAGTTTTCGTTGTCGTCGCTGGTGCCGCGAATACTCGAGTATGTCGTCGATCCCCGTGGCGCCGCCGCGAGCGCTGTGGATGATGGCGTCCTCGTGGAAGATTACGCGCCCCTCCTTGTCGTCACCGGTGTCCAGCCAGCGCCCAAGCTGACTGACCAGGGCGGCAAGTTCCGCTCGATCGGTGATGTCCCTCAGATGAGGCACGGTGCTCCTTAATGCTCCTGCGCCGAACGGCCGCCGTTGATGAGGTGCGGGCCGATAAGACCGCTTGACCCCGCGGCGGTCAGGCTAAGAGTTCAAGTCCGCTTGAGGTCAACTCCTTCGTCGGCCTGCCTGTATTCGGCGTACGCCTCCCTCGCCCCCGGACCGCAATCCTGTGTGACCTGGGTCACCATTCGCTGTGTGGCTCGCCGTTTTACTGCGGGCATCCCTCAGGGCGTGGACGCCTGCTTCGTGCCTCATTGAGGTCAGGGCAATGGGTGGAGCACGGCCTGCACCGCCGCCGCGCAAAGCTCCTCGGATACGTCCACGAGCCTGCGGGCGGCTTTCGGATCGGCGTGGGCGTCTGCGATGAAGTGGTCGATCTGGCGCAGGTCCGCGCGGGTGAGCAGGGTCTTGTCGTTGGTGACCCATTCGCCGCGCGCCGCGAGTACGGCGTGCGCGGTTTGCGAGGTTGCCTGGGCGACCAGCCCGGCGCACTGGGCCAGCCGGCCATGGCGGGCGTGGTTGACCCGGGCGTAGTCGAAGGTCAGCCGCGCGTTGTCCCACCAAATCTTGGGCGCCCGTTCCCGCAGCGCCGCCGGGTAGCGCACCGTGGGCAGCCGGCCGCGTAGCACCCTGCTGACCGCGAGTTCCGCGAGGACGAGGTAGGACGGGATGCCGGCGAGGTGGAACATCAGCGGCTCGATGCGGAACCGGCCCTCGGCCGCGGCGGCGAGCTCCTCCTCGACGATGTCGAGATCGCGGTAGTGCACGTCCGTGCGGCGTTCGTCGACGACCAGCCAGGCACCGCTGTTGAAGACGCCGCCGCCCCACGCCCCGATCTCGAAGACCCGAGCCGCTGGTCTGTCCGTTCCCAGGGATCATGAGAAGTGCCGGAGGCCGTGACCTGGTGTTTCTCAAGTGCGGGGGACGTCCGGGACCGGGCGAGTCCCATCGGAGCTGAGAATTTCGGCGACCGGATGATCGTCGTAGTGATGTGATGGTCGTCGGTGAGGGAGGTCCGGGCGTGGCTGACGACCGATGCGTGTTCTGCGCGGTCGTGCGGGGTGCGCCTGCCGTCTCGTGTAGGAGGACACATGGAACGCGGCGAAGTCTGGTGGGTGGACTTCGATGAGCGGCGGCCGGTCGTTCTGCTCTCGGGAGAGGAGCCCGGTGGGTTCCGGGCCATACAGGTCGTCGCTCCAGCGAACATCGAGATCAGCGGCGTGGCTGTCGAGGTGGCAGTGGGCGCCCCCGAGGGACTGCCCCTGGGCGGTGTCCTGCGAGTCGCGCTCCCACGCCCAGGCCTCATTCCTTGCACGTGGCTGGTCACCCTGACCAGGGCAGACATGATCGAGAAGGCCGGAAGCCTGTCGCCCGCGAAGCTCGGCGAGCTCGACGAAGCTCTCCGTCTCAGTGGCCTGGAGCAGGTGGACGCTGCGGGAGCCGATGGTTGATGATCGTAGAGCCGTTGGCAGGTCGCTACGGGTCCATTGGTCGCGAAGGTCGTCGATCCAGCGACAGAGGGGCTCGACGGAACATCAGCCGACACACGCCGATCAACTTCTCAGACCCACCGGGACTTCTCAGATCACTTCTTGGCTCCCACGGAACCTCTCATGATCCCTGGGAACGGACATGATCTCGCGCCGACCTTCCCGGCGCCCGCGACGGCGGCAGAACCGCTCCGGACCGGCATCACCCGGCGCCTCCCGCGGATTGGCCAACTATCCCGGCCGGTGGCCATCTACTGGCCAACCATCACGGTGAGTGGCCATCTGTCCGCGATCCCTACACCCGCACTTCCTGAACCTCGGCCGGACGGCGGCCAACGCTGGTCGCGCCGGCTTCCCATGGTCGTGGTGCCGGTCAATCTCCCGGCCACACGCCGGTCGCGCGCCGGAAGCCGTGCGCGCCGAGGCGGTTGACGGCCGCGCTGGTCGCGGCGAACACCGCGCCCTGCAGAGCGGCGGCGAGGACCACCTCGACGAAGGTGTGATCCAGCCGCAACGCGCCAGGAGTCTCGTCCTCGCCCGCGGCCTTCGACCACACCCTCCGGACGATGGCTCCGGACACGGCTCCCGCCAGCAGGCCGCTGGCCATGCCGACAGGCTTGTAGGCGATCTTCTTCCCCACGCTCACACGCGCTTCCTCCTCACGGCCAAGATCAGGACGACCGCCGCGCCGGCCACGGCCGCGCCCTTCTGGGCGGCGGTGAGCTTGCTGCCGGTGCGCTGGTCGAGCTGGGCCGTGAGCTCGGCCGTCTTCTGCCGGGCTGGCGCGGTGACCTCGGCGACCTTGTGCATCGCCGGGGCGGTCACCTCGGCCGCCTTGTGCCGAGCCGGCGCCGTGGCCTCCGCCGCCTTGTGCATCGCCGGAGCGGTCACCTCGGCCATCTTGTGCATCGCCGGGGTCGTCACGTCGACGGCCTTCTGCCGGGTGGCCGCGCCGAACTGGGCCGCCTTCTGGCCGACCTCGGTCGCCTTCGTCCGGGCCTGGGTCCTGACGTCGAGCTTGCCGGTCAGAGCGTCGACGGTCTCGCCAAGCTCGGCGCGGGTCCGGTCCCGGTCTGCGCGCAGTACGTCGGGATCAGTAGCGGACGCGGTCTGGTCTGTCATCGCTGTCGTGCCTCCTTGACGGTGTGAAGATCGTCCTTGACGCCCTCGATGGCGTCGACGGGCAGCGGCGGGGTCGCCTGGCTGACTTCCTTCTTGCCGGTCAGTGCGAGGCCCGCGGCGATCGCGACCAGGACGGCACCCACGATCAGCGCGGCCAGCCACGCGGAGACCGCGGTCGCCAGACCGAGGACGGCGGCCGTGATCAGCACGCCGGTGCCGAACACGCTCACGACTCCGGCGCCGCCCAGCATTCCGCCGCCCAGCGCCGCCTTCTTTCCCTTGCGGGTCATCTCCGCCCGTGCGAGCGCGAGCTCGTCGTGCACGAGCCGGCTCACCTGTTCGGACAGGCGAGACACCAACTCCCCGGCGGAGGCATCGCTGACCGGGGCCCGGACCTCGTTACCGACTGACATGGCGGACCTCGACACTCCTGGCTGGTATGAACAACATCTCGATGATCGGGCTCTGCCCCGAGCGAACCGTGATACACCTGCTAGCGCCGGATTGGGCCCCACCGGGCCGCCGGACCCACCGATCGGGCCAGTCCATCGGCCACCCGGCGGCCCGCGACTCCCAGCCGGCCGGCCGCCGCCGTTTCGGCCAGTCGAACCGGGCTGACCAGCGCATGTTCACCCGCGCTTCATCAGTCAGTTCTACGGTTCTGGGATGACTACCGCCCACCACGTGCCCAGCTGGATCGAGCTAGCCGGGGCCCACAACGTGCGGGACCTCGGCGGGCTGCCCGCCGCCGGGGGGACCGTCCGCCCTCGCGTGCTGCTGCGCGGCGACAACCTGGACGGCCTCACCACCGAGGACATCGCGTTACTGCGTGACGACATCGGGCTGCGTGGCGTCGTGGATCTACGCGCGCCCTTCGAGAACCCCAGGGCGGCCGAATGGTTTCCGCGGCTCGGCGTCACCTGGCTGCACGAGCCGCTCCTGGACCTCACCGGTCTCTCGGACCAGCAGGCGCTGCGTAGCCGCATCGGCGACGACTACGCCACGTTCTACGCCTTCATGCTCGAAGGGGCCGGCCCTGGACTGGCCCGCATCCTGGAATTCCTCGTGTCGGGCCCGCGCACGCCCGCTCTCGTGCACTGCGCGGCCGGCAAGGACCGCACCGGCATCGTGACCTCGGTCCTGCTCGCCGTCGCCGGCGTCGACCGCGACGCGATCGTCGCGGACTATCTCGCCACGGAACAGCGGATCCAGGCGGTCCGGGAGGCGCTGGTCCAGCGGGAGGAGTACCGGCACCTGCGCGAACGGGCCGCTTCGGACCAGTCCACCGGATCCCTAGGGTCTCTCGCGCTCGACCCGCGCGCCATCATCCGCATCCTGGACATCGTCGAGGCCGCGCCCGGCGGCGTGGCCGGTTTCCTCGTCGCGAACGGCGTGACCGAGGAGCAGATCAGCCGCTGGCGCGACATGATCATCGAGCCGAGCTGACCGGAGGAGAACTCCGTGGCCGGTTTCCGCGGCGGGTTGCCGCCAACCCGCCGTGTCATCGGCCACGCCCGGGCGGGCGCGCTGCCCGCCCGGGCCCGGCCGGACCGCGCGGGAGCCGGCCGTACCCGCCCGCCGCGGGTACCAGCCGCGTGTTTTAGTGGCCAGGTGACCGACTCGACCGACAACGCGGTCCGTTTCGTGGCCGTGTCGCTGGACTGCGCCGATCCGCAGGAGCTCGCCAGGTTCTACCTCGAACTGCTCGGCGGCACGCAGCTGTGGAGCAGCGAGAGCAGCGCCGGCGTGCGGGTGCCGGGCGTCGTGCTCGTTCCGCAGCGGGTGGCCGGGTACCAGCCACCGGTCTGGCCGGGCAGCTCGATCGTGCACCTCGACCTGTCCGCCGGCCCGGACCTGGACGAGACCGTCACCCGCGCGGTCGCACTGGGGGCCCGCGTGGCGGAGCCGCAGTCCGATCCGCGCTGGCGGGTCATGCTCGACCCGGCCGGCCATCCGTTCTGCTTCACCACCCTCGTCCCACCAGACCTGTAGAGGTCGCCGGCCAGGGCGAACATCGCGCGGACACGCTCCCGGTGGATCGGGCATTCGGACCGGTGAACCGTGCTCCGATCATGGCGACTCTCGGTCCTCCGCGACCCTGATGATCGTCTTGCCGGGGGTGCGTCGGTCGGGGGCGAACGCCCAGGGGGCTTCCTGGAGTGTCCGCACGGCCCCGACGATCGGCTTGAGGCGTCCGTCCCGGAGTCGCTGGGCGAGGTCCGCGAGCCGGGCGCGGTCCGGTTCGACGACGAAGAAGACAGCCCGCCCGTCCCGAGGTTGGGCCCTGGGTGGCGCGGCGATGGTGACAAGTGTGCCGCCGGCGCGCACCAGCGCGACCGAGCGGTCGAGGACGTCGCCTCCGATCACATCGAACACCACGTCGACCTCGCCGGCGTCTCTCAGTTGATCAGACCGCAGGTCCAGGAACACATCAGCACCCAGACCGAGCACGGTGTCCCTGTCCGCGGCCCGCCCCGTGCCGATCACGCGGGCACCCACCTCGCGCGCGAGCTGCACCGCGATCGAACCGACACCGCCCGCGGCACCGTGGATCAGGACGGTCTGGCCCGTCGCGAGGCGGCCGTGGTCGAACAGGCCCTGCCATGCGGTCAGCCCGGAGATCGGCAGCGCGGCGGCCACGATGTGGTCGACGTCCGCCGGAAGCGGAGCGAGATTGCGGGCCTCCACCGCGGCGTACTCGGCCAGTGAGCCGTCGCGGGTCCAGTCGGTCAGTCCGAACACCCGCTGGCCAACGGTAAGGCCGGTGGTTCCGTAGCCCAGCGCGGCGACGACGCCCGACAGCTCATGTCCAGGCACGCTCGGCGTCCGGTCGCGGCCGGCGCGGTCAGTCCAGGTTCCCGGCCAGTCAAGCTCCCCAGGGGTGAACCCGGCGGCATGCACGCGCACGATGACGTCGTTCTCGGCGGCGTGGGGGTATGGCATCTCCGTCAGGGAGAGTCCGCGGGCGCCGGCGGCGCGGTCTCGAACGGTGATCGCTCGCATGGCAGTCCTCTCAGCGGTGCGGGTCGTCGCCTGCCCGCCCAGCGCCGATATGCCGGGCGTACACCGGCTGACTCGTCCGGTGGCCCGGGAACGGGGAAGGCGACCCGCGGACGACAGGAAGGGGTGCCCCCCGTGTTTCCGGTGACTCCCGCCGCCGAGGCCGCGCTGTCCGTGGCCACCCGTTTCTACTCACCCGCGCTGCGCAACCACTCCATCCGGTCCTATCTGTGGGGAGCGATGTACGGCACGGCGCACGGCATCGCCTTCGACGACGAGCTGTACTACGTCGCGGCGCTGCTCCACGACCTCGGGCTCACGGAGACGTTCGACGGCCACAGGCTGCCGTTCGAGGAGGCTGGAGGGCAACTGGCCTGGGTCTTCGGCGTGGCGGCCGGCTGGCCGGCGGAGCGGGCCGCCCGGGTCTCGGAGATCATCGTGCTGCACATGCGCGATGACGTGGCCCCGGCCGACGACCCCGAGTCCCACATGCTGCAGGTCGCCACAAGCTGGGAGGTAGTGGGCCGGCGGCCGGAGGAGTTCCCGTCGGACGCGAGGGCCGAGATGCTCGCCCGCTATCCACGGCTGGGATTCGGCGTGGAGTTCCTGGCGTGCTTCGAGGACCAGGCGAGGCGCAAGCCGGGCAGCGCCGCCGCCGCATCCGTCGACAAGGACGCGGCCCGGCGGATCGCCGCGAATCCCCTCGAGAGCGACCCACCCGCCTGACCGGATCGCCGTGGGCCTGTCGTCGCCGTCGCGACCTGGCCGGATCCGCGACGACGACCCGGAAGTAGCGATCCGCCGGTTGACCTCAAGCTCACTTGAGGTTCTACGGTGAACGCATGATCTTCAGCGACGCCGAGCAGCGGTTTCTGCTCCGCCAGCCTCGAGGCCATCTGTCGACCATCGGACCGGACGGCGTGCCGCAGGTCAAGCCGCTCGGTTTCACCTATAACCCCGTTCTGGGAACCATCGACATCGCGGGGTACGCGATGGCGTCCAGCGCCAAGTACCGCAACGTCCAGGCCAATCCGCGGGTGGCCTTCGTCGTCGACGAGGTGACCGAGCCGACCATGCAGGGCGCGCACTTCCTGGAGATCCGCGGCGTCGCCGAGACCGCCAGCCACCCGCCCACCGACGCGCATCTCGCCACGGAGATCATCCGGATTCATCCGCGGCGGGTGGTCGCCTACAACGTCGATCCGGACAGTCCCGGCCTGCACACCCGCGACGTCACACAGGACGGCACGCGCGACGGCGACCTGCCTGGCCGGGTGTGAGCACATGCGCGCGATCGAGGTGTCCCGCTTCGGCGGCCCGGAGGTTCTCGTACCCACCCAGCTTCCCGACCCGGTTCCCGGGGCGGGTGAGGTCCTCGTCGCCGTCACCGCCAGCGACGTGATGTTCGTCGACATCCTGGTCCGGTCCGGGGTGGGCAAGGACTTCTTCCCGATCCGGCCCCCTACGTGCCGGGCAACGGGGTCGGCGGACAGGTCGTCTCGGTGGGCGACGGCGTCGAGGACGGCTGGCTGGGGCGTCGGGTCATCACCCACACGGGCGGCCCCGGCGGATGGGGAGGTTACGCCGAACGGGTCGTCGCCCCGGCGGCGGAGCTGGTGGCCGTGCCCGACGGCGTCGACCCGCTCGACGCCGTCGCGGTGCTGCACGACGGACCCACCGCCCTGCGCATCACCGAGCTCGCCCGCGTCGAGCCCGGGCAGCGGGTCCTGGTCCTGGGGGCCGCCGGAGCGATGGGCATCCTGCTCGTCCAGCTGCTGCGCGCCCGCGGCGCGCGGGTCATCGGCGCGGCCCGCGGCACGGCGAAGCTCGACGCCGTCGCGGCCGCGGGCGCCGAGGCCGTCGTCGACTACAGCCACCCAGGCTGGACCGACCAGGTACTGGAGGCGACGAGCGGCACCCGCCCCGACGTGGTGCTCGACGGGGTCGGCGGCGGCCTCGGCCGGGACGGCTACGGCCTCGTCGCCGACGGCGGGCACTTCTCCGCCCACGGCACGCCCAGCGGCTCCTTCGCCCAGATCGACCCGGACGACGCCCGCCGGCGCGCCGTGACGACCAGCGGCATCGGTGACCTGCAGATTCCAGCCGCCGAACGGACCCGCCTCGTCCGCGAGCTGCTGCCCGACCTGCGTCATCGGCTGCGACCCGTCATCGGGCAGACGTTCCCGCTCGCGCAGGCGGCGCGGGCCCACGTGGCGCTGGAGAACCGAGACGCGATCGCCAAGACGGTGTTGACCGTGGACTGAGGACCGAACGCTGGTCAGGTCGGCGGCAGCCGCGGCCCGCTCCCACGGAGAGGGAGGAGCACGGTGACCACGGCGCCGCCGTCGGGATGGTTGGCGGCGGTCACGTGGCCGCCGTGAGCCGTCGCGATCGCGGCCACGATGGCGAGCCCGAGACCGGCGCCGCCGTCGACGCGGCCGCGAGCGGCGTCGGCGCGGGTGAACCGTTCGAAGGCGCGCGGAAGGAAGTCCGGTGGGAAGCCCGGGCCACGATCCCGAACCTCGATCATCACGGCGGGCGCGGCGGGCGCGGCGGGCGCGGCGGGCGCGCCGTTGCCGCTGAGGTCGAGGGGACCGACGCCGGTCGCACCGACGCCGGTCGCACCGAGGTCGGTGAACTCGACCCGGACGTCGATGGCGGAGCCGGCGGGCGTGTGCCTGATCGCGTTGCTCAACAGGTTGTCGACCGCCTGCCGGACCCGGTCCGGGTCGACGTCGAGGACGACGGCCTGCGCGGGGGCAAGCCGAAGCGTGGTCCCGGCGCCCCGGGCCGCGGGCATGGCGGCCCTGACGGCGCGTTCCAGAAGCGGCGTGAGCGGCGTCCGCTCCCGGTGGACGAACTGGTCGGGATCGGCGTCATAGCGGGCGAGCGCGAGCAGCGTCTCGGCCAACCGGATCAGGCGGTCGGTCTCGACGGCCGCGTTGGACAGTGCCTCCGTCAGGTCCTCACGGGTCCGGCCCGGCCGCAGGGCCAGGTCCACCTCCGCCTTGAGGTTGGTCAGCGGGGTGCGCAGCTCGTGGCCCGCGTCGGCGACGAAGGCCCGGTCGCGCGTGCGCGCGGCGTGCAGGCGATCCAGCAGGTCGTTCATGGTCGTGGCCAGCGCGGCGAGCTCGTCGCGGGTGGGCGGGATCTCCAGGTGGCCGCCGAGGTCGGCCCCGCCCATCGCGGCGGCCTGCTGGCGCATGCGCTCGACGGGTCGCAGCGCCGCGCCGGAAAGCCACCACGCCGCCAGGGCGGACAGCGCGATCAAGGGGGCGCAGGCCACCACCATCACGTCACGGATGCGGTCTTCGGCGTCGTCGGTGATGTCCTGGGGCGCGCCGACGACGAGCACCACCCGGCCGGCCGACGCGAGGTCGACGGGCTCCGCGAGGAGCCTCGCCTTCTCCCCCTGTATCCGAACGGTGACCAGGATCGTCCCGCCCTGGGCCTCTCTGATCACGTCGGTGCCGACCAGCGGCCGCATCTGCGTGGTAGGAGACGCGGCGAGCACCCGGCCGTCCGTGCTGACCAGCTGGGTGAGCGGACTCGCGGGCGCCAACGCGCGTTCCGGCGACGTGTTCGTCCCCGCGATCCGGGTGCGCAGCGCCTCCGCCCGGGCCGACAGCGTCGCGTCCAGCGACTGCGACAGGCTGGCCCGCAGCTGCACGTAGAACAGCACGCCCGCGCCGGCGAGCACGAGCGCCGTGCCCAGCCCGAACAACGCCGCGAGCCGGATCCTAAGAGGCATCGCCCGACCGGTCAGACCGGCCGGGCGCCGGGCGGCTCGGCGCCGGACGGCTCGGCGCCGGGCGGCCGTTGCCTGGTCCATGCCCCGTCATCCAGCAGCATGCTCGCACGATAGGACCACCGAGATGTGGATTCGATGTGGACGCGGATCGGCCAGCCGGTGCGGACACTGGTTCGACGCGGTCCGTTTCGAAGTGGTCCGTCGCGGCGCCCAGGGCCCTCACACGGTCCTCACATCCCCGGCCCGCTAAGTTCCCGGTTCATCACGACGAGGCCGCGCGCCTCGTGGCGAGGACGTCTGGCGGGCCGTCGCGCCCATGAACGTCCGCGTCACGACCGCGCCACCGCCATACCGCGGACGCCTCGCCGCCGCGAGCGCGTGGCGCGAATACACCTGAACCAGCGGAGGACCCGATCACGTGAGTGCGATCAGTGCCGGCCAGGCCGTCGTCCTGGGGATTGTGGAAGGGCTGACGGAGTTCCTGCCGGTATCTTCCACCGGCCACCTGAAGATCACTGAAGGGCTGATGAACATACCGGTCGACGACACGTCGGTCGTCGGCTTCACCGCGGTGATCCAGGCAGGCGCGATCCTGGCCGTGCTCGTGTACTTCTTCAGCGATATCCGGCGCTTCGCCGTCGCCTGGGGGCGCGGCCTGGCCAGCGCTCCCGCCCGGAGCAATCCCGACTACAAGTTCGCCTGGTGGGTCGTCCTGGCGACCATCCCGGTCGTGCTCGTCGGGCTCGCGGCCAAGCCGCTCATCGACGGCCCGCTCGGCTCGTTGTGGGTGGTGGCCGGTTCGCTCCTGGTCGGCAGTGTGTACATGTGGGCGGGTGACCGATTCGGTCGGCACAAGCGCGGCGAGCTGGACATCCGACTACCCGACGCGATGATCGTCGGATCGTCGCAGATCCTCGCGCTGCTGTTCCCCGGGTTCTCGCGATCCGGCGCGACCATCAGCACCGGGCTCTTCCGCGACCTCGACCGGGTCGCGGCCACCCGGCTGTCGTTCTTCCTCTCGATACCGGCGCTGACGGGCGCGGGGCTGTACGAGCTCAAGGACGCGACCGGCGGCTCGGTGTCCACCACCGCCCTCGCGGTCGGCACCCTGGTGTCCTTCGTCGTCGCCTACGCGTCCATCGCCTGGCTGCTGAGGTTCGTCGCCGGCCACACGTTCCGCGCGTTCGTCGCCTACCGCGTGGCCGTCGGGGTGCTCCTCTTCGGGCTTCTCCTCACGGGGACCCTGAACGCCTGACCACCCGAACGCCCGACCACCGCGACGCGCCCGAACCGGCCCACGTACCTGGCCGTCGTTCCCGAAAGGACATATCCCATGCCAGGCCCACTGGCCGTCAACGTTCTCGATCCGGCGTCGCTCGCCTCGGCCTTTGGCCTGACCGGGCTCATCCTGGTCATCTTCGCCGAGACCGGGCTGCTGATCGGGTTCTTCCTGCCCGGTGACTCGCTCCTCTTCCTCGCCGGCGCCTACAGCGCGACCGCCGCCGGCGGTGACCGCCCGCACTTCCACATCGGCGCGGTGCTTCTCGGTGTCGCCGTGGCGGCCCTTCTCGGCGCGCAGACCGGCTATCTCATCGGCCGGCGGACCGGCCCCAGGCTGTTCAACCGGCCGGACTCGCGGCTCTTCAAGCAGGAGAATGTCGCCCGCGCCCAGGAGTTCCTGGAGCGGTACGGCTACGGAAAATCGATCATCCTGGCACGGTTCGTTCCGATCGTCCGCACCTTCATGAACCCCGTCGCCGGCGTCATCGGCGTGCCGGCCCGCACCTTCCTGATCTACAACATCGTCGGCGGCCTGGTGTGGTCGCTGGGCGTGACGCTGCTCGGATACAGCCTCGGCCGGTCGATTCCGATCGACCACTACATCATCCCCGTCACCCTGGTCATCGTCCTGCTCTCCGCCATCCCCGTCCTGAAGGAGCTGGCCAGCCGGCGCTCGGCGAAGGGCAAGCACCGCTCCCCCGAGCACACCGACGACATCGATCGCCAGCCGGCCAGCTGACCACCCCGGTCAGGAGGCCATCAAGAACGTGAGGCCCGGCCTGTCGTCGCCGACGGACCGGGCCTCAGGACAGACGGTGCGGGCGAGCGGAGCACCTGCGCCGAGGAACCTCGCGTCGAGGATCCAGTCTGGGCCGGCGAGGCATCCCTGGCCGGTCAGAGCGCCCGTCGCCGGACGAGCACCGCGCACACGACGGCCGACGGGGCCAGCGGCAGCCACACGGTGACGAGGCGGTAGCCGAGGACGGCGGCGAGCGCGGTCGCGGTCGGCGCGCCGACCGCGGTGAGCAGGGCGACCAGGCTGGCGTCGAGCGAGCCGAACCCGCCGGGTGAGGGTACGAGGGCCGCCGCGGCGCTCGCCGCCAGGTAGGCGACGGCGACCTGCCCAACGCCCAGGGACACGTGCAGGGCGGCGCAGACGGCGCACAGCGTGGCGGCGTGCAGCAGCGGGATCGCGGTCGACCCGCACCACAACAACGCACACCGGGCCCGGCTGCCGCCGCCGCCGAGCAGGTGACGCTGGCGAGCGACCTGGCGGCGCACCCATCCGGCGACGCGGCGCCCCGCTGGCAGGAAGGCCGCGTCGGCTCACATCGAACTCACATCAGCCCGGTCCTATCGTGCGCCTATGCGGGTGCTGGTGGTCGAGGACGAGACGCGCACCGCCGCGTTGCTGCGCCGGGGCCTGGCCGAGGAGGGGTTCGCGGTCGACATCGTCGCCGACGGCACCGACGCGGTGTGGCAGGCGGGCGAGGTGACGTACGACGTGATCATTCTCGACCTGATGCTGCCGGGGCTCGACGGGTTCGAGGTGTGCAAGCGCCTGCGGGCAGCGGGCCGCTGGGCGCCGGTGCTGATGCTTTCCGCCCGGGGTGACGTCACCGACCGCGTCCGCGGGCTGAACGTCGGCGCCGACGACTACCTGCCCAAGCCCTTCAGCTTCGACGAGCTGTCGGCCCGGGTACGCGCACTGATCCGACGCGGCTCCCACGAACGCCCCGTCGTGCTCGACGTCGGCGGGCTGCGGCTGGACCCGGCCGGCCGGGCCGCGAGCCGCGACGGCGTCGGCCTGGACCTGTCCCCGAAGGAGTTCGCGCTCCTGGAGTACCTGATGCGCCATGCCGGTGAGGTCCTCAGCCGCACGGCCATCCTCGAACACGTCTGGGACTTCGCCTACGACGGCACCTCCAACGTCGTCGACCAGTACATCGCCTATCTCCGCCGAAAGATCGACAAACCCTTCAGGGTCTCGCAGCTGGAAACCGTGCGCGGAGCCGGCTACCGCCTCAGGACGAGCGCCCAGCCCGACTGACCCGCCGTCCGCGGCCGAGGGCGGCGCGGCCGGTCAGTGGTCGCGCAGCGCACGCCATTCTCTTTCCAGGATCGCAAAGTCGATCTCGGTGCTCCATCTGCCCTTGAACCACTCGTTCTCCACCAGCACCGCCTCCCGCCGCATTCCGAGCTTCGTGAGCACCGCCGCCGAGGCCGGATTCTCGGCGTCTATTCGGGCGGTCACCCGATGCAGCCCGAACTCGTCGAAAAGCAGCGCGAGCAGCGCCCGGGCAGCCTCTGTCGCATAACCCCTGCCGTGGTGATCCGGGTTGATGATGTAGCCGATCTCACCGCCGCGGTGCTCAGTGCTGCGCCAGAAGATGACCAGGTCGCCGATCAGCTCCCCCGTCTCCTCGAGGACGACGGCGAGCGCCAGCACCTGCCCCTCCCGCTCGAGCTCCGACCGGACGAGGTCCGGGTTGGCGAGCCGTTCGGCGAGCTGCTCCCGGTTCATCGGCTCCGGCGGGATGTAGCGGCACACGTCCTCACGGGATCGGTAGGCGTGCATGGCGTCGACGTCACCGACAGGATCGATGGGACGCAGCAGCAGCCGCTCGGTCCTGATGGGGTAGGTCGGCCGGAGCGGCCCGAGCGCGGAGCTGGATGAGGTCATGGCGGCGACCCTAAAGACTGTCGCCGCGGCGACGGCGGCCGGGTTTCGGAACGCTCACGACCAGACCTCGGGAGGCCCTGACCGCGGCGGTGGCGTACCGTCACGATCCAACGACACAAACAAACAACGCGGAAAGCCGGGAGGACGTCCCGAACATCGCCGTTTCCGACTCTCGAAAAGTCCGGGTTGGGGCGGCCGCCGCCGGGTATGACAGCAGTATCGTCATAGGAGGATGTTATGGCTCTCATCGTCGCGGTACTGATCCTCGCGTTGCTCTTCGGCGGGCTGGGATTCGCCGTGCACGCGCTGTGGATCGTCGCGCTCGTGGTTTTCGCGGCCTGGGTCCTCGGTTTCTTCATGCGCAGCGCCAGCGGCAGCGGAAGCAGTCGTTGGTACCGCTGGTAGATCCTTTCCCCGTCCCATGGTTCCAGGGGAACATAGTTCCAGGGATTTCTTTCCGCTCGACGACCCCATCGCACGTTCCACCCGGCACCGCACCGACGGCGCGGTGCCGGGCGGTGCCGCGGTCAGTCCGAACGGGCCTGCTCGATCGCCGCGGCGCCGACCAGGACGACGGCGAGGGCTCCCATCGCCGTCAGGCTCTCGATGCCGGCGGCGAGGGGGGCGCACCCGAGTACCACCACCGCCACGGCCAGCGGCCACCAGGCCCGGTGGCGCCGGACCCGCGCGCAGCAGGCGGCCAGGCCGGCGAGAAACAGGGCCGGGCCGCCACAGGACACGAGGGCGCCCGCCAGGTGCAGCTCGTCGTGGGGGTGGGCGATCACCAGCTCGAGGCCGACGGCCGAGAGCACGATGCCGGCGATGATCGGCAGATGCAGGTAGGTGTAGACGTCCCGGCCGAGCTGGCCGGCCTCGGTCGGCGCGCTGCGGCCGATCCGCCGCGCCACGACCTCGGAGACCTGGCCGAAGTACAGCCACCACAGCGCCGTCGACAGGATGAAGGCGACACCGAGAGCGACGACGACCGCGACGGTGAGGTCCGACTCGGACGCGGTCGCCCCGGCCAGCACGATGCTCTCCCCGAGCGCGATGATGACGAACAGCTGGAAGCGCTCGGCGAAGTGGTTACCGTCGACCTGCCACTGGCTGGTGGGTGTCGATCCCATCCCGGGGATCCAGTACAGGACGAGCGGCGCGATCAGGTCCACCAGCAGCGCGGCTCCCCACGGCGCCCAGCGCGCGTCGCCGTCGACGAACCCGCCCACGATCCACAGCGGCGCCGACAGCACACTCCAGGCCAGGATCTGCACGAAGTTGCGGTGGAACGCGCCGGCGGGGGTGACCGCGACGACGAAGACGTTGCGGCCCAGTTGCAGCGCCACGTAGCTGGCCGCGAACAGCAGCCCACGCTCGCCGAACGCGTCCGGAACCGCGACCGCCATGAGCAGGCTCGCCAGCATGACGAACACCAGCACCAGGCGGACGGCGACCGTGCTCGGGTCGAACCAGTTCGCCATCCAGGTCGTGTAGTTCCACGCCCAGTAGATGACGACGAGCATGAACGCGGTCCGGGCGGCGCCCGCCCAGGTCAGGTCCGCGAGCAGATGGTGTGAGAGCTGCGTGACCGCGAGGACGTAGACGAGGTCGAAGAACAGCTCGAAGAACGTCGCGCGCTGCTCCCCGCCAGTCCGCTTGCGGATCAGCCGGATATCCGGGACGACCAGCTCGGAGGCCGCCACGGGAACCCTCGGCCCCGGGACGGCCGCGTCGCCGGCGCGATCCTCGCCAGGCCGCGGGCCTGGATCCGCCGAGAACGTTGCCGGCGAAGCCGGGTCCTGACCCATGTGGCCGAGCATACCCAGCCAGTGATCTTCGCCGCACCCAGTGGGCGGGATGGCCGAATGTGACATAGCCAGGTCCTTGCTGCCGCCCGGAGCCGGTTGCGAGGCTCGGACACCGTGGACAGCGTGGTTCCCGCCGGTCCGGCCCCGGCTCTGGCTCCGGCCCCGGCTCCCCAAGGGGCGCCGGCTCGGCAGGTGATCGTCGCGGTGTTCGACGGCGTCGAGCTGCTGGACGTCACCGGGCCGGCGGAGGTGTTCTCCGTCGCCGACCGTCTTCGAACGCCGGGCTCGCCCGGGTACGTCGTCCGGCTGGCCGCGGTGCGCCGCGGGCCGGTGCGCACGTCGAGTGGTGTGCGGCTCGTCGCCGACGTCGGGTTCGGCGCCCCCATGGGCGCGGTCGACACCGCCATCGTCCCCGGCGGCATCACACCGCAGACGGCGGGCAGCCTGCCGATCGTCGAACCGGCGGTGGTCGGCTGGGTGGCCCGCCGGTCTGCCGCCTGGCGACGGGTGGCGTCGGTATGCGCCGGCGCGCACATGCTGGCGGCCGCCGGTCTCTTGGATGGCCGGCCGGCGACGACCCACTGGTTCACCGCCGGCCGGCTGGCGGCGGAGTTCCCGGCCGTCGCCGTCGACCCGGACCCGATCTTCATCCGGTCCGGCCGGATCTGGACCTGCGCGGGGGTGAGCGCGGGGATGGACCTGGCGCTGGCCATGGTCGCCGAGGACCACGGCGACCAGCTCGCCCGCGAGGTCGCCCGTTGGATGGTGATGTACCTGCGGCGGCCAGGTGGGCAGAGCCAGTTCAGCGCGCCGCTCGCCCCGGCGGCGCCACGCACCGACCGCATCCGGGACGCGATCGCGTGGATCGTCGAGCACCCCGGGCGGGACCTGTCGGTCCCGGCCCTCGCGCGGCACGCCCATCTCAGCGAACGCCATTTCGCCCGGCTCTTCGCCCGGGAGGCGGCGACCACGCCGGCGGCCTACGTCGAGACAGTGCGCGTCGAGGCGGTCCGCCGGGCGCTGGAGGAGACGGACGACACCCTCGACGTCGTCGCGGCCCGGTGCGGGTTCACCTCGGTCGAGACCCTGCACCGGGTGTTCCGCCGCCGGCTCACCGTCATCCCCGACGACTACCGGCGGCGTTTCCGGCTTCCGTCCGCCGGCTGACCCGAATCCGAGCCATACGCGACCACGGCGTCCTCTCCTACCCACTACCCGGCCTACCTGGTGACCGGCCCTGCCCCTGGTCGACTCGCCGTCCGCACCGCACTCGCACCCCGACCGCTGGAGGCATCCTGTGCCGTCGCCCCTGCCGACCCTTCCCGACAGCGCGCTCGCCGTGGCCGCCGACGAGCTGCTGACGACCTGTTCACCGCCGCCGCTGGTGAACCACTGCCGGCGGACGTACCTGTTCGGCACGGCGCTGCTGGAGAGCAGGCACCGGCCGTACGACGCCGAGGCGCTGTATGTCGCGGCCATGCTGCACGATCTGGGCCTGACCGAGCTGTGGGGCGACGAGGTCACGCCCTTCGAACAGCGCGGCGCGCTCGTCGCGGAGATCACCATGCTCGAGCGGGGGGCGAGCCCGCGGTTCGCAGGGCTGGTGCGGGACGCGATCGCGCTGCACCTGGAGCTCGACACCGCCAAGGATCCCCGTCCCGAGGTCGCCGGCGTGCATCTCGGCGCCGCCGTCGACGTTCTGGGTCTGCGGCTGGACCAACTGCCAAAGGACCTGGTCGCCGATGTCCTCGACGGTCTCCCCCGGCTGGGCCTCAAGGACCTCCTGACCACCGTCCTGCGGCACGAGGCCGAGGCGAAACCCACCTCCCGCATCGCCGGGCACGTCGCCCAGCTCGACTTCGTCCGGCTCGTCGCCGCGGCCCCCTTCGACGGCTGACGTCCGCCTGCGGGTCATCAGCCGCCGCCGCCGGCGACCTTCCCGCGCCGCCCAGCACGCGCGCCGGGCCTCGTCGCCACCGGCGTCGAGCGACGCCGCGGACGGCTC
This sequence comes from Pseudofrankia saprophytica, assembly GCF_000235425.2. NCBI lineage: Bacteria > Bacillati > Actinomycetota > Actinomycetes > Frankiales > Frankiaceae > Pseudofrankia > Pseudofrankia saprophytica. The sequence continues at coordinate 4,870,743 of NZ_KI912266.1, forward strand.
ACCGGTCACCGGTCACCGGCGGCGGCGCGGGTCGCGCGCTCGGCGACGGCGTACTGGTCGGTGCGCGCGTCGTAGGACCAGAAGCCGCGCAGCCAGGCCGCCGTCGCGCCGACGCCGACGACGCAGGCGAGGCCGCCGGAGGCGATGCTCCCGCGGACGCTCCACAGATCGGCGGTGACACCGGCGCGCACCTGTCCGCCGAGCGGGCCGAGCGAGTAGGAGAGCAGCTCGATGCCGGCCAGCCGGCCGCGCATCGTCTCGGGAATGGTCTGGTTCCAGATGGTCGAGCGGAAGACCCCGGAGATCATGTCGGCGGCCCCGGCCGCGGCCAGGGCGCAGGCTACCAACCACAGCGTGGGCAGCACGCCCGCCAGGGCGATGCACAGGCCGTAGACCGCCGCGGCCGCCGCGATCGCGCGGCCGTGGTGGTGCACCCGGCTGGTCCAGCCGGACAGCGCGGTCGCGACCAGGGCACCTACCGTCTCGGCCGAGTAGAGCAGGCCGAGCAACTGCGGCTGATGGAAGGTGCGCTCCGCCAGCGCGGGGAAGAGCACCACCGGCATCGCGAGCAGCATCGCGGCGATGTCGACCAGGTAGGTGCCGACCAGGTCGCGGCGGGACACGGCGTAACGCAGGCCCTCGGCGACCGCCGCCAGGCTCGGCGGCGTGGTCTCGGCCCGGTGCGGGTAGCGGCGCATCAGCGTGTACAGCAGGCTGGCGACGAGCAGGCCGCACACGTCGATCACGAAGCACCACCCGATGCCCGCGTACGCCACCAGGAGGCCGCCGAGGGCCGGGCCGGTGAGCATGCCGGCCTGCAGGCCCATGCTGTCGAGCGCGCTCGCCGCGGGCAGCTCCTCATGGGCGACGGTGCGCGGGAACAGGGCCTCGCGGGAGGGCCGTTGCAGGCTGCTCGTGCTCGCCAGCGCCGCGGCCGCCACGAAGATCACCCACGTGCTTGGATGGTCCCGGAAGGCGTTGGCCGCGAGCACCGCCGTGACGGCCGCCTGCGCGAGCCCGCACAGCACCAGGAGGCGGCGGCGGTCGACGTGGTCGGCCAGTGCCCCGCCGTACAGGCCGAAGACGAGCAGGGGAAGGAGCTCCACCGCGCCGACGGCGCCAACCATGGCGTTGGAATGGGTCAGGGCGTAGAGCTGGTAGGGAACGGCGACATAGGTGACCATGCCGCCGAGGTAGAAGACGGTGCCGGCCATCAACAGCAGGCGGAAGTCACGCGAGGTGCGCAGCGGTGTCGTGTCGACGCGCAACGCCCCGAAACGGTCGAGCCAGGTCACGGGAGGACATCCTCGCAACGTGCCGGACTCGGGCGGTCGTCGCGGGATCCCGCGGCCCGGCCGCCGACGGGGACCGGGCTCCACCGGTCTGGGTGATCGGGCCGGCTGATGGGTTCGTCTCGGTAGCGGTACCCGGTCAGCGTCCGGCGCGCGTCAACTCGCTGGTTCGGCCGGAGATCTCGGGTGAGGATGAGCGACGTGCTGGAGGTACGCCTGCTCGGCGCGTTCGAGGTCCGTTCGGGCGGGACGCCCGTCGTGATGACGTCGCTGCGGGCGCAGTCGCTGCTGGCATATCTGGCGCTGCGCCGCGGCGCCCCGCAGCGGCGTGAGCAGGTCGCGTTCCTCCTCTGGCCCGACTCCACCGAGCAGCAGGCCCGCACGAACCTGCGGCACGTGCTGCACACGCTGCGCGCCCTGCTGCCCGCCGCCGACCGCCACGTCGAGGTGACCGCGCAGACGCTCTCACTTCGCGAGTTCTCCGCGGACCTCACGGCGTTCGACGCGGCCGAGGCAGCGTCTGGCGCGAGTGCCGGGTCCAGCGCGACGGGGTCCAGCGCGACGGCTGGGTCCGGCGAGACCGCCCACTCCGGCGAGGACGACGCCGACGCCGACGCGCTGGAAGGGCTGCGGCTGGCGGCCGACCTGTACGCGGGCGACCTGCTGGACGGCTGGTACGACGAGTGGCTGATCGCGGACCGCGAGCGGTATCGCCAGCGGGTCATGGCGGTCCTCGCCCGGCTCGTGCCGCTGCTGGAAGGGCGCGGCGAGATCGACGCGGCGGTCGGCTACGCGGAACGCGCCCGCCAGCACGACCGTCTCGCCGAGCCGCCCTACCGGTGGCTGATGCGGCTGTACGACGCGCAGGGCGACCGGGCCAGGGCGGTGAACGCCTACCACGAGTGCGTGGCCACCCTGGCGGACGAGCTCGGTGTCGCACCGTCCGCGCGGACCAGGGCGTTGTACGAGGCGCTGCTGCCGAAGGCGCAGGACGCGCCGAGAACGAGCGGCGCGGCGGCGTTCGTGGGGCGCCGGGCGCAGCGGCAACGGCTGACCGAGCTGTGGCGCGACGCCGGCGCCGGCGTGCCCCACCTGGCCGTGGTCACCGGCGAGGCCGGCATCGGCAAGACCCGGCTGGTCGAGGAGCTGCGGCACTGGGCCACGCGCCACGGCGCGGTCACCGCGCACGCCCGGTCGTACGAGGCGGAGGGCGCGCTGGCGTACGCCCCCGTGGTGGCCTGGCTGCGCGACCTCGGCGTGGCCCGCTGGCGCGGGCGCCTCACTCCCACCCAGCTCGCGGCGCTCGCTCCGCTGCTGCCAGAGCTGGCGAGATTGCCGGAGCTCGCGACCGAGCCGCCGCCGGCCCAGGCGGGCTCGCGCCTGCGGCTGTTCGACGCGGCCGCGCACGCCCTGGCCGCCGCCGCCGGCGCTGGCGGCGGCCCGGTGCTGCTGGTCGCGGACGACCTCCATGCCGCCGACGCCCCGACCCTGCAGTTCCTGCATTACCTGGTACGCGCCGACCCACCGGCGCCGCTGCTCGTCGCCGGGACGGCCCGGCTGCTCGACGTGGACGCCGGGCACCCGCTGCACGGCCTGCTCACCGGCCTGCGGGCGCTCGGCCGCTGCACCGAGCTGGCGCTGGGCCGGCTGGAGCGGATGGAGACGGCCGCGCTCGCCGGGCGGCTCGGGCACGACCTGGACCGCGCGGACGCCGACCGCCTCCACGACGAGACGCAGGGCAACCCGCTGTTCGTGGTGGAGGCGCTGCGGGCGGGCTGGCGCGGTGACGAGCCGAGGGTGCTCACGCCGCGGGTGCAGGCCGTCCTGGAGGCGCGGCTGCTGCCGCTGACGGACAGCGCCCGGGACCTGATCGCCGTGGCGGCCGCGGCGGGATCGTCGGTCTCCGTCGACCTGCTCGTCCGGATCCACGGGCGTGGCGAGCACGAGGTCGCCCGGGACCTCGACGAGCTGTGGCGGCGGCAACTGCTGCTCACCAGCGGCGGCGACACCTACGACTTCAGCCACGGCCGACTGCGCGAGGTCGCCTACCGGATGATGTCACCGGCCCGGCGCCGCCACAGCCACCTGCTGCTCGCCCGGGCGCTCCAGGACATCCATGCCGGCCGGTGGGACGAGGTCGCCGGGCAGATCGCCGCCCACCTGCACCAGGCCGGCGCCCGCGACGAGGCGGTCGACTGGTACGCGCGCGCCGCCCAGGCCGCGGGGCGGCGTTACGCCGACGCGGACGCCGCGGATCTGCTGCACCGGGCCTGGGAGATCCTCCGGTCCGCGCCGGAGTCAGCGGCCCGCGACGAGCGCGAGCTGGCGCTGCTGACCTCGCTTCCCGGGCCGCTGAGCGCGGCCGACGGGTACGCGTCCCCGCGGCTGCGCACGGCGCTGGACCGGGCGTTCGCCCTCGCCGCGCGGCTCGGCGCCGAGCCGGCCGCGCCCCTGCTGCGGGCACGCGCGATGGCGGTGCTGTCGCGCGGGGAGTTCGACGCCGCCGTCGAGTACGGCGGTCAGCTGCGTGCCCTGGGCGAGGACGACGACGTGCTCGCCGTCGAGGGCGACTTCGTCCGTGGCGTCGCGGCGGCCTGGCGTAACGAGGCCGCGTCGGCCCGCGATCATCTGCGCGCCGCCGTCGCCAGGTACCGGGCCGAGAACCGGTCGGCGCATCTGCTGGCCTACGGTCAGGACCCGCAGGTGCTCTGCCTCGCCCGGCTGGCGCACGTGCACTTCTGCCTCGGCGACGTGGCCGAGGCGCGCCGGTGCCAGCACCGTTCGCTCGAGCTCGCGCACGCGGTCAACCACCCGTTCACGCTGGCCGGGGCCCTGCTCTTCGCCGCCATCCTCGACCTGGACCTGGCGGACCTGCCGGCACTGCGGCGGCGGGTCGCGCAGCTCGCGGCGATGCGCCAGCGGGTCGAGGCGTCGCCGATCCGGGTGGTCGCCGAGGCGATGACCGGCTACCTCGATCTGCTGGACGGCGCCACCGAGCCGGGGCTGGCCCGCATCGACGCCGCGCTGGCCGATCCAGGCCGTGACACCGCTCCGGGCGTGCCCGCGATGCTGCTGCGCGTCCGGCTGGCCGCCGCGCGGGCCGCCGGGCTCGAGGACGAGTGCCGCGACACGGCCGAGCGGCTGCTGGCCGACGGGGTGCGCATCTGGGACGCCGTCGCGCAGGCCGAGCTGGGCGCCGGGCGGCCGGACACCGGCCGCTGAGGCCAGCGGCGCCCCGCCGACGACGGGCGGGCCGGCCGGCCGGCGGACCGGGCAACCGCTGAGGCCACCAAACGCTGAGCCCACCAACGCCGAACCCGCCAAACGCTCCGCCCGGCGTCGAGGAACGCTCGTGGAACGCCGCACCCCGCACCCTGCTCGCATGACCACGACAACTGTGCACCGCGATCCGCCGGACGCGCTGCGCCGCCACTTCCGCGGGACGGTGCTGCGACCGGGTGAAGAAGGCTATGCCGAGGCCCGCCGGGTCTGGAACGGCGCCGTCGACCGCCGACCCGCCCTGATCGCCCGCTGCGCCGGCGCCGACGACGTCCAGGCGGCGATCCGGTTCGCCCGCGAACGCGACCTGCCGGTCGCGGTCCGCGGCGGCGGCCACTCCGTGCTCGGGTACGGCGTGTGCGACGGCGGCATCGTGATCGACCTGTCGCAGCTCAAGGCCGTCTCGGTCGACCCCGCCGGCCGCACCGCGCGGGCCGCGGGCGGCCTGACCTGGGCCGAGTTCGACCTCGCCACCGGGCGGCACGGCCTGGCCACCACCGGCGGCTCGGTCAGCTCCACCGGCATTGGCGGGGTGACGCTCGGCGGCGGGTTCGGGCACCTGATGCGCCGGTACGGGCTGACCGTCGACAACCTGCTGGCCGCCGACCTGGTCACCGCCGACGGCGACCGGCTGCGCGTCGACGCCACGACCGAGCCGGAGCTGCTGTGGGGGCTGCGCGGCGGCGGCGGCAACTTCGGCGTCGTCACCGCGTTCGAGTACGGCCTGCACCCGGTCGGGCCCGTGGTCCTCGGCGGGCCGGTCTTCTGGCCCCTGGATCAGGCCCCCGAGGTGCTGCGTTTCCTGCGCGAGTTCGCGCCCACGGCGCCCGACGAGCTCGGCGTCGCCCTCGTCGCCATGCTCGCTCCCCCGATGCCCTTCCTGCCGGCCGACCGGTACGGCACCCCGGTGCTCGGGCTGCTGCCCGTCTGGTGCGGCGATCTCGCCGAGGGCGCCGCGGCGCTGGCGCCGCTACGCGGAGTGGGGACGCCGATCGGCGACCTCGTCCGCCCGGTCCCCTACCGGGCGCTGCAGTCGCTGCTGGACATCAGCGCCTCCCCCGGGAACGGCTCGTACTGGCGTTCCCACCGGCTGCCCGACCTGTCCGACGCGGCCATCGACGCCATCGTCGACGCCGTCGCCTCGATCACCTCGCCGTTGTCGCTGCTCAACGGCTGGATGATCGGCGGCGCGGTCAGCCGGGTCGCGCCCAACGCGACGGCCGTCGGTCCCCGCGAGCCCGGGTTCGAGCTGCGCCTGATCGCGAACTGGCGCCCGGGCGACCCCGCCCCCGAGCGGCACCTGGCCTGGGCACGGGACGGGTGGGCACGGCTGCGACCCGAGAGCGCCGGCCAGTACGCCACCTTCCTGTCCGACGAGGGCCCCGCCGGCATCCGGGCCGCCTACGGCGACCGCCTCGGGCGGCTCACCGCCCTCAAGGACCGCTTCGACCCGTCGAACGTCTTCCGCCTCAACCCGAACATCCCCACGAGCAAGGGAGTGACCCGATGAAGATCCTGGTGACCGGCGCGACCGGTACCGTCGGCCGGCACGTCGTGCGCGGCCTCGCTGAGGCCGGCCTGCCGGTGCGGGCGTTCGTCCGCGACGCCGGCGCGGCGGCCGGCGCTCTCGGCCCTGGCGTGGAGCTCGCCGTCGGCGACTTCGCCGACCGCGACGCGCTCGCCCGCGCCCTGTCCGGCGTCGACCGGCTCTTCCTCGCCTGCGGCAACGTCCCCGGGCAGGTCGGGCACGAACGCGCGGCCATCGACGCGGCGGTGTCGGCCGGCGTCGGCCGCGTCGTCAAGCTGTCGGGCCCCGACCCGTACCCCGCCTCGCCGCTGGTCTTCGACAGCTGGCACGGCGTGATCGAGCAGCACCTCGCCGCGTCCGGGCTGCCCGCGGTGCTGCTGCGCCCGAGGACGTACCTGACCAATCTGCTGGCCTACGCCCAGGCCATCGCGAGCATGGGCATGCTGTTCGCCCCGGCCGGCACCGCCGAGATCTCCTTCGTCGACCCGCGCGACGTCGCGGACGTGGCCGTCGAGTGCCTGGCCGGCGACGGGCACGAGGGCCGCGCCTACGCGCTGACGGGACCGGAGGCGATCACCTTCGAGCGCGTCGCCCGCGAGCTGGGCACGGCCACCGGCCGCTACGTCCGCTACGTGAACGTCAGCGACGACGACGCCCGGCGGGCGATGACCGCCGACGGCGTGCCAGGGGCGGTCGCCGACGCCATCGTCGCGATCTTCGCGGCGCAGCGGACGGGGTGGATGGCGACGACCACCACCGACGTGCGGAACGTCACCGGCCGGGCACCGCGGTCGATCGCCGACTTCGCCCGCGACCACGCCGAGCTGTTCGGGCCGGCCAGCGCCGGCGACGGGCGTGGCGGCGACGGGCGTGGCGGCGAGGACGGCGGCGCCGAAATTGCCTTGGCAAAGGCGGGCGACCTGGCATAGAGATTCTCTCGATGAATCTCTCCAGGTACGTCTCCGCCCGAGTCTGACGGCGTAGCGACGCGGTGCCAGCCCGGCCCGGCTCGGTCATCCGAGCCCGGCCGGGCCACCGTCCCATGCCCTGACCTGGAACGACGCGGGGCGGGCGCCCAAGGCGCCGCCCGGAGACGAGACAACCCATGGATCTTCACGAATACGCGTGTCACGACGCCGTCGGCCTGCGGATGCTGATCGCGAAGGGCGAGGTGAGCGCCGCCGAGGTCGAGGCGGCGGCGCGGGAGGCGCTGGCGTGGGCGCACGACCGGTGCAACGCTCTGGCCGCCCCCCTGTTCGGCCCGGCGCTGGCCCACGACCCGCGCGGCCCGCTCGGCGGGGTGCCGTTCCTCATCAAGGACGCGGGGCCGATGGCCGCGGGGGTGCGGTTCCGGTGCGGCAGCCGGAGCCTGGGACCCGGGGTGCCGGCCCAGGCCGACCATGAGCTGATGCGCCGCTTCCGGGCCGCCGGCCTGGCGACGCTCGGCCTGACGATCTCCCCGGAGCTCGGGCTGAGCTTCACCACCGAGCCGCTGCTGCACGGCCCGGTCCGCAATCCCTGGGACCCGTCGCGCACCGTCGGCGGCTCCAGCGGGGGCGCCGCCGCGCTGGTGGCGGCCGGCGCCGTTCCGCTCGCCCACGCCAACGACGGCGCCGGGTCGATCCGGGTGCCGGCGTCCTGCTGCGGCCTGGTCGGGCTCAAGCCGAGCCGCGGCCGGACGCCGACGGGTGCCGGGCTCGGCGGAGCGGTGTTCGGCATGCTCTCCGAGTTCGCGCTGACCCGCACCGTCCGGGACGCGGCGACGCTGCTCGACGCGGTGCACGGGCCCGCGGCCGGCGGCGCGTTCGCCGCACCCGCGCCCGCACGCCCGTACGCGGACGAGGTACTGCCCGGCGCGTGGGCCGACGGGCCGTCCCGCGGCGGCCGCCTGCGGGTCGCGGTGGCGACCAGGGCCTGGTCCGGCGCCGCGGTCGACCCCGAGGTGGCCTCGGCGGCCGAGCGGGGCGGCGAGGCGCTCGCGGCGCTGGGGCACCACGTCGAGGAGGCGTCGCCGCCGCTGGCGTGGGACGAGGTGATCCAGGCCTGCGTGACCGAAGCGATCGGCGTCGCCGCCCCGTTCCTGCTGGCCCCCCGCCAGCCTCCGGCCGACCGCCTCGAGGCTGTCTCCCGGCGGGTCCTGGCCGACGCCCGGGACGGCGGAGCCATCGACCTCGTCGCGGGGCTGGACGCGGCTGGCCGGGTCGGACGGGACCTCGACCGCTTCCTCGCCGGGTACGACCTGCTGGTGACCCCGACGCTCGCGCGCCCGCCCGTGCCGCACGGCACGCTGAACTACGACGACCCGGGCCACACCGTCGAGAGCTGGCTTCGCGCGATCTTCGACTTCGGGCCGTTCACCAGCGTCGCCAACGTGACGGGCGTGCCGGCGATGAGCCTGCCGCTCGGGCGGAGCGCGGGCGGCCTGCCGATCGGCGTGCAGCTCATCGCCGCCCACGGCCGCGAGGACCTGCTGCTGCGCGTCTCGGCCGCGCTGGAGGAGGCGATGCCCTGGCGAGGCCGTCGGCCGGGGCTGTTCGTCGGCCAGGGCTGACCCCCGCCGGTGCGGCCGGTCGCCAGGGGGCCCTGGCGACCGGCCGCACCGGCCCTCGACGTCAGCCGGTCGCGCGGCGCAGGCCGGGGACGGGCGGGGTCAGCACGTCCTCGACGCGGGCGAGCAGCTCGTCGACGTCGACCGGCTTGGTGACGTACTCGCTGGCCCCGGCGTCGAGGCACTTCTGCTGGTCGTCGGGCATCGCCTTCGCGGTGACCGCGATGATCGGGATGTCGGCGAACCGGGGCATGGCCCTGATCGCCGCCATGGTGGTGTACCCGTCCATCTCCGGCATCATCACGTCCATCAAAACCAGGTCGGTCGACGGGTTCGCCAGCAGCTTCTCGATTCCCTTCCGGCCATCCGGGGCGTGGTCGACGGTCGCGCCGTAGAACTCCAGGATGCTGGTGATCGCGAACACGTTGCGGACGTCGTCGTCGACGACCAGGACCGACCGCCCGACCAGCACGTCGTCCTCGTCCTCGTCCTCATCGTCGTCCCGCGCGCCCACGGGCCCGTCGGCGGCCGGGCCGGGCACGACCGGCCGGATGTCCGCGTGCCCGTTGCGCACCGGCGCGTCGCCGGCGACGGGGCCGCCGCCCGGGGGCGTCGCCGCCGTGGACGGGCCCGAGACCAGGGCGCCTGGCGCGAGCGAACCCGGCGCGAGCGAACCCGGCGCGAAGAGTCCGGACGCCAGCGGTCCCGCGGCCGCCGGGTACGGGTCGGGCGAGGGTGGCCCGGCGTCCCCGGCGACGGCTTCGTCTGCGCCGTCCGCCAAGGCGGCCGGCCCTGCCCCGCGCACCAGCCCGGGGGCGAGCGCCGGCTCCTGATCACGGGGCGGCTCGGCGCCGGTCAACTCGGCGGGCGGTGTCGTCGGCAGCCGCAGGGTGAAGGTGCTGCCACTGCCGTAGACGCTGCGCGCGCGGATCTCCCCACCGAGCAGGGTGGCGACCTCGCGGCAGATCGACAGCCCGAGGCCGGTGCCGCCGTAGCGGCGGCTGGTGGTGCCGTCGCCCTGCTGGAAGGCGCCGAAGATCCGGTCGAGGTTCTCCTCGGCGATGCCGATCCCGGTGTCGGTGACGGCGAACAGGATGTGGTCGCCGTCGGGGGCGCCCGGCGCCGAGGTCATCGTGATGGCCAGGTCGACCCGGCCCTGCTCGGTGAACTTGACCGCGTTCGAGAGCAGGTTGCGCAGGATCTGCGCGAGCCGGTGCCGGTCGGTGAGCAGGCGGTCGGGCACGTCCGGCGCGATGTCGACGGTGAGCCGCAGGCCCTTCTCGATGGTGACGGGCGCGAACGTGGCCCGCAGGTCGTCCAGCACCGAGGCCAGCGCGACCGGCTCGACGTGCAGGTCCATCTTTCCCGCCTCGACCTTGGACAGGTCGAGGATGTCGTTGATGAGCTGCAGCAGGTCCGAGCCGGCCGAGTGGATGACGTGGGCGTACTCGACCTGCTTGCCGGTGAGGTTGCCCTTCGGGTTGCGGGCGAGCAGTCCGGCCAGGATGAGCAGGCTGTTGAGCGGCGTGCGCAGCTCGTGCGACATGTTGGCGAGGAACTCGGACTTGTACTTCGAGGCGAGCGCGAGCTGGCGGGCACGCTCCTCGAGCTCCTGGCGAGCCCGCTCGATCTCGCCGTTCTTGACCTCGATGTCGTGGTTCTGCGCGGCGAGCAGGTCCGCCTTCTCCTCCAGCTCGGCGTTCGAGCGCTGCAGGTCCTCCTGCCGGGACTGAAGCTCCTCGGACCGGTACTGCAGCTCGCCGGCCAGCCGCTGGGACTCGACCAGCAGGGAGTCGGTGCGGGCGTTCGCGACGATCGTGTTGACGTTGACGCCGATCGTCTCGGTGAGCTGGTTGAGGAACGCGTGATGGACCCCGGTGAACGGGGAGAACGACGCCAGCTCGATGACCCCCAGCGCCTGACCCTCGAAGACGATCGGCAGCACCACGAGGGCTACGGGCGCGGCCCGGCCGACGCTCGAACCGATCGTGATGTAGTCGACGGGAGTCTGGTCCACCACGATGGTGCGCCGGGTGCGGGCGGCCTGGCCGATCAGGGAGTCGCCGAGGCCGAACCGGCGCGGTGTCGCCCGCGAGGGCTGGTAGCCGTAGCTGGCGATGAGGGCGAAGGCGGGCTCGTCGACCGAGGAGTCGACCAGGAAGAACGTGCCGTGCTGAGCGCCGACCAGCGGGGTCAGCTCGTCGATGACGAGCTGGGCGACGGTCGTCAGGTCACGGTGGCCCTGCATCAGCCCGGCGATGTGCGCCAGGTTGGTCTTCAGCCAGTCCTGTTCCTCGTTCATCCGGGTGGTGTCGCGCAGCGAGCGCACCATCGCGTTGATGTTGTCCTTGAGCTCGGCCACCTCGCCCTGCGCGTCGACGGTGATCGAGCGGGTGAGGTCGCCGGTGGCGACCGCGCTGGTCACCGCCGCGATGGCGCGGACCTGGCGGGTGAGGTTCCCGGCGAGCTCGTTGACGTTCTCCGTGAGGCGCTTCCAGGTGCCGGACAGGCCCTCGACCTCGGCCTGGCCGCCGAGGATGCCGTCGGTGCCGACCTCCCGGGCCACCCGGGTCACCTCGGCGGCGAAGGACGAGAGCTGGTCGACCATCGTGTTGATGGTCTCCTTCAGCTCCAGGATCTCCCCGCGCGCGTCGACGTCGATCTTGCGGGTGAGGTCTCCCTGGGCGACGGCGGTGGTGACCTGGGCGATGTTGCGCACCTGGCTGGTCAGGTTGTTCGCCATGAAGTTGACGTTGTCGGTCAGGTCCTTCCAGGTGCCCGACACGCCCTTCACGCTCGCCTGGCCGCCGAGCTGGCCGTCGGTGCCGACCTCGCGGGCGACTCGGGTCACCTCGTCCGCGAAGGCGCCGAGGGTGTCGACCATCGTGTTGATGGTCGACGTGAGCGCCGCGACCTCGCCCTTCGCCTCGACGGTGATCTTCTGGGAGAGGTCGCCGCGGGCGACGCCGGTCGCGACCTGCGCGATCGAGCGGACCTGCGCCGTCAGGTTGGACGCCATCACGTTGACGTTGTCGGTCAGGTCCTTCCAGGTGCCCGACACGCCCCGCACGTTGGCCTGGCCGCCCAGGTTGCCCTGGGTGCCGACCTCCCGGGCCACCCGGGTCACCTCGTCGGCGAAGCCCGAGAGCTGGTCGACCATCGTGTTGATGGTCTCCTTGAGCTCCAGGATCTCCCCACGGGCGTCGACCCGGATCTTCTGCGACAGGTCACCCTTCGCCACCGCGGTGGTCACCTGCGCGATGGACCGCACCTGGTCGGTGAGGTTGCCGGCCATGACGTTGACCGACTCGGTCAGGTCCCGCCAGGTGCCGGAGACGCCCTTCACGTTGGCCTGGCCGCCGAGGCGCCCGTCGGTGCCGACCTCCCGGGCCACCCGGGTCACCTCGTCCGCGAACGAGGACAGCTGGTCGACCATCGTGTTGATGGTCTCCTTCAGCTCCAGGATCTCCCCGCGCGCGTCGACCCGGATCTTCTGCGACAGGTCACCCTTCGCCACCGCCGTGGCCACCTGCGCGATCGAGCGGACCTGGCTGGTCAGGTTGCCGGCCATCGCGTTGACGTTGTCGGTGAGGTCCCGCCACGTGCCGGAGACGCCCTTCACGTCGGCCTGGCCGCCGAGACGGCCGTCGGTGCCGACCTCCCGGGCCACCCGGGTCACCTCGTCCGCGAACGAGGACAGCTGGTCGACCATCGTGTTGATGGTGTTCTTCAGCTCCAGGATCTCGCCGCGAGCCTGCACGGTGATCTTCTGGGACAGGTCTCCCCGGGCGACCGCCGTCGCCACCTGGGCGATGTCCCGGACCTGGCCGGTCAGGTTGCCGGCCATCGCGTTGACGTTGTCCGTGAGGTCCTTCCAGGACCCGGACACCCCCGGCACCTCGGCCTGGCCGCCGAGCTTGCCCTCGCTGCCGACCTCGCGGGCCACCCGGGTCACCTCGGAGGTGAACAGCGCGAGCTGGTCGATCATGCCGTTGAAGACGAGGGCGATCTCGTCCATCAGCTCGTCGCCCACCTGGGGCAGCCGGGTACCGAAGTCACCCCCGCGCACCGCGGTGAGGCCGGCGAGGAGCTGGCGCAGCGCACTGTCGTCGGGCCTGACCGGCGAGCCCTTCGAGGGAACCAGGGTGTCGCTCACCGACGTCCTCCCTGCACATGTTCAGACGCCGGCACGGCGCGGCGACAGCGGTAGCACATTGGCAGCCATCATGCCTTCGGATGGCCACAGAGTGTGTAACAATGATCTTCCTTCGCACACCCGGCGGCCGTGTCACCCGGTTATGAATGGCACCCCAGTAGGGTAAGCGGCGCCATGGCGGCCGCAGGTCGGAAGCCTGAACAGGGCAAGCAAGAGGAGAAGGGTGGCCCGAACGCCGCAGGAGCCCGAACAGTCACCGGAACGCCGCAACCGGCTCCTCGACATCGTCATCCGGCAACGGCAACGGATCTTCGACCTGGAGGCCCGGGCCGCCGACGCCCACCTCGTCGACCTGGCCGTCGGCCTCCTGATGGCGCGTCTGGGCGCCTCCCCCGCCGACGCCGCCGACCAGCTCCGGCTGCTCGCGCACACCGCCGGCGTCGGCGAGGCCGAGTTCGCCGCCGAGCTGCTGGGCGAGCCGCGGCCCACCATCACGGCCCTCGCCGCCGCCCCGGCGAAGGCCAGGGCGTGGCGGCGGCTCTGGCGGGCCGCCACGGTCGCGGACCACGCCGCGGACGGCGACGCGGTCGCCCAGGCCGTGCTCCGGGAGGGCCTCGCCACGCACGGCGCCTGCGCCGTCGCGCTCTGGATGCTCGAACCGGACGGCGCGCTCACGCTGGTGGGACAGCACGGTCTCAGCGCGCTCGACGCGAGCCGCTGGCGGCGGGTGCCTCCACAGCTCGACTGCGCGGCCAGCAGGGCCGCCGCCCAGGGACAGCCGGTCTGGTGGCCGGCCGGAACGCCGCCGCTGGACGCCGACGCCGGGCCGCCGCCAACGTCGCCAACGCTGCCACCGCCGTCCGCGAGGCTGGGCCCCTGGGACGGGGCCAGGGCCGCGCTTCCGCTGCTGAACGCGGGCACGCTGGTCGGCGCGGTCGAGATCTGCTGGGACCGGCCGATGGATGCCGACGGCACCCGGCTGCTGCGCGAGCTCACCGCCCTCGCCGACGTCTGCCAGCGCGCACTGCGGCCGCGCGCCGAGGAGGGCGACGGCCCGGCCGAGGCCGCGGCCGACGCCGACCCGGCCGGTGGTGGCGGCGGCGGACGGGTGCCGGCCGCGTGGCTGCCGGCCCTGCTGGACGGCCTGGCCGGCTCGGTCCTGCTCGCCCGGGCCATGCGCGACGGGGCCGGCGAGGTCGTCGACTTCCAGATCACCTTCGTCAACAGCGACTTCGTCGACCCCGCCGGGCTGTCGGCGGACGAGGTGCGCGGCGCGCGGCTGCTCGACCTCTATCCCCTGATGGGCGCGGACGACGGCCTGTTCGGCCACGCCGTCGACGTGCTGCGGACCGGGGCCCCGTACGCGGCCGACCGGACGGTGCTGCTCTGCCTGGTCGGCGACGCGCTCGTCAGCCGGGAGATGGACATCCGCGTCACCCGGCACGCCGACGGGGTCGCGATCAGCTGGCGGTTCACTGACGGGGCGGACGCGCCGGCCTCGCTGGGCGCGCACGTCCAGCGGCTCGGCGGGTTCGGCGGCTGGCAGGAGGACGTCGGCAGCGGGGCCATCCGGTGGACGGACAACACCTACGACCTCTTCCACCTGCCGCGGTCGGCGCCGCCGATCTCGCTGGAGGACCTGCGCGGGCACGTCCACGCCGAGGACCGGGACGCGTTCGACCAGTTCCGGGCCGCGCTGCCGCGGCTCGGCCGGGCGGCAACCGCCTCCTTCCGCGTCCTGCTGCCGGGCGGCGGGCAACGGCACTGGCGCACGTTCGCCGAGCCGGTCACCGACACCGCCAGCACCCTGGTCGCCGTCCGCGGGGTCTATCAGGACCTGACCCACCAGTACCGGACCGAGCTCGTCCTGCATGCCACGCAGAGCCAGCTCGCGGACTCCGAGGCGCGGGCCGCGAGCCAGCACCGGCTCGCCATCGCCCTGCAGAAGGCGATCCTCCCGGAGGCACAGCCGCTGCTGACCACGAGCGGTCTCGCCGTGGCCGTCCGCTACCGGCCCGCCGAGCAGGAGAGCCTGGTCGGCGGCGACTGGTACGACGCGATCGTGCTGCCCGACGGGCAGATCCTGCTGGCCGTCGGCGACGTCGCCGGCCACAGCATCCGGTCGGTCGCGGGGATGACCGCGCTGCGCAACGGCCTGCGGGGGCTCGCCGTCACCGGCGCCGGCCCCGGAGAGTTGCTGCGGTGGCTGAACAACGTCGCCTGCCACCTCATGGACGACATCACCGCCACCGTCATCTGCGGCCTCTACCGGCCGCAGGACCGGGCTCTGCGCTGGGCGCGGGCCGGGCACCTGCCGCCGGTGCTCGTCCGGGACGGCCGGTCCGCGGTGCTCGCCGCGCCCGACGGACTCCTGCTGGGAGTCATGCCCGACGTCTCCTACGAGGAGACCGTCACCCAGCTCACACCCGGCGACGCGCTGCTCCTCTATACCGACGGGCTCGTCGAGCGGCGGGGAACCGGCCTGGACGAGTCGCTGCGTGACCTGCGCCGTCTCGCCGCCATGCCCCACCCCGACGTCGGGCGACGGGCTGACTTCCTGCTGGCGCACTGCACGCCGGACACCGACGACGACACCTGTCTGGTGATCATCGAGCTGCAGCCGTAAATGCGGGGTGATAGCGCCGTTCCGCCGGGTACGACCCGCATCGGCATCTTTAAGACGGATCGAGAAAAGGTGGACGCGCCGTGAGTCTGACTGTCCCACCGACAGGCGAGCCGCGCTCTCGGCGATCTTCCCAGAATCCCCCGCGGGGCGCGGTGCTCGACGTCTTCACGGTGCCTGCCAGTCCTCAGTCGGCCCGGGTCGCCCGGCAGCGGGCCACCGAGGTGCTGACGCGTCACGGATGCGCGCCGGACCTGGTCGACGACGCGATCCTGCTACTCAGCGAGATCGTCACGAACGCCGTCGTCCATGCGGACAGCGCGGCCGAGATCGAGGTCCGGGCGGACGACCTGGTGATCTGGTTCGGCGTCCGCGACACCGACAGCCGCCGGTGGCCGGTCCACTGGCCGGTAAGCCTGGGCGCTTCCGGCGGACGAGGCCTTCACCTGGTCGCGACGCTCGCGGCGGGATGGGGCACAAACATACACAGCGACGGCGGGAAGACCGTCTGGTTCTGGCTCGGCCGCTAACCGCTAACCGCTAACCGCCAGCCCCGACGCGGCCGGCGATCTGTCGGCCTTCGGACACAGCGCGGTTCCGCGAGGGGAATCAGAACGGTCCGGCTCGGCGACCCCGGGTGCGGACTACGGCGTGACCCGAGCGGCCTCGGTGTTCCCGCGGTATCTCCGAAGCCGGGCGGGGCGCGCCGGCCGAACACCACGTCACGCCTCGATGCGTCAATCGTGACGCCAGCCCCGTCCACCACGCATCGCGATAGCAGAATGTAAAGGATCACGGACGCCTCGAAATCGAAACCGATGCCGGGCACCCTCGCGCACTCGAACTCCGTTGCGTAACAACCGGTGACACGATCGGTAAGTGCTAGCACGTAGGCGGCGCCCCGCGGCGGTCTGTCCGACCATCGGCGCAGGTAGAGTTTCCCCGGGCCGAGAAGCCGTGGTCCGGCGGCGCGGGGAAGGAGCGGCCTTGGAGGCATTGGGTCCGCACGACCCGACAACGGTTGGTACCTATCGCCTCGCGGCCGTACTGGGCAGCGGCGGTATGGGACGGGTCTATCTGGCCTTCTCGCCGAGCGGTCGCCGGCTGGCCATCAAGGTTATCCGGCCCGATCTCGTCCAGGAAACACACATCCGTCAGCGCTTCGCCCGCGAGGTGGCGGCATCCCGGGCCGTGAGTGGATTCTTCACCGCCGGCGTCGTCGACGCCGACATTGAGGCGAATCCACCCTGGCTGGCCACCGCCTTCATTCCGGGCCCGTCTCTCAACGCCGCGATCCGTGACGCCGGCCCGCTTCCGGTCCCGTCGGTGCGAGCACTCGGAGCCGCCCTGGCCGAGGCGCTTTCCGCCGTTCACGCCGCCGGCCTCATCCATCGGGACCTCAAACCCGCCAATGTGCTGCTCGCACCCGACGGTCCCCGCCTGATCGATTTCGGGATCTCCTCGCTCGGGGACTCGGGAACCCTCACCCATGCCGGCACCATGATGGGCTCGCCTGGATTCATGTCGCCGGAGCAGATCCAGGGCAAGCCGGTCGGCCCGCCGACCGACGTCTTCGCGTTCGGCGCGGTTCTCACGTTCACCGTCACCGGGACCGGCCCGTTCGGCGTCGGGTCCGTGCCCTCGATGCTCTACCGGAGCGTGCATGCTCCGCCGCAGCTGTCGCTGGTACCAGACGAGCTGCAGCCCCTGCTGGCCGCCTGCCTGTCCAAGGACCCCGCCCGGCGGCCCGGTCTGGACGCCATCCTGCGGGAGCTGACCGGTGGCCGGGCCGGCGCCGACATGTTCCCGCCGGGCTGGCTGACCACTGCCTTCGCCACGGCGCCGGTCACGATCGCAACACCGCCACCCCTGGTAGGGCCGACGCCAACCCCGCTGGGAACGACGCCCATCCCGCCGACCCCCTCGGCAGACAGCCCAGCCCGGGAATCCGCCCCATCCGGGGCGCGCCGCCCGGCGGACCTGGCGACGCGGGAACAGAGCCTCTCCCCCACGCCCATCCCCGTCGCGGGCCAGCCGACGCTCCGCCAGGAGCCAGCGGAGCCCACGCACCTGTCCTGGGGGCGCACGACTCCCGAAGAACCGCCGGACCAGCCAGCCGCGCAGCCGCGGCCCAGCCGCCGCCGACTGCTGGCCGGTGTGATCGGCGCGGTCGGCGCGGCGGGCGTCGCCGCCGCCGGAGCGACGACCTGGCTGCTTCTCGACGACGATGACGATGCTCCCGCCGCCAGGACCCTGCGTTGGAAGTTCCGCACGGTCGGCACCACGTTCTCCCGCCCCCGGGTCGCGGGCGACCTCGTATATGCGTCCAGTAACGACGGCACCCTGTACGCGCTCCGGACGTCGACCGGGGCGCAGGCGTGGAAGTTCACGACCAAGGCCGCGCTCGGGTCCGCTCCCTTCGCCCTCGGCGGGGTGGTCTACCTCGGCGCCGACGACACGAATCTGTACGCCATCGATGCCATCACCGGCCAGCAACGCTGGGCATACCCCACAGGAGGGATCGTGCACTCCGCGGTGGGGGGCGGGGGCATCGTGTATGTCGGCAGCGCCGATTTCCACCTGTACGCCGTGGACGCGGTCGCCGGCACGCTCCGGTGGAAATTCGCCACCGAGAACGACACACACTCACCGACCATGGCCGGTGAGACCGTGTATGTCGGCAGCAGCGACACCAACCTCTACGCCGTGGATGCCTCCAGCGGAACCCAGCGATGGAAGTTCCCCACCTCCGACGCGGTGTCCGGTATACCCGCCGTGATGGGTGGGATGGTCTACTTCGCCAGCGGCGCACGCCTGTACGCCGCCGAGACCGGTAGCGGAAACAAGGTCTGGACATTCGACGGAGTTTCCGTCGGCGCCGGGCCGACCATCGCGAACGGCGTCGTCTACATGGGCGGCAGCGATCGAACCCTGCACGCGCTTCGCGCCACAACCGGCGACAAACTGTGGACCTTCCGCACCTCTGGGGACGTCAGCGCGCCGACGGTAGTGGGTGACACCGTCTACATCGGCAGCAGCGACGCCAACCTCTATGCCCTGGACGCGGCCACCGGAGCCCAGCGGTGGGCGTACCTCGCCACCAGCGGCGTGCACACGGTCGCGGTCGTCGACGACACCGCCTACTTCGGGACCGATGACAACGAGCTCAGTGCAGTGCGCGTCGGATGACCTCTCCAGGTGATCACGGTTTTCCTTCCGTGGATACCGTGTGGCGGCGCCTGCCTCCGCCCGGAGCCCGATGGGCAGAGGAGCTATGCCGACGGGCAGGGGAGCTATGGCGGTAGCCGGGCGGAAACCCGCGCGGCCGGTGGCGAAGCACGCTCGCCGTAACCTCACGGTGCGGGATGCCTATACGCGCTGCGCCGAGGTATGTGGGCCCCTGACCGCTGCGCGGGGCGAGAGCCCGCAGGTGGAGTTCCGCTCCGTCGTGCCGCCGGGCCGCCGGTTCGCCCTCACCCTCCTGTTCACTTTCACCACCCTCGTGGACCTGCTGCTCATCGGCTGGCTGCTGCTGCCGGACCACGTACCCGGGCCCGGTGTGATCGGAATCGGCGACTGGCGGCTGACCCTGGCCCGGGTGAGTTTCTGCCTCGTCATCCTCGTCGAGGTCATCAGGCTCGTTCAGGTCACTGTCATCTGGATACTCGCCTGGAACGCCAAGGACCCCGTACCGCTCACTCCGCCCTCAGGGCTGCGGGTGGCGGTGCTCACCACGATCGTTCCGTCGAAGGAACCGATCTCCGTCGTGGCCAAGACTCTGCGGGCGATGCGGGAGATCTCCTACCCCGACGGTTTCCTGACACCGTGGATCCTGGACGAGGAGGACGATCCGGAGGTCCGGCGGATCGCGGACGAGCTGGGGGTCCTGCACTTCAGCCGCAAGGGGCGCCCGGAATACAACCAGCCCGACGGCGAGTTCCGGGCCAGGAGCAAGGCCGGCAATCACAACGCCTGGCGCGCCGAGCATGAGAGCGGCTATGACGTGGTGGCTCAGATGGATCCCGACCACGTGCCGCTGACGTGCTTCCTGGAACGCACCCTGGGCTACTTCCGCGATCCGGACGTCGCCTTTGTCGTGGCGCCCCAGGTCTACGGGAACATGCGCGAGAACTGGGTGGCGCGCGGGGCCTCGATGCAGCAGTACCTCTTCAACGGTGTGATCGAGCGGGGCGGGAACGGCCTGGACGCCCCGCTGCTGATCGGCACCAACCACCTCTACCGCCCGGACGCCTGGCGGCAGATCGGCGGCTACCAGGACTCGATCATCGAGGACCACCTGACCAGCATGCGGGTGCAGGGAACGGTCAACCCCGCGACCGGGAACCCCTGGAAGGGCGTCTACACGCCCGACGTGATCGCGATCGGCGAGGGGCCGACCACCTGGACCGACTACTTCAACCAGCAGAAACGATGGGCGTACGGCGTCTGGGACGTGAAGCTACGCCGCCGGGCGAGGGCTGGGATCAGGCTGCGTGCCCGCCAGCGGCTGGTGTACGGAATGGTGCAGTTCTACTATCCGAGCGTCGCCATGAGCCTGCTGTTCGGCAGCCTGGCGACGATCGCCTACCTGATTTTCGGCGCCACCGCGATCAGCCTGCCCGGTGATCCGTGGCTGACGCTGTGGTCGGCGAGCCTGGCCAGCTGGCTCAGCGTGTGGCTGTGGCTGCGCCGGTTCAACCTCGCCGATCACGAAAGGCGTGAGGCCGGGATGGCCGGCATGGCCCTGACGCTGTTCGCCGGGCCGATCTACGTGTCCGCCGCGTTCGCCGCGCTGCTGCGCCGGCCACTGGCCTATGCCGTCACCGCCAAGGGGGAGCTACGCAGCAGCGAGTCGCTGCGCACGTTCCGTCTGCACCTGGGCTGGGCGATCAGCGCCGGGGCTCTGCTGGGCGTCAACCTCACCGTCCACCGTCACTACGCCACTCCGCAGGCCTGGGCGCTTCTCAGCCTCGTGGTGGGAATGTCCCCGCCCCTGATCGCCGTGGCGGGGAGGATCGCCGCGCGCGGCGGGGACGGGACGACGGGTGACCTGCCCTCCGCGGCGGCGCGCATACCCGCACCCGCCGCCTCGGACCGGGTGGAGAACCAGCTCCGGCTGGCCCCGCGACTGGCCGAGCAGACACTGGCCGAACAGACACCGGGCAAGGAAGGCGCACGGTGAGACTCGCGGTGCCGCGGGTGCTCGGCGTGGTCCTGGTGCTCGCACTCGCCGGCTATGTCTTCCGGGTGGCGCCGAACCTGGCCGGAGCCGAGACGCCGGCGGCAACGCTGTCCGGCGACCTGCCCGCCGATCTCATGCCGCCTTCCGCGCGCCCCGGGTCCGCGGGCCCCGCGACGCTCTTCCCCGACCAGGGAAAGGTCTTCATCGGCATCATGACCGCGGAGGGAGTCCACGACTTCGGCGCCGCCGCGGACTTCGCCCGGACGACAACCTACCGGCCTCGGGCCTATCAGTTCTCCCAGGGCTGGGCAGCAGATGGTTTCAGCGCCGATGCCCTGAACAAGGTCGCGAGTCTGGGCATGATGCCGATAGTGGCGTGGGAGCCGTGGGACTTCACCGTCGTGCCCAAGAGCGACGATCTCCGCGGCGAACAGCCGGAATACCGGCTCAGCCGGATCATCGACGGTTCCTTCGACTCCTACATACGGTCCTGGGCACGCGGGGTCAGGAGTCTTGACTACACGATAGCCATCCGGTTCGCGCATGAGATGAACGGCTACTGGTACCCATGGTCCGAACAGGCGAACGGCAACCGGCCGGGAGAGTACGTCCGGGCCTGGCGCCACGTCCATGACATCTTCACGGCAGAGGGGGCGACCAACGTCGTCTGGATCTGGAGCCCGAACATCAGCTACCAGAACTCCACCCCGTTGGCTGAGCTCTATCCCGGCGACGCGTATGTGGACTGGGTGGGCTTCTCCGGCTACTACGGCACGGCGGGCCTCGAGGCCTACCGGTCCTTCGACGAGCTGTTCGACAGCAGCATCGCCGAGGTCACCCGGATCACCCGGAAGCCGATCGTGATCACGGAGACCGGCGCGGCCGACGGGGCGGGGCGCAAGGCGGAATGGATCGCCCAGCTCTTCCAGTCCCTGCCTCGGCACCCCGAGATCATCGGCGTCATCTGGCAGGAGGCCGTGAAGGAGACCGACTGGCGGGTTGCCGTGTCCCCCACCGCCGCGCGGGCCTTCGCCATCGGTGCCGCCGATCCACGCTACGACGTGAACTGGCAGCGAGGAAGCAGGCCCCGGCTGACCTTGGCGCTCCGCTGACCTTAGGTTTCTCCGCTGATTTGGGTTCCTCGCCGACCTGGTTCCTCCTCGCCGCCCCTGGTCGATCTCGGCGCAGGTCGGCGAGGCCGAGGCAAGGTCAGGGGGCGACCCGGCGCCAGATCGTCCAACCGCTCGGATCCGGCACCTGCGCGACCTGGCGATACCTCGTCGGGTCGTCAAGGACGTCACGGATCTGCCGGTCGAGCGCCGCGGTAGGGCCGTAACGCAGCACGACGATGTCGTAGTAGCGGTCGGTCAGGGCCGCGCGGTATGCGTCCACGCCGGTGACTGCTTTTCCTGTGTCCGGGTCCACGTAATAGAGGTAGTACGTGTTGTCCCACTGCCCGGACGCCGTCCGGTCCTCCAGGTAGTAGCGGGGAACTTCCGACTCCTCGACCAGATAATGGTCCGATGGATTGCCGACCTGGCTCCTGAGGAACGCGACGAGGGGGCGGCTGTCCGCCCACTGACCGAACAGATCGTGCGCGGTCCGTGCGCCGCTGTACAGCAGCACGAGGCCGGCCGCCGCGGCCAGGAGAATGCTGAGCGGCAGAATCCGCCCGGGATTGCGGGCGCCCAGCCACGTGACCGCGCCCGCGACCCCGGCGCCGGCCAGCGGGGCCGCGAAGGCAAGGCCGAAGGCGACATGCTTGTGCAGGGACGTCAGCTCACCGGACCGCGCCTGGAAGATGATCGGAAGCAGGGAGGTGATGAGTAGCAGACCGGCCAGCACCGGTCGCCGGCGGCCGACCAACGCGACCGCCAGGACGGCCACCAGCAGGGTCGGCGCCGCCCACCGGAGACCGTGCTCGAAGACATCGAGCCGACCCGTGGTGACGAACGGCGTGCGGGAGATGGTGGTCGTCCTCATCCCGGAGAGCTGTCTGGTGCCGGTGAGCCCGAGCCATACGCCGGCAGTGGCCGCCGCTCCGGCCGCGCCGCCGAGGGCGAGCGCCGCGAGCCGCGCCGAGAGTCGGAACCCCCGGCCGCGGGCTCGCCGTGTCGGCCTCCGGTGGCTTCCGGTTGCCGACGCGCCCTCGGCCGGCGGCCGCCGCGCCGGGGACGGTGTGCCGGGCGCTTCCGCGCTCCCGCCGGACAGCGACCTCGACGTCCGAATGGTCATGGCGAGGACGACCAGGCAGACGGAAGGGACGAACAACGCGACCATGTACTTCGTCGCGACCGCCCCCGCGAGAAGGACGCCCGCGACGGAGGAAAGCAGCAGCGCGGTCCTGGTCCGTTCCGCGACCGCGGCCCGGAGCCCGACGGCCAGGCCGCCGGTCAGGAGCATGAGCGCCATCGCGTCGTAGGTGGCGAATCCGCCGAGGAAGAGCACCGGGCCCCCGCAGACGAACGCCGCGGCCCCGGCCACGCCCGCGGTCCGGTCGAACAACGTGCGGCCTACCGCCGCGACGAGGACCGTGGTGACGAGAGCGAAGACCAGGCTGAGCAACCGCGCGCCGGCAAGCCCGGCGACGCCGTCCGCGAGGGCGCCGAGCGGTGGGTAGATGTACGGGGAGCCCGAGAAGTAGCCGGCGAAGTCGTCGTAGTCCGGTCCGCCGTGAATCCAGGAGTTGAGAATCTGCCGGCCGGCGTGCAGGTAGAGCGCCTCATCCTCGAAAGCCGTGGCCGAGAGACTGAGGGTGACCGCCGCCTGAACGGCCAGCACCGCTATCAACCCGGCCGCCAGCCCCGCGCGGGTACCCACGACGAACCGCGGCCGCCAGCGGCGCGGGGCGCGGGTGCCTCTGGCGGCCGGCGCCCGCGGAGCCGCGGTGTCTGTCATGACGGGGAGATCCTAGAACCGCGGGCCGTTGCGCCGCAGCTCGGCCAGCCATACGGCGGCGTTCCCGTCGGAGGGGGCGCGCCAGTCCCCACGCGGCGACAGCGTGCCGCCGTAGGTCACCTTGGGGCCGTTGGGCAGCGCGGACCGTTTGAACTGGGAAAGCTGGAAGAAGCGCAGGAGAAACTCCTCCAGCCAGCGCGTGATCGTCGGCAGGTCGTAGAAGTGCCGCCGATCCTCCGGAAAGCCGGCGGGCCAGCGGCCCGCGGCGGCGTCGCGCCACGCGTGCCAGGCCAGGAACGCGACCTTCGACGGCGGCAGCCCGTAGCGCAGGATGTAGAAGAGGAAGAAGTCGTGCAGCTCGTAGGGGCCGATGCGGTCCTCCGTGCTCTGCATAGCGCCCGTCTCCTCGTCGGCGGGCACCAGCTCGGGTGAGATCTCCGTGCCGACGATCTCGGTGAGCAGCTCTCCGGTCGTCTCGTCGAACTGCCCGGAGGTGATGGTCCAGCGGATGAGGTACTGGATGAGCGTCTTGGGCACGCCCGCGTTGACCGCGTAGTGGCTCATCTGGTCGCCGACGCCGTAGGTGCACCAGCCGAGTGCCAGCTCGCTGAGATCACCGGTGCCGATGACGAACCCGCCGCGCTGGTTCGCCAGCCGGAACAGGTAGTCGGTACGCAGGCCGGCCTGGACGTTCTCGAAGGTCACGTCGTACACGGGCTGACCCGCGGCGGCCGGGTGCCCCAGATCGGCGAGCATCTGGTTGGCCGCGGGACGGATGTCGATCTCCGCCGCCTCCACCCCGAGCGCGCGCATCAGCGCCCAGGCGTTCGCCTTGGTCTTCTCCCCCGTGGCGAACCCGGGCAGGGTGAACGCGAGGATGGACGAGCGCGGGATCCCGAGCCGGTCGCACGCCTTCGCCGCGACGATCAGCGCATGCGTCGAGTCGAGGCCGCCGGAGACGCCGATGACCATCGTCTTCCCGCCCGCCGACCGGAACCGCCGGGCGAGGCCGTGCACCTGGATGTTGAACGCCTCGTAGCAGTCGAGGTCGAGCCGCTCGGCGGTGTCGGGGACATAGGGAAATCGACGCTGCCGGCGCCTGAGCCCCACGTCGCGCCGGTGCGGCCGGTGCTCGAACCCGACGGTCCGGAAGCGGCGCTCGGGATGGTCCGCCTGGATCGCGTTGTCGTTGAACGTCGGGGTGCGCATGCGTTCCAGCCGCACCCGCGCGAGGTCGACGTCGGCGACCAGCAGCTGCGGTGTCTCGGCGAACCGTTCGGACTCGGCGAGCAGGTCGCCGAGCTCGTGGATCGTGCCCTGGCCGTCCCAGGACAGGTCGGTGGTGCTCTCACCGGTACCCGCCGCCGAGTAGACGTAGGCCGCCATCGCCCGGGCCGACTGGGCGGCCGACAGCAGGGCGCGCTCGGCGGACTTGCCCACGACGATGTTCGACGCCGAGAGGTTGGCGAGCAGCGTGGCGCCGGCCATCGCCAGGTAGGACGACGGCGGGATGGGGCCCCAGTAGTCCTCGCAGATCTCGATGCCGACCACCAGGTCGGGCAGGTCCGTCGCCGCGAAGATCAGGTCGGTCCCGAAGGGCACCGTCTGGCCGGCGACCGAGATCTCCTCACCGACGATGCCGGCCCCGGGCGCGAACCAGCGCTTCTCGTAGTACTCCCGGTAGTTCGGCAGGAACGTCTTCGGTACCACCCCGAGCACGCGGCCGCGTGAGATCGCCAGCGCGGTGTTGTACAGCCGGCCGCGCCGGCGCAGCGGCGCGCCGACGAGCAGCAGCGGCCCGAGGTCGCGGGAGGCGTCGCGCACCTGGGCGACCGCGTCCTCGACGGCGTCCAGCAGGACGTCCTGCAGGTGCAGGTCGTCGATCGCGTAGGAGGACAGGCCGAGCTCCGGGAAGACGACGACGTCGACGCCGTCCGCGTCCGCCTCGCGGGCCAGCGCGACCGTCGCGTCCGCGTTGCGCGCCGGGTCGGCGGTCGCGACCAGCGGGGTCGCCGCCGCGACCCGGACCAGCCCGTGGCTGTGGATGGCCCCAAAGTCGCGCTGACTCACATCATCTCCAGGTGGTGTCACGGGTCCGGCCCGGGCGCCCGAGCAGCGGGCGGCCTGGCCGGCCTACCTCTTACCTCCATCTTCGCGAGTCGGGCCAGCCAACCAGGCCCTAGTGGTCGACGAACCGTCCGGAGCGTCCACGAACTGCACCATCGCCGCCGCCACCACGCCGATCCGGACATCGTCAAGACCGGCGTCGAACTCGTGGCGCCGGACCGAGGCGCCCGTCGGTGACGAGATCGCACGAAGACCTCGCCACCGGATGTTCGGAAAAGGGTTGGCGGGTGATATTGACCGGTCACCGTGGCGGCGCTCTTAGCCTGCCCGGTTCCTGACGGGGAGGTGTTTGAGGGCGTTGACGGATGTGGAGCGGAGATATTCGGGCTGGCCGGTGATGTCGAGGTGCGGGAGTTGGTGAAGGAGTTCTCGATACATGGCGGTGAGTTGGCTGCGGGCGAGGTGGGCGCCGAGGCAGTAATGGGGGCCGGCGCCGCCGAAGGCGAGATGGGGATTGGGGGTGCGAACGAGGTCGAGGTGGTGTGGGTTAGCGAAGACCGCAGGGTCGTGGTTAGCGGCCGGATAGTAGAGGATGATCTTTTCTCCGGCGGCGAGGTGCTGTCCACCCAGGGTCGTGTCACGGGTGACGGTACGGCGCATGAACGCGACCGGGCTGGTATGGCGCAGGAGTTCCTCGATGGCGGTGGGGGCAAGGCGTTCGTAGTCGGCAGCCCATTCCCGGCGGGCGGCGGGGTTGCGGTGGAGGGCGAGATAGCCGAGGGCGATGGTGTTGCGGGTGGTCTCCTGGCCGGCGAACGTGAGCAGGGTAACGAAGGCAGCGATCTCCGCGATGGTGAGGCGGCCGCCGTCCACCTGTGCATGGACGAGGGTGGTGACGAGGTCGTCGGCGGGGTGATGTCGACGGTGTTCGGCGAGGTCAGTCGCGAGGGCGGTCAGGGTGCGGCCGGCGTCTAGGAAGGCGATGACGGGGTTGGTCTGGTCAGGGATCAGATCGGGGTCACCACCGGAGACGATGACGTTGGAGGCGGCCAGGACCTCGGCCCGATAGCTGTCGGGTATGCCGAGCAGGTCACAAATGACGGTGAGAGGGAACGGGGTGGCCAGGTCGGTCACGAAGTCGAACTCACCGAGGGCGACGGCGGCGCGGACCGTATCGGTGGCGGCCTGTCCGATGTGATGGTGTAGGGCCCGGATGGCGCGGGGGGTGAACGCGGTCGCGACAATGCGGCGCAGCCGGCTGTGACGGGGGGCGTCCATGCTGATGATGGACCCGTAGAGCTCGTTGAGGTCGGCGGGCAGGTCGTTGATCCACAGTGTGCCGTGGGCAGAGGAAAAGTCGGCGGGGCGCCGAGTGGCGTCGACGACGTCGGCGTGGCGGGTGACTGCGAAGTAACCGCCGCCTTTAGGGAGGCCGGGGATCGCGGGTTCGTCGAAGTGGGCCAAGCCGGACTGGTCGCGGATCTCGGCGAGGTGGACGAGTTTCTCGGCGGGGGTGGCGTCGCGGAAGCGGCGGCTGGATGGCCACACCAGCCCCGCCCGAGCCGCCCTGGCGCCGGCGGGCCCATGGGTGTGGCGGGTGAGCATTTCAGGCCTGATAGGTGTAACGGATGGCGGGAGGCTGGCCGAAGAAGGAGACGATCGAGGTCAGCCGACCACCGGGGGTGAAGTGGACGATCTCGATGCCAGCGAGGACCGTCTGACCGGCGCGGTCACGCAGGGCCCATTCGTAGCGGGCAGCGTCGTGGTGGGCGTCGACGCCGGAGGTGCGGGTGGGCAGATAGCCGGGGTAGGCCGCGGTCAGTTCGGAGATCAGCTCGGACAGGGCCTGGACACCGCGGCAGTTGCGCAGCGGATTGGCGTAGGCCACGTCGTCGGCGCAGATGTCGGCAAGCAGGGTGACACGGCGGCCGGTGTCAGTGACAGCCCACGCTTCGTGGACCTTGCCAGCCGCGCTGGCGACCGTCTGGGCAAGCTGTTGGGTGATGCCGCCGCCGACGGCGCCGGTCTCATGGCGGGTGACCGTGCCGCGGTTCACCGTTCTTCTCCCCACAGCTTTGCCGCTTCGGCGCGCCGAAGCTTGCCGGACGGCGTCTTCGGAACCGACCCCGGTGGCACGGCGCGGACGGCGGGCCGCACGCCGACGGTGGTGGCGACCGCGAGGACGACCTGCTCGCGCACGGCTGACTCGTCGTGGCCGGGGCGGATCTCGAAGACAATCGTCACCGCGTCGGTCGCCGATCCGGTGTGGCGGGTCGCGAACGCGACGACGTTGCCAGGCCGGACCCCAAGAACCTGGGCAGCGGCCTGTTCGATCTCCTCGGGGTGCAGGTTGCGACCACCAACTATGATCACATCCTTGGCGCGGCCGCAGACGACGAGCTCATCGCCGACGAGGTAGCCCAGATCTCCGGTCGCCAGCCAGCCGGCCGCGTCCCACCGCACCTCGACACCCGCCTCGCCGTCGCCGACGTTGGCTGGGACTGGAAGGTAGCCCGCGATCGACGGGCCGGACACGTGGATCTCTCCGACCACCCGCTCCGCGCATGCGGCACCGGTCACCGGGTCGACGATCCTGACCCCGGCGCCGGGGACTGGCCGTCCCAGCAGTGCCAACCGGCGGGCCCGGCCGCCCGGCCGGGCAGGAACCGCGACCTGCTCCTTCGCCAGCCGATCGGCGTCGACGGTGTCGACGCGCAAACCCAGATGGGGTTCGGGCATAGTGACTGCGAGGGTCGCCTCGGCCAGGCCGTAGGCGGGTAGAAACGCCTCCCGCCGTAGACCGTGCCGCGCCGCCGCGTCGAGAAACCCCTCAATCGCTGCCGGTTCGATCGGCTCACCACCGCACAGCGCAACCTCGACCGACGACAGGTCCAGCACCGGCCCGTTGTCCAGCAGCCGACGCGCGAGCGCATATGCCGACGCCGGCCCGACGACGACCGTCGCACGATACCTGGACACGTTGTCCATCCAGGATCCCGGCGCCTCGAGATAATCCGTCGGTGAGCTGATCAGCAGGTCACAATGCCCACAGGTCAGGTGCAGCGCAAATGCCCCCACCAAACCCATGTCGTGCGAGAGCGGCAGCCACGTCAGCATCCGGCCGTGGACCTCGTCATGCCGAGCCCGGTCCTTGATCGCCACGATGTTCGCGGCGAGGTTCCCGTGGCCAACCTGGACGATCTTCGGCGCGGCCGTGGTGCCACTGGTGAACTGCAGCACCGCCGGATCGCTGTCCACGAGGTCGGGCGGCTTCCACGCCCCAGCCGGCTCTGCCGTTACAACGTCGACCAGGTCGTCCACTCGGGCACCGCCCTCGGCAAGCGCCCCCGCGAGCCCGTCGAAGGGCGGTCCGAGCAAAACCAGCGGATCGCCTAGCGCGGCCACCCGCTGCCGGGTCTGTTCGACGAACAATGCCAGGTCCGTCGTGCGCGCCGGCGTTGGCGCGCACGTCACCGCCCCACCCGCCAGCCACACGCCGACGACCGCCGTTACCATCTCCCGCGACGGCAATGCCAGCACCATGATGCGGCTTCCCGGTCCCACGCCCCGAGCATTCTGCAACCAGGCCGCGACCCGTTCCGCCTCACCGAAGAAGCTCCCCCAGTCCAGCTCGCGGTCCGCCGAGCCCGCTGCCCCCAGGAACACCACTCTGCCAGGCCCGAGCCTCGCCTCGAAAATCCCGTCCAGGAGACCAACCACCGAACGAATGCCCCTATCTGTGAGAAAGAAAGCTCGCCCGCGCCCGAGGCAGGAAGGAAGCACCGACACGGGCGAGTTCAATCAATGGCGTATCGTCGCGGCACGCGGCGGAAGCGCCCTCAGCGCGCCAGCCCGACATGGTGCCGGCGGAGAGCTAGCAGGTACTCGTCCCAATAGCGGCCGCTGTAGTAGCTGTGCTCGGTCAGCCGGCCTTCTACGTCGAAGTACCGGCCGGCGCCACTGGCGATCAACGTATAGTTGAACTCCGGAACCTCCAGGTACAGTTTCCTGAAAGGCCACACCTGAAACAGATACCGGGCGAACATCGCCATCACTTCCATGGGAAGCCCGGAGGAAATCAGGCGTGGGACGAATGCACCCCCGACGTAGCACAGCCCAAGATTGTGGTCCGCGTTGTACGCCACGACGTGCCCTACCGGCTCACCGCTCCTCCTGTCGGCTACGACAAACTGTACGTGGACGCCTCGCGAGAGCCCGGCCTGAAAGGCCTCGAAGGGTGGCACGTTTCCCCGAAACCGCCAGCGGAAGCCCACCTCCTCGGAGATCGCGAGCTGGTAGAGAAACGGCATTATTTCCGGCGTCAGCGGGCTGAGGGCGAATCGCTCGTCATGACGCCTTGTCGGTGCCGCCACCATCCAGCTCTGCGGAGTGGCGGTCGCCTCCGTCGTGTCGCCGTGCGGCCGGGTCGTCTGACTTACCAGGCCGGCAACATCGCGCACAGTTACCAGAGCCGCGACTTCGGCTGCGCCGACATCCGCTCCCCTGGTGGATAGCCAGGCCAGCAGTTCAAGTCGCTGCATGGAGTCGAGCGCCAGGTCATCGACGAGTCTCGCCCCCGGCTGGATGTCGACATCCGCGCCAAGAACCCCCCGCAGGAATGCGGCGACCTCCTCGGCCGCCGCCGCGCCGTCCACGGGCGCGGCAGCAACCGTCTCCGCCATGGTTGACGTGATGCTCACTTCGGCGGTTCCACCCCGGCGACAGACTCCACGACGCCGCGCCGCTTGCTGATCGCGTTCGCGAGTGCGGAGTCGGACAGGTCCGTCACGTTGATATCCCCGGACCGGGGGACCAGCGTGTGAAAGCCGAGCTCCTTGTTGTACCTGGTCGAGAAGATGTAGGTACCCCCGGCCGAGAGTGGCAGGTCGTCCGCGAACAGAACCAGCCGGCTCTGTTCCGGGTCGTAGCCGCCCTCCTGGTTCACAGTCACCTCGGCAGGAAGGGTTCCCTTAAGGTTCTCCTTGACCTTCACCTTGAACTGGACCTCGAGCCCGTCCACCGCCCTGCTGCCAACTCGTTCGACGACCTGCCCAACGAAAACGTTGTCCGCGAAGACAGTGACCTGCTTCTCGTCGTCGATGTCGAACGCAAACGAGCCGTGCGCCACGTCGACCTGGAGCTCACGGCTACCGGCGGCGGTGGAATCGTCGCCGTCCGGGCCCCAGACCAGGAAGGCACCCGCTGCTACAGCCGCGCCCGACACAAAAATACCGGCCTTGATGATCCACTCTTTCGGGGTCATGGCGAAGAGTTCTCCTAGAACCAGAGGGTGTTGTAGTCGTCCCAGTCGTGCTGCGTCGGCGCCTGGATTGGGGGCGACGCGATGGTCTGATACATGAGGATACCGGTTGTCTGCGTGTGGTCGTTAATTCCCAGGGCATGGCCGAGTTCATGGGTCAGTACCGAGTTACTCTTGTCGCTCACCGACGGCCCCAGAAAGTATACGTTCAGATCGATCTTGTCTGCGGCTATGTTATGCGACCACCTACCCAGCCAGGAGACGTCCGAGCGGTTCGCGTCCCCGATTTCGAGGTCGGTTATGCTGAAGATGTCGTCATAGCCGAACTTAATGCCGCCGTCCTTGTACCATGCGTTGATCGCGTGCGCGACCGACCCGCTGTATTGGGTGTATGATTCGTAACGAATCCAGTCGCCGTCGACCGAGCTAACTCCACCCGGATTGAAATGGGTCTCGGCGTGAGCCGTTCCGGCCAGACCGGCACCGGCGGCCACGGTCGCGACCGACGTGATTGCCACCTTTCCGGTGACGCTGTTGAAGAAATGAGTAGGCAAGGCGGAGCCCTTCCGGGAAAGCCTGCGGCCTGGCTCCGCCATTACGCGGGCGCCAAGAGAACGTTCAGGCAAGTGGAAAGTAGTAGTTCGCCCATGGGTTGGGCGAAGGTCCGCGTGCTGTCTCACACGACTGTAGTAGGTCGACGAACGCTATGGGCGCAAAGGTCGAAAAACACGCTGGGTGCCTGTTTGACTACCGGGAGACTGGCACCGCGCCGGGATCCTGCCCGTCCAGGTGACCCGGTGGACTTGGCTCGTCGACGTCCTGCGGACGCTGGTCTCGATGTGACGGCCGCCGGCAGGATGGCGTCGGCCAGCCTGCGGCCGATCAAGACTGGCACCCACCACCGAGGTTCACCCCTCCGCGCGGCCGCGGTAACCAGGACGCCTCCGTCGGAGATCAGCCTTCAGCGGGCCGCCTGCCATGGATCTTCGTCAGCCGGGCGCCGATCCGACCGTGTATCCAGCCGGTGATCTCCGGCCGATCCGGGAGACGGACAACACCTTGGTCACAGCCGAGTATGCGTAGATCAGACAAAAGGGGCCGGTGCGCCGCACCTCATACCCACTCGGCGATCATGCGCCGAGCTTCGCCGGCCGAGGAGGAGTGATCGCTGTCTGTGCGCGGGCACTGGCGCCCGGCGGATAGGTGGTAGTCGCGCCCCAGCAAGATCCACGGGAGGCCCGGGTGGCAGGCTGTTCCGGAGCCCGTCGGCGGCGCGTCCACGAGCGTGTAAGACATCGAAGGCCGACGGGTCGAATCCGCTCATGCCGTCCAGTGCGCGAACGGCGCTCGCACAGACCTGCGACGATAGCCGGGCAGCAGCGGGTGATCTTCGAGCTTCGCTATGCCGTCAGCGGCCGCGCCGCCGGCCCGCCGACAGGGTGGTAGCGGCCCGTGCCGACGAGACGTCTCGTCGGCACCGGCGGGAGCGGCCCCTATGCGGGTACGCCGGCCCGCCGTCGCGGTCGGCAGCCCGGGTACGGATGACCACCCAAAAGGGTTAACCTGCCGAAAACGGGGAACCTGAGGATCATCGTCGCCGAAGGTCGGCGCGGTGTTCCCCTCCGGAGCACTTCCTTGTCTCTACTGGAGCGCTGACATGGGCCTGCGCTACACCCGTCGTCCCCATTACGGTCCGTTTTACGTGAACGTGAGCGAGAACGGGGTGTCATCGGTCACGCTCAAACTCGGGCGCATCTCCTGGCGGCTCTGGTCGAAGCACCGTCGGGGCGGCCTCTCCAGCGTGGACCTGCCCGGTCCGTTCTCGTA
Organism: Pseudofrankia saprophytica; assembly: GCF_000235425.2. Classification (NCBI taxonomy): domain Bacteria; kingdom Bacillati; phylum Actinomycetota; class Actinomycetes; order Frankiales; family Frankiaceae; genus Pseudofrankia; species Pseudofrankia saprophytica. The sequence continues at coordinate 4,903,403 of NZ_KI912266.1, forward strand.
CCGGCGCGAAGGCGCCTCCCGCAAATAGCAATCCGCACGGCGGTAGTTGGCGGGCGGCGTCCGGTAGTCGAGGGCACGCCCGCCGGCCACCACCCGGCCCCGGCTCCTGCTCCGTCCGTGGGCGACAGACAACGAGATCCATCGCCGAGCTGGACCGAGACTCCGCCGACGTCACCGTGAAGTACCGTGTGGCGCCGGTGTGACGGCCGGCATCGACGCGCGGGCCCGCACCGGAACACGGTGCGGGCCTTTGCGATGCGGTGGGCGCCACGACCAGGGACGGTCACCTCGCCGGACGCCGTTCCGCGACGGCGTCCGAATCAGGCCTCGCCGGCCGGCGGACGCCGATCAGCCAGCTCCTCGATCTGGGCGCTGATGAAGGCGCCGACGGCCTCGTAGTCGGACGCGATGCCCAGATCGACGTCGATCGTCATGATCTGGGTCATTCCGATCATCGCCAGCTGGGCGACTAGCGGCGGACACCGTTCTGGAGGGACTCCGAGGTCGGTGAGCGCGACCGTGAAAGCGTCGAGCTGAAGCTGGCGGTAACGCTGGTAATACTCGACGAGCGCCGACCGGATCGCCTTGCGGTGATTGGCCAGCGCCATGAACTCGAGGTTGAACCTGCTGCCGGTGACGCTGGTCTCGCGCAGTTCCCACAGCTGCCGCAGCGTCGGCTGGGAACCGAGTACTTCCCGTAGGAGCTCCAGGCCCGCGTCCGCGCGCCGGCGGAACACCTGTAGAAACAGGTCGTCCATCGTCTGGAAGTAGTAATGCACCAGCTGGGGCGTCAGGCCGGCCCGCGCACCCACCCGGCGCGAGGTGACAGCGGCGTAGCCTTCCTCCAGCAGCAGCCGCTCCGCGGCGTCGAGCAGCTGCTCACGCCTCCCCGACTCGGCTGAAGCCGTCCGACGCTGGCTTACCATCTGTCCTTCATATCGCGGCGCGACGGCCGGTTCCGCACGGTTCACGCCGTGTCGTGCCGGCCAGATTATCAGGGCACATCATGAGCCGGAGGCCAGCCGGGCCAGCCGGGCCAGCCGAGCCGGCGGAACCAGCCGGGCCCCCGCCGGCGCGGGCCCTGCCATGACGCACTCGGGCCCTGCCCCAGTCGCCTGGAGGGGCAGGGCCCGAGGCGGCCCATGGGTCAGCCGCGGCTGTCGCCCTCGACGGGCGTGAACTCGAGGTGGAGCTCGGTCAGGCCGCGCAGCACCCAGGTCGGCTCGTACTTGAAGCGCCGTGCCTCGGCCGGCCCGTGGTGCTCCTCGGAGAGCCGGATGTCGCGGGTGCGGTCGAGGATGCGCTCCAGGCTGATACGGCCCTCGACGCGGGCCAGTGGGCCGCCGGGGCAGGAGTGGACTCCCCGCCCGAAGGCGATGTGCTGGCGGACGTTCTTGCGGTCGTGCCGGAACTCGGCCGGGCACTCGAACTGCCGGGGGTCGCGGTTGGCGGCGCCGTTGAGGAGCATGACCGGTGTCCCCGCCGCCACGTCGACGCCACCGATGGTCGTGGCGCGCCGGGCGAGGCGGAAGTCGGCCTTCACCGGGCTCTCGACGCGCAGCGTCTCCTCGATGAGGTCCGGGATGAGCTCACGGTGTTCCCGAAGCTCGTCCTGGACCTTGGGGTGTTCGGCCAGGTACTTCAGCACCGAACCGAGCAGCCGGGCGGTGGTCTCCTGCCCGGCCGCGAACAGGAACGTGGCGGCCCGCACGACCGAGATGACCTCCGGGACGCTCCCGTCCGGATAGGTCGCCGCCGCCATCTGCGTCAGCACGTCGGTCCGCGGGGACTGGCGCCGGTCCTCGATGTAGCGGGCGAACCAGTTGTCGAGCCAGCCGAGCGAGTTCAGCTCCCCGTCGTGTTCGCCGCCGGCACCGATCTTGCCGGGGCTGGCGGACAGGCCGAAACCCTCCCGGAACCGCTGGTGGTCGGACTCGGGCACGCCCAGCACGTCGGCGACCGCCAGCATCGCGAACGGCTGCGCGAACCCGCGGATGAACTCGCCGCGGCCGTCCGCGAGAAAATCGTCCAGCTGCTGGTCGGCCAGCCGCCAGATGAACTCCTCGTTCTCCTGCAACCGCTTCGGCGTGAGCATCCGCATCACGAGCGCCCGCTCGCGGGTGTGCATCGGCGGGTCCATCGTGACCATGTGCTCGTTCATCGGAAGCTGGTCCCGGTAACGGTCGATGATCTCGCCGACGTCGTCGCCTTCGAGCGGCACCGGGAATGTGGCGAACGGACCGATCACCGAGTTGCACGACGAGAAGGTGTCCACATCGCGGTACACCTCGTGCGCCTCGTCATAGCCAGTCACAGCCACCACGCCGAGGTGCGGCAGCGGGAGCACCGGGCACACCGAACGCAGGTCATCGAAGTAGGCGTACGGGTCTTCCACAAGCGACTCGTCGTTGAAGAAGTCGATGGTGGTCCAGTCGGTCATCCCAGCCGCCTTCCAGGCTTCGGACACACGATATCCAGGAGTCTTGGGCGGTCGCCAAAACGGTGATTGACGAATTTTTAGCACACGCCCAGCCCGACCCGCAAGCGCACCCGGAATCACTACTCGCGCCCCACGGCTCGACCACGCCCACGCCCCCGAGCCAGCTCGACGCGCGACGGACCGGCAGAAGGACCAGGTCAGCGCGGAGGCGGTGAACGACCTCGCGACCGCGCCGACGAGCGTCGGGCCGTCGCGGGCCAGGAGTGAGCACCACGCCAGCCGCATCCGTGGCACCGAGTGCAGCAACGCGCGGCCGCATGCGAGGATCGGGCACAGCCGGCGATACGGCCGGCGCCACCGAAGTCCCTATGACTCCCGCCCACCGCGGCCATTGTCGCTTCCGCTTGACCCGACGGGAACGCGATCGCGGTTCGCAAAGGGCGGGCTTGCCGAACCAGTGGGCATGTGCTAGACACCGGGCGAGCAAAATTGGGCGACCGCACAAGATGGAGTTGGCCGAGGCCGTGATGGTCGAACCTCAGCGTCAACAGCGCGGCGGTCAGACGTTCTAAACCGAGTATCAACGCCGTCCCCCGCGGCAGAGGAGAAGATTCATGACGCTGGCCGGACGTCCCCTGCGGATCGTGCAATGGACGACGGGGAAAGTGGCCCGGGAGGCCGTCAAGGCGATCGTCGAACGCCCGGACCTCGAACTCGTCGGTGCGTACGCCTTCAGCAAGGAGAAGGTCGGCCAGGATGTCGGTGACCTCACCGAACTCGGGCGCACCCTTGGTGTGGCCGCCACCGATGACATCGACGCCGTCATCGCCTTAAAGCCTGACTGTGTCGTCTACATGCCGCTGCATCCCGATGTCGATCATCTGACCCGCCTGCTGCGCGCGGGTGTCAACGTCGTCTCGACCGCGGGCTTCATCACCGGCCGCGCCTACGGCCTCGAGACGCGCGCCGCGCTGCAGGAGGCCGCCCTCGCCGGCAACGCGAGCCTCTTCGGCAGCGGCATCAATCCCGGCTTCGCCGAGTACATCGCCACGGTGGCCTCGGGACCGTGCCGGGAGGTCAACTACGTCCGGGTCACCGAGTCGTTCAACATCGGGCTCTGGGCCGCGGACGCGAACCAGGACGAGCTCGGCTGGGGCCGCCCGGCGGGCGATCCCGGCCATGCCGAGGACATCGAGAAGGCGACCGCCGTCTTCGGCGACGCCGTCGAGTCGATCGCCGCCCACCTCGGCCTGGCGCTCGACGACATCCGCTGCGAGGTCCAGTTCGCCCATGCCACCAGCGACGCCGACGTCCCGGGCCGGGCCGTGAAACACGGCACCGTCGCCGGTATCGACGTCCGCTGGATCGGAGCCGAGGCCGGCATCGACCTCGTCGAGGCCCAGGTGCGCTGGACGGTCGCGGGCGATCTCGACCCGGCGTGGGACATCGCGATGGCCTACCTCATCGAGGTGCGCGGCACACCGCAGATCAACCTGCGCGTCGACGTCCTGCCCGCGGACATCAGCACGTTCACCCTCGAGGACGCGTCCGCGATGGGCTCGATGATCACAGCCATGCCGGTCGTCAACGCGATCCCCGCCGTCGTGGCCGCCCCGCCGGGCATCGTCACCTACGCCGATCTGCCGGCGGTAACCTCACGGCTGCGGGCGAAGCGCTGACACGAGCGACACCGGCGAATCGAGGCGGCGGGACGGCGATGAGCGAAAGCGATCCGGACAGTTCAGGCGAGTTGCCCAGCCCCCGGCGACGGCGACGTCCTGGCCACCCGCGGCGCGCGGCCCTGGCCGCCGCCGCGGTGGTCACGGCGCTGGCCGCCGGGTGT